>CAZGXB010000001.1:0-55864 GCA_964529615.1 uncultured Candidatus Saccharibacteria bacterium
CTGATAATTCAGTAGTATATCCTTCGGCTAATGGTAGCTATCGTTCTAATGCTTTCCCCGTCCGTTGCCTAGCCCGCAAGTAGCACAAGGAAGCAAAGATATACAAAAGAAGCAATAAGCTCCAACAACCTGAAGAAATAGCCCTGAGAAGGGCTATTTCCGGCTTGTGGTTCTGGAAAGGAAAGAAGGACTGAAATAGGAAATGGGGAGGGGGGAATTTTTGATATGGATGAGCAGAGGAAGGGAGTTTTGAATTCCTCTGAATGCGAGAAGGAGAGGGGGAAGCGAAGAAGGAAAAGGGGGATAAGCACAAAAAGGAATAGGCGAGCCCAAAGGGATGGCGGAGCCACCCGTGGGCTGGCCGGAAGGCGCGGGCGGTAGAAAGTGGGGAGGCTGGAGGAGATGAGCTGTGAAATTGTGTGAGGGTGGGCAGATGAGGTTGGCTGGAAGAAGTGCTTGAATTGGGAGTTGGACTTCAAACTATGAAAGTCGATCAAAAATTTAGCATATAGTCAAAGATTTTCGCGACTTGTCGCGCGCAATTTGGTGCAGATGAGGGATGGAAGTGCGAAATGGAGCAAGAGATGCGGGCGGTGGGAGGAGGGGCGAGGAGGCGCGGTTTACCGCGCCGAGGTGTGAGGGGTCTGGGATTCTCGATGTTGGCTATGCTTGAAATGGTCGAAAGGAACGGTTTGCGCGGCTTTTGCCGCGCCGCGGAAGCGACTATATATAATTATCTATCGTGGTTGTGGTTGTATGTGCGGAAAAATTTGTGATATAGTGTGGGGCATGGAAGTTGGGAAGATTATTCCGAATGGAGTGGTACTGCAAATGCATGAAATGGCGACAGTAGTATTTTTGACGGGGCTCGGGTATGATATCGAATTGATACCAAAGAGCAATAAGTCCGGTGTGCATACGGCGGATATACGTATGTTGGAGCGGGAATGGGAGATAAAATGCCCACGAGGAGAAGGATCTTCGTTGATTAAAAATACGCTTCAGAAAGCTGCTAGACAATCTGAAAATGTGATAATAGACTTGTCTAGAACCAAACGCCATCAAAGTAAATGTTTGCGTGAAATTCGTAAAGAGTTCGTATATTCACACAGAATAAAACGGATAAAGGTAATTACGAAAATGAGAAAAGTGCTTGACTTAGAGAAATGAGAGGTGTATATTTGTAGTTAGTGAGGGTAAGACCTGCAGTTGTATATGCGGGACACTGCCCTCTTTTTGTGTTTTAAGACTATGTACAAGAAAAGATTAGAACCGCTTGAAGCGGTTCTAATCTTTTGACCCCGCACCTGCGTATTACGACGCTGCCTGACAGGTCTGGTAAAGGATAAAAGGTGTCCTTTACGACTTATATTAGTAGTTTAGCATAAAAATTAGATAATGACAACAACCTTTTTGTGTTTTGTAATAAGAAGTAGCTGATTGATGTTGGTGATGTGTTTTGCGTGGTGGGTGAGTTGATGAATAAATTTGGCTTGGTGAATTTTGGAATAGCGAGAGTCGATGATAATATTCGAGGATTGTTTGAGAGCAGCTTTGAGAGCGTGTTCGATGGTGTATTTGCCGTTGCTGGTGGGCGTTTTGAGTTCCCAGAGGATGCCATTGATACGAAAATCGGGGGTTTTGCGTTGAGAGCATTTTAGGCAATAAACATTATTTTGGAAATATTCGGCAAGAATTTGAGCGGCGGAAAGTTCGCGTTTGGATAGAATACAATGAACGTCTATCGGAAGAATGACGGAATGAGGGTTTTTGTTTCGGGGGTATTTTGGTTTCATTGGGCTAGTATATAATGGCGGGGAAAGATTTTGCAAGCAGTAGCATGTTCAAAACGCCAAACTGCTCGCGCGGGGCGCGAGCGGGGGCTTAGAGAAGCGCAAGCCGGAAGGGGGAAGCGGGCCAGGCAACGGACGGGGAAAGCATTGTAGCGATTGTTGTTGTTCGAGGGATTGACGCCTGAGCTATTGAAGGCGAGGTTGTAAGCGTACCGGACATCTGAGTGGCCTACGCGAGACCAATTGTTGCCATTGACGCCAGCGTTCCTCAAGGTACCATAGTTCGCATTGACGTTCCCGCTCCGCACATCACGGTAGTAAGGCAAAAAGATTCGCTTAAGCTTACTATTGACCTGAGCCGATAGCAATATGAGCCTCATGGGAGAATGTAATAACATTTCCAACGAGGGGAATCTCCGTTTCTCTGAAAAAGATTCCGCAAAAGTTGGAGTCTAACCTCAAGGACTTTGTCTTGGAATCTTGCAAAATGGTTTTGCATATATAATTATAGGTGAAGTTTGGGGATTTGGGAAGCTTGAGGCTTTGGTGGCGAACTCGGCGGATCGAGTTGCGAACGGAGGCGATTAGGGATGGGCGGATAAATGTCTGGATTGAATCTCCAGCCATAAGTGGCGGAAACTTTTTGGAGGAGATGCTGGCTATTGAAATGTTTGAGATAACCGAGGCGAGAAATGAAGCTTTCGGGGTCGGTTTTGTAGCCGGTGGAGAAATCATAAGCAGCGTGGAAAAGATTATGCTTGACGCGACGGCCTGCAATGATAGCGTAAGGCTGGACGATGGCACCGATGAAGGGTACACCATTAGTCGCGGGCTGTTTATATTGCTTATGCGGATGTAAGGTGAGATGAAGTTCATGGAGAAGGAATTTGCGAATTGCCTCAATATCGCGCAGGAGCTGGGATTTTTGCGCCATGGGACAAAGAATATAGAAATCATCGACATAGCGACCGTAATGTTTATAGCCTAACTCTAAAGTGATGAAACGGTCAAGTTGGTCGAGAAAAATATTGGAAAGAAGTTGACTGGTGAGGTTGCCGATGACGATACCTTGGCCGGCCGGTTGATGAAAGAGGCTTTTGCTAGGTGGGAGACCGCGCCAATCACTGCGCTTGCCGCGGATTCTAATGCCTTGCATGGGGTGGTCGAAAATGATTTGGTGCCAGAGGTATTTCAGAGTACGGTAAAGAATGGGGTAATGGGATTCGGGGCAATTCGGAAGAGGATTTGGTGAGGAAAATTGGCGGTCGAGGCCCCAGAGTATGCGCTGATAGAGTAGCTCGTGGCGCAAGCTCATGAAATAGCCTTGAATGTCAAGTTTGACGGCGAAAGCGGGAGCGCCGGTGGTTTGTTGGATAGCGCGGAGATGATAGGCTAATCTTTGCTGGCCGAAGAGAGTGCCCTTGTTTTCGCGACAAGAATAAGAATCGATGATGAAATGACGATCCCACCAGTCAGCACAAGTATTAAAAAGGAAATGGTGGACAACACGGTCGCGAAAGGGCGCGGCGACGATTTCGCGCATGACGGGGTCGTGGACGATGAAAGCGACGCCCCTCGACGGAGTGTAATAGCGCCGGAGAATGCTGTCGCGCAGGGCGACGAGATTTTCGAGGATATTAATTTCGAAAGTATGTTCGTCGAGAGTGCGCAATTTGCCGAGGCGAGCGCTGAGATAGGCGCGCCAAAGTTCCTCCAAGAGATAAGCAGAAAAGTCGGACATGATAGGGAGGAATTAAGTTTGGCGGAGGTGGGCGCGATAAAGGCGGCCGGCGAGACGTTCGATATCGACGATTGGTTCGAGGATGCGAAGGATGTCTTGGTGATGGGCGAGATGGAGCTGTTCGAGGCTAGCCATGGTGTGTTTGATGAAGGTAGTGTATTCGAGGATTTGCTGAAGGTAGGTCGTGGCTTGATGACGGTCGGCATTGGCATAAGAGAGATAGGCGACGATGATATGATTGGCGGAAAGAATAAGCTCTTTACCGATGGTGTCGCGGGCAAAACTATCAGGCATATGCTTGCAAGTAAAGTACACGTGATGGTTGAGCTCGGAAATAGCATGGTAGAGCAAGGGATTGGGGGATTTGGGGAGAATGATGTTGGTGATACGCTCGAGATCTTGGCGCGAGCGATCGCGGAGTTTGGCAATGCGTTCTTCGCTATAAGTGGTACTGAGGCGGAAAAAGTGCAGTTCTGGCGTGCTAAGTTGATCGTCGAGGAAGATATTGAGAGCGGAGAGTTGTTTGATGAAATCGGGAGTGAGACGTAGCGAAACGATGCCAGTTTCGGATTTGGAATAGAGATCGGAATCTTGCTTAAGGTTGAAACGACGATGAAGGCGATCGGCGATAGACATGGTATAAAATAAGACCGAGCGGCCGGCGATTTTGGAATAACCATGAGTGGAATCAAAAATCAGCAGGTAATGATTGTTGGTTTGTTCGAAGCGCATGACTTCGGCTTTGATGTAGCGCTTGCGGGTGTTGAGGGCGGTCGTGAGCTCGAGAAGAGTTTGTTTGCGAGAGGGGGTTTCGGGGCGGGATTTGGTATTAGAGAGGCGTTGTTCGAGCTCGTGGAGATTAAGTTTTGATAAGTCAACCGTTGATGTTTTCGCCATGATACTTAATATGTTTAATAAAGTAAAATGCTTATGTTAATAATTATAATATAAAAATGATATGATGGGTAATTTTTGTGCTATAATGAGGGAAGTGAAGGAGGAAAATGGTGCGAATTGACGAACAGTTTATGCGGGAAGTGGGGCTGGATCAGATGCCGGCGGCGGAAAAGCAGGCCTTCATGGCGCATGCGCAAGAGGAATTGGAGGTGCGAGTGGGGCAGAATATTGGGGCGTACTTGACTGATGAGCAGGTGGAGGAATTTGAGCAGATTACGGAGCCGACGCAGGCGGCGGTGTGGCTGGAGCAATATGTGCCGAATTTTCGCGAAGTGGTGAGTATGATTTTCCAGAGTTTCAAAGAGGAATTGAGGGCAGAGCGTCAGAAAATTATGGGCTAATTTTGGCTGTATATACACTGTATATACGATGTATGTATGTTGTAGGCACGTTGGGGATTATTTTTTGGCGTAGCCGTTCATGAAAGCTTGGGCGGACATAGGCTTCTTGCCTTCGGGTTGGAGCTGGTCAACGGCGACGAAATTGCGGTCGGCACATTTAATGAGTAGTGGAGAGCTTTCGCGGCCATTGATGCCGGCAGCTTCGCAGAGGATGTCGGTGACGCGGAGGATGTGTGCTTCGAGAATAATGCAAGTTTTACCATAAAAGGTATATTTGGGCTTGGGGAAACCTTGGTAGGCCACGATTTGGCGCAGGATGGTGGCAGCGGGGAAATCTGCGGGGCGGAGAAAGCTCAGGGATTTGTCGAGTTTGGTGGTGAAAGTAGCGGCAGAATCGTCTTGGGGGATGGGTTTGGGCAAATGTTGGAGATTTTCGACAAGCCAAGTGGCGCCGGCAGTAGCGAGGGCTTGATATATTTCGGATTTATTGAGAGGCAGACCAGAAATGGTGACTTGATGATAGATGGGGCCGGCGTCCATGCCGCGGGCGAGCTTCATGATGGAACAGCTGAAATCGGAATCGCCGGCGAGAATGGCGGATTCGATGGGCGATGCGCCGCGATACTTCGGCAGGAGGGAAGGATGGAGATTGAGGATACCTTCGGGCTCGAAAAGTTCAAGAAAGTCGGGTTTAATAAGCACGCCAAAAGAAGCCAAGACGGCGTGCGCCTCAGGAAATTGGCGCTTCAATTCGGCGGCCTGGGCGAGATCGGCGGCGGTGCGCGCGTGGAAAATGACATCGAAGTGGTCTTGGAGGACGGAGAGGGTGGAGGTGGCGAGGGGTCCGTTGCCGAAAAAGATTATTTTAGGCAGCATAAGCTAATCCTCGGGGAAGAGTTGGGGATTATTTTGGACTTCGGTGGCGTAGTCGAGAGGTTGCATCTCGCCATTTTCGTCGAGGCGGTAGAAGGCATCGGTGTCATCTTTGATGTGATCGATGAAAAGAATGCCGTTCAAATGGTCGATTTCGTGCATGAGCGTGCGGGCGAGGTGGCCGCTGGCTTTGATGCGGACGTCGTGGCCGTCAGCGAGGCGAGCCTTGACTTTCACCTTGTGAGGACGCCCTACCATACCATAAATCTCCGGGACGGAAAGGCAGCCTTCGTAATCTTTTTCGATTTTACCTTCGGTTTTGATGACTTCGGGATTGACGAGGGCGGTGAAAGAATTATTTTCTTTGTTATCAAGATCGTCACGAATGATGATAATCCGCTTATTAATACCGAGCTGAGGCGCGGCCATGGCGGCGGAAAGTTCATAGGGGTGCTGTTTTTCCCAGTCGAGTGAGGCTTCGATCATATCGCTAATGATTTCCTGAGTTTCATCGGTGATTTGGTTGACTTTGGTCGAGCGTTGACGGAGCCGAGGGTCGGGAGTAGTAATGATTTGTTTCATAAGGATAATTATAGCATAAAAGTCGAAGGTTGGGGGAGAATGTCAAATTATAACAGACGTACGAGAATTAGAGGAGAGAAGGCGGGTCGAGCTCGATATGGTGCATGGAAAAAGGTTCGAGGGCGCGGACGAGCTGGTCGCGAGAGGTGGACTTGAGGATGATTTGCCAGGTGTAGCCGCGGCCGGTGCGTTCGTGGAAAGCGGGGGCGGGAGGCGAAAGGGTGAGGTGAGGGTTCTGGGCGAGGATACGGCGGGCGTGTTGGACTTTGGCGAGGGTGGTTTTCTCGGTTTTGTAGGTGATGGCGAGCTTGGCGAGGTAGGTAAAAGGGGGGAGGTGGCCGCGGCGGCGCTCTCGCAGAGCGTAGTCGGCGAAGGCGAGGAAATCGCTGCGAACGGCGGTCTGGATGGCGGGGTGGTCGGGCTGGTAGGTCTGGAGGATGACGCTGGCGGTGTCGAGGTGGCCGCGCCCGACGCGGCCGATGACTTGGGTGAGAAGCTCGAAGCCGCGTTCTTCGGCCGCGAAATCGGGCAAGGCCAGCCCGGCGTCGGCCTGGATGATGCCGACGGTGGCGAGGTGGGGAAGATCAAGCCCGCGCGCGAGGGTTTGGGTGCCGATGAGGAGGTCGATGTCGCCGGATTTGACTCTTTGGTAGAGCGCGGCGAGATCTTCACCTTTTTTATTATCCCCGTCAAAACGGGCGAGCTGGGCTTTCGGGAAAAGTACTCTCAGCTCAGACTCAAGCAGCTTCGTCCCGAAGCCCTTGTGAATCACGCTGGGATGGTGGCAGTTGGGGCAGCTCGAGGGAACCTTGGCGCTGTGGCCACAGATATGGCAACTGAGAGTGTAGCTGTCGGAATGGAGAGCGAGCGGGAGATAACAATTAGGGCAGAGGGCTTGCCAGCCACATTCTTCACAGAGGGTCATGGGGGCAGAACCACGACGATTATGAAAAATCAGAGTTTGATGGTGTTTTTGAAGATTATCGGAGATTTTTGTTAATAATTGGTCGGAAAAGTAGCGATTTTTGGTAAAATTGGCGCGATCGCGCAGATCGACTAGGGAGATTTCTGGAGTGATGGCGGAAGATTTGGCTTTTTCGGAGAGTTCGACGAGGGATTTATGGGTTTTGGCGAGGTGAAAATCGACCAGGTTGGGCGTGGCGGTACCCTGAATACAAGGAATTTTCAAGGTTTTTGCCATGAAGCTAGCGAGACGTAAAGCGGAATAGCGCGGGGGATTCTCTTGATAATAGGCGCTTTCGTGGGCTTCGTCGATGATAATGAGGCCGAGGTTGGCGACAGGGGTGAGCAGCGCGGAGCGGGGGCCGATGATGATTAGCGGTTCGGGAATACCAGAGTTCAGAGGCGTCTCTGAATTCTGATAGTCCTCGACTACGGTATCTTTGTTTTTTGTGGTTCTTTCGAGGATGTCGATCCAGATGCGGCGGCGTTCGGCCAGGGTTTGCTGAGAGTGAATGAGGAGGACACGGTCGCCGAAGGTGTCGTGGAAGATTTTGATGAGTTGGCTGGTGAGGGCGATTTCGGGGACGAGGAGGATGGTGGATTTTTGCGCCTGGAGCGCGTCAGAGGTCATTTGGAGGTAGAGATTGGTCTTACCACTACCGGTGACGCCGCGCAAAAGACGAGTGCTGCCAGGGGCGTTCTGGAGCTCTCTGAGGGCTTTTCGCTGAGCAGAATTGAGGTCGATGAGGGGTAATTTGAGGCAATTTGCGTCCTGAGAGGCGGAGAGGGCGGTTTTTGCGCTTCGAGAGGCGGAAGGCTGTGTGATGGCGCTTTTGCTTGAAAGGGGTGATTTTGGGGCTTTTAGGGGGCTTTCTGCGGATTTTGAAGATAGTTTGGGTTTTTTTAGAGGTTTTGTGGGGGCTTTTGCGGGTCCAGAGAAGGCATTACGTGAGGCGAGACCGGCGGGCAAGAAAAGGTTGGCGACGGTGGGGAGTGGGGCAAGGTAGTATTGGGAGAGCCAGAGGATGGATTTCAAGAGGTGAGCGGGGAGAGGGAGGGGGGAGAGGACTTTCGCGATGGGTTTGGTGGGGAAATCGACGTGGGGGACGGAGCGGAGGACGACACCGGTGACGGTTTTTTTACCCAGGGGGACGAGGACGAGCTGACCGGGGCGGAGCCGCTCGGGACAGGAATAGGTGAGGACGCCGCTGCCTTGGCGGAAAATCGTCGTGGGTATTACCTCGAAAAACATGACAACATTATAGCATAGGACGTTTGCGGCGAGAAATAGCGGAAAACAGAGAAGCGTGGTATAATGAGAGTATGGAATTTGTGGAGCTGACTGAGGCAGAATTCGGGGAAGTGACGGCCCAGGATTGGGCGTGTGAGAACTTTTTGCAGAGTGTCGAGATGTACCGCCGCTACAAGGAACTAAACCGGGAGGCGTATCTGGTAGGAGTGGTCTTGCCGGTGTCGCACAAGGGTCTAAAAAAGGCGGAAAAGCGGCGGATCCTAGCGGCGGGGCTGGTGTCGGCGCGACCGTGGCGGATGGGGAAGAAGATTTTTCAGGTGGCGGGGGGTTGGCTGATGAATTATGACGAAGAAGCGGAGATTATTGACGGGAAAATCTGGGCGCGTGAGGAGATTTTGGGGTTTTTGACGGAGAAGATGCGGGAATTTTGTCGCAAGCGCGGGGGGATTGTGCTGGAGATTTCGCCGAACGTAGAGGCGCGGCCGCGCGATCGGAAGAATAACATTTTGCCGGGGAAGGACCATCTGGCGGTGCAGGCGGAGTTGGAGCGAATGGGTTATAAATATCTCGGGGAAGTGGGGCAGGTGAAATGGCAATATGTCTTGGAGCTCGCGGGGGAGACAGCGGAGGGGCTGTTTCGGGATTTTCGGACGGATCACCGGCAGCGGATTCGGCGAGCGGAGCGCGAAGAGGTGCGGGTGCGGGAGCTGGCGATGGATGAATTGCCGATCTTGAAGCAAATTGCGGCGGAAGCCGGCGAGCGGCACGGTTTCCAGGATCCGCAGATGGCGTATTATCGCTCGGTGAAGAAACATTTTGGCGAGAAAGTAAAGTTCTTAGTGGCAGAGCTGGCGGCGGAGAAGGAGGGTGGCAAGCCTGGGGAATATATCCCGCTGGCAGCGGCGATGTTTATCAATGACGGGCGAGAAATGATTTATCTCTATAGCGGATCGGTGCGAAAATATCAGAAGTACGGCGGGGCGCATTTGATCCAGTGGAAAATGATCCAGGAGGCGCTGGCGAGCGGCTGTAAACGCTATAATTTCTACGGGGTGCGGCCGGTGGAAGGGGACGGCGTGTATAATTTCAAACAGGGGTTTCGGGGGCATGTGGAGGAGCTTTTGGGGACGTTTGCGTTGCCGATCGGGATATTGGGGAAGTTGTACCTTTTGAGGCAGAAGCCGCGGGAATATGGGGAAGTGCATTAGGCTGAATTAGGGGATAATGATGGACAAATGGGGGATTTGTGGAAAAAGCATTGATTTTTTTAGCAATGTGTGCTACAATGGAAGTATAAGCTTAAGAAAGAAGATTTCGGAAAGCTTATAGATTGGAAACAGGACAAACCGGGGAGCCGGTGGGTCTTGCGAGGTCTGGTTAGACGCCAGATAGCACCTTTACAATGAGTCGATGACAAATGACGCAAAAAGCGAGATGTGTTGTAATTATAGCATAATGCACGGTGCATTATTTTTATACAAAGTATAAAAATAATGAGGACTATGGGTTAGGTAGCGCCAGAGGGATGCAGCGAAGTGCGGGGCGAAGCTGGATGAATCTGGTGCTACCTAAGAGGTAGTCGCTAATGTGAGGAAAATCCTCTTAATCTTACACAGGCATTGGTATTCTCCTTGGGGGAGAGGAAAGGAGCAATATGCTGTTTACAAACGTCAACCTGAAGGTTAGAGAAGTTGAATTTAAGTTCGGCGAAGTTGAGGGCGTGTCGATCGGTGAAAGAGGTCGCGGTAGGCGGGAGGTTTTCCTGCCGACGCCGAGTGGTCTGGAGACCATCGACGAAGGAATGCATCCGGAGTTGACAATCGGCACCTCAAAGTCCGGCCGGCCGCGCATTAGTCGCGGCGGCAAAGATGGTGAAATCTATATGATCCTCTCGACCGGTTGTCGGTACACCCGTCGCGGCAATGGTGTCGTTCGGGTGCCGGAGGGTCAGGAGGTCCAAATCGTTGCCCGCGGGAACGGAGCTGATGGCGACGCCGGGCGGATCGGCACTTGGGCAGCGATGGTCCTGAAGGCCAAAGATGGAGATATCTTCAGGGTCACTTGGGGAGGCTCGGGCTACGGCATCCCGTGTACGTTTTATGTTGTGCACGACCGGAAGGTCTATGCCGTTGACGAACCCCACATAGCAACCCTTTTTGACACACTCGATATCGAGATGCCGTTCTCGTTGACTTTCGAGGATGGCGTGGAAATTGATTATGACGAGTGGGAGACGATTTAGCTTCCTGCTTCTGCGTGCAGTCATCGGTGAGTTGTGTAGTCCCCGGTCTATGGATCGGGGGTGGGTTTTGAGATGGTTGTTGTAAAAAATACTTGTGAAAATGGGGCGAGGGGGATATAATGGGGAAAGAATGAGAGAGGTAAAATGTTAGATATTTTTATTACATCGCGGGTGCGGCGGAAGATTGTGGTGGTGTTTGCGAAGTATCCGGATTTCAAGACACACGTTAGGGCGCTGTCGAAATTGATTAAGGAGGATCCCGGGAATATCCAGCGGGAATTGCAACGGCTGGAGCGCGGGAATTTTTTGATCGTCACGCAGAAGGGCAACACGAAGATTTATCAGATGAATAAGCAGTTTCCGCTGCTGAAGGAGCTGCAGAGCATGGTGATCAAATCGCAACAAATGTCTAAGTCGAACCGGCAAGAGAAGACTATCGGATAAAGCGTGAGCCGGTTGTTTGATGAGCTGCTGAGGGTGCGGGAGGTCGAGGGGAGTTTTTTGCGCCCGAAATATGAGGAGACGATCGAGCCGGGGTTGATGCCGGATATGGCGAAGGCGGTGCAGCGGCTGAAGGAGGCGCGCGAGCGGGGGGAGAAGGTTTTGATTTATGGGGATTATGATGTGGATGGAGTGACGGCGAGCGCGGCGATGCAGGAGACGTTGCGGCTCGCGGGGATCGAAGTAGCGGAGATTATGCTACCGAATCGGTTTACGGACGGGTATGGCATGAGCGCGAAAGTAGTGACGCGGGCGCAGGAACTGGGAGTGGGGCTGGTGGTGACAGTGGACTGCGGCAGTCGGAATCAGGAGATTATCGCGCAGCTGAAGGAGGCGGGGATCGAGACGATCGTGACGGATCACCACGAATGTGGGGCGGAGCTGCCGGAGGCGGTGGCGATCTTGAATCCGAAGCGGCGGGATATAATGCAGCGGGCGCAGGAAATGCGCGGAGGTGAGCTGGGCGAAGGGGATCTGGAGAAATTGGAAGAGCTGCGCGGTCTGGCGGGGGTGGGAGTGGTGTTTAAGCTGGCGCAGGGGCTGGTGCAGTCCGGGATGATCGCCGCGGGGCAGGAAAAATGGCTGCTGGATCTGGTTTTGATTGGGACGATTTGCGACAGTATGCGGCTCACGGGGGAAAATCGGCGGCTGTGCTATTATGGCCTGAAAGTGATCGCGAAGACGCGGCGAGTGGGGCTGAAGGAGCTACTGCGCCTCTCCGGGACGAAACGGCTGGACAGCGAGGCGATTGGCTTCCAAATCGGACCGCGGCTGAATGCGGCGGGGAGGATGGAGACGGCGGAGAAAGCGCTGGGGCTTCTCCTAGCGAAGTCGCGGGTGCGGGCGGCGGCAGGAGCGATGGAGCTGGAGAATTTGAATCAGGAGCGGAAAAAGCAGCAAAATGAGGCGCTAGAGGAAATTCGGCAGCAGGGAATCGGCGAGGAGCCGGTGATCGTGGTGCAGGGGGAATGGCACGAGGGGGTGCTGGGGATTATCGCCGGGAGGCTGGTCGAGGAATATCATCGGCCGGCGTTCGTCTTGGCGCCGAGCGGGGAGGTCTTGAAGGGGTCGGGGCGGAGTTTCGGGGATTTTAACCTGGCGGAAGCCTTGACGGTGTGCGAGAAATATATCTTGGGCGGGGGTGGACACGCGGAAGCTTGCGGAGTGAAAGTGGCGCGTGAGGGCTTGGAAGAGTTTCGGCAGGCGGTGAACCAATATTATGCGGAGTTAGGACTGACGGATCAAGAGGACTGTTTCGCGGCGGAGGCGGATCTCGAGGTGGCGTCGGTGGAGGATTTGTCGCTGGAACTGGTCGAGGAGCTGAAGCAACTGGAGCCATATGGACCGGGGAATCTAGAGCCGGTGTTTCTTTTGCGGAATGCAAGGGTGGTAGAAGCGGCGAAATTAGGCGACGCCGGGCAGCATCTGCGACTGGTGATCTGGGATGCGCAGGGGAAGAGCTTGAAGCTGATGAGCTTCTATGCGCCGGAGGAATATTTGCGGCTGAACGGGGGAGAGACGATAGATGTCTGGCTGACACTGTGCGAGAATGAGTTTCGGGGGATTAGGAGTGTGGAGGGGAGGGTGGTGAGGATAGGGTAGTAATCTATGGTGGAAAATGGATCATGGAGGCCTAGGTAGCTTATTAACGCAATATTTTCTCGGAATGGAGGAGGGAAAGATGAGAAAGGCAAAGGATATGTATTGGTTGTGGCGGGGTGTAGTGTGGATCGATAACTTGACTTGGGCTATAGTGGTGTGCTTGATAGGTTATAAGTCGTTAGCACAAATGCTTGGTGTATCGAGGTGGATTTTATTCTTGGAGCTGCTTTATGTCGAGCTTATGCTTATGGCAGTGTTCTTAATATTAATGATGATCATTAGTATTTTTAGGGTTGAGCGAGGCGATGAAGCCTATCCGGCGAATCACGGGGACAATCTGGAAATGGTGATGGAAGCTTTACGACGAGAACCCCTGGAATATTCAGCATCGTTTGATCTGGAGGGACATAAGATGATCGAGACGACGCTGCTTGCGACTGATTGTTCGATAAGTTTTGCACTGGAGAGGATTGATAGTATGCAGTTGATTCATTTGCATAACCATCCTGGAGCACCGGAGGGGGCATTTTCCTCGACGGATCTGAGGGGTTTTCCTAATGAATATCGGGCAATGGTAGTGACGCGTAATTATACCTATATCTTGGAAAATACACAAAAGTATGATCTGGATGAGGATGCATTTGCTGCCTATGTCAGGAGACTGAATTATGTATTCGTACCTTTAGAGACGTTTTTCCCGGGTTTGATAAGATGGTGTTCTATAATAGAATGTCGCTTAGTGGCGAGAAAATTCGGGCTGAAATTTCAAGTCAAATCATTAAAACGGGAAAAATTAAAACATAGGATTGCTGGGGTAAAGCATGGTTTTGCAAGCTTCGCAAAAGTTAAATAGCAAAAGGCCGCCCTTCGGGGCGGTCGCTTTTGACTGGGCGGAGAAATCTCGCTAGATATGATCTAGGGCTGACCTAGAATTCTAAAGATGGTAAGAGATTATTTCAGCCCGAGGCGCATGCGCTCGGCCTTCTCGGCGCGGCGGGCTTCGCGGATGATCGCTTTGTTGCGGCGTTCGCGCTTAGAAATCGGCTTCGAGAAACGCATTTGCGACTTTTTCAGAGGCATAATCCCGCTCTGGAGCACCTTGCGGTTGAAACGGCGGATGAGGTTTTCATTAGCCTCGCTCTGGTCTTTTCTTGATACTTTGATAGCCATATTGGTGTCATTATAGCAAAAATTGCGAGGTTCGACAAGGGCGAAATTGAGGTTTGGCGGAAAATGACCGGAAAAAGGGCTCTAGGAAGCGAATTTTGGGCGTTTTTGGACGTCGGGGGCGCAGTATAGTATAATATAAGCATGATTATTTTGATGGGGCTTCCAGGCTCAGGAAAGAGCACACAGGGGCAAATTTTAGCGAAGGAAATGGGGCGAGAATGGCTGTCGGCGGGGCAGGTTTTGCGCGATTCGGGGCAGTTTCAGGAAATCTTGGATAGGGGTGAATTGGTGGACAATGCGGTGGTGATTCGGTTGATGGCGGAAGCAATGGCGCGGATAATTAGAGGGGGGAAGAATTTGATCGTGGATGGTTTTCCGCGGGATGATGAACAAGCAGAATGGATGGCGGAGAACATTGCAACAGAGGTGGAGGTGGTATTAAGAATGGAGGTGCCGAAGGCGGAATTATTGCAGCGGATAGCTTTGCGACAGAGGTCGGATGATACGGAAGAAGCGGTGAAACAGCGGATGAAAATCATTGAACAAAATATTTATTCAGTATGCGAAATCTTGGCGCGGAAAGGGGTGAAAACACTCATCATAGACGGTGTGGGATCGGTCGAAGAAGTGACGGAACGGATGCGGACGCAGCTCAGAGAATCCGGAATTAGCTAAAATTACAGGAAATATAGCGGAAATCGCGGTGAAATGTGCTAGAATAGGGGTAGAATAGGTACAAGATTGGGAGATGAATAAAAAATTTATACAACCTGTGGAAAACCCTGAGGAGCTCCAGCGGAAGATTACGGCAATGCGCGCGGGCGGTGAGATTTTGGGCGGAGTGATGCGGGATTTGCGGGAGTATGTCCAGCCGGGGATGACCGGGAAGGAGATTGATGCCTGGGTGCGGGCAGAGATTGAAAAGCGCGGGGCGAAGGTGGCGTATGACTACCTCGAGGAGAGTTTCCCGGGGGCGATTTGTATTTCGGTGAATGATGCGTTAGTGCATGGAGCGCCGACGGATGAGGCCCTCGAGGAGGGGGATAAGGTGAGCTTTGATTTAGACGTGCTGTATGAGGGGTATTATACTGATTCGGCGTTTACGATGCTGGTAGGCGGGAAGGGCTCACCCGCGGTGAAACAGATGATCAAGACGACGGAACAGGCAATGTGGGCGGGAATCGCCGAGGTGCGTGCTGGAGCGAAGACGGGCGATATTGGTTATGCCGTGGAGAAAGTCTTGGTGAAAGGGAAGCTAGGAGTGATCGAGAATTACGTCGGGCACGGGATTGGGCGCGAAATGCACATGCGACCGGACATCCCGAACTATGGTCGGCGAGGGCATGGTTATACCCTAAAGGCTGGGGATACAATCTGTATCGAGCCGATGTCGTGCCTGGGTAAGCCGGCGAATTACGTGGATAAAGAGAGTAATTGGACGGTGCGGATGAAGGACGGGTCGATTGGGTGTCATTGTGAGCATACGGTGTTGGTGCTGGATGAGGGGTATGAGGTATTGACAAAAAATGATATGTGTGATACAATGGGGGTATAGAGTGCTGACTTGAGTAATAGTGGAGCTTGAGGGCGGTCCTCAAGCAACTTAAGAGCTTAAGTCGTCAAAAAACCTAAAATTATAAGATAGACTAGATAAAATGTCTAGTCGGAAGGGGGATTTTATGAATTATCAAGAGTACGAGGCTTTAATGCGGCAACATAAGGCATGGCTCGTGGTGAGCGTAGTAGCTTGGATGATTATGCTGCTGATATTGCTGACGGGCGAGAGGTACTTCCTGCTGCGGGAGAAGGATGAGGCGACAATTTACCTCAATCCAGTAGGCGGTGGGAGGTACGAGATGTGGTATCATGACAACTTGATGAATTGGCGGGAGCCGCAAGCCAATACCTACGTCGATACTTTCGACGCGTGCGAGATGGAGAGCGAGCTGGCACCGCTGACAGTGGAGGCGGTGTATAAGGAACGGCCGACGCGAGCCAGGACTCCAGACCTGAATATTCGGGTGGTGAACAAGGAGGACTTGGATAACCCGATGTTGGCTGCGGTGAATATACGCTTGCCGAGCGCGAGAGTGTTCTGGATGCAGGACGCCGTGGGGGTGTTTGAGCTATGGTTAGTCATGGTGCCGCTATGGAAAGTAGGTATTTTCTTGGCACTGACAGCGCTGCTGCTCTGGAGCCTGGGCGGCACCGTGCACGCTTGGTGGAGCATAGGTCGATATGTCGAAGAATAGGGGGGTGAGGACGACGAAGCGAATTCCTCGGATCGAAAGATCTGGGGAATTTTTGTGAAAAGGAGATTGTAATTTTTACAAGTTAAGTTATAATAAGCTTATGGATGAAATTTCTCGCTATGCGGTTGGACTGGATATTGGCACGAGTAATGTGCGTGCGGTGGTGGCTGGGATTGGTAAAGAAGGCGGTATGAATGTGATTGGCTATGCGGAGGCGGCGAATGCTGGGATGCGCAAGGGGGTGGTGGCGAATTTGTCCGGTCCGGCGCAAGCGATTGACCGAATGCTGGGCGAAGTGGAGCGGATGAGTGGCTACGAGGTGAATTCGGCGACGATTTCGATCAATGGAGCGCAGATTTTGTCAACTCGGACGGAGGGGATGATCGCGGCGGGGGCGAATGAGCATGAGATCACGGAGGCGGATTTGACGCGGGTGGAAGATGTGGCGCTCAGGGGGAGGGTGCCGGCGAATCAGGAGATTTTGCAAGTGGTGCCGCTGCAGTACTCGCTGGATGGCCAGAGTGGGATTAAGGATCCGCTAGGCATGGTGGGTTCGCGGCTGGAAATGCGGGGGAATGTGGTGTCGGTTTTGGCGCCGAATTATGAGAATTTGAAGCGGGCGACCGAGGCGGCGAATGTGACGCCGGAGCAGGTGATCCCGAGCGCGATGGCGGCGGCGCGGGCGGTTTTGACCGAGCGACAGAAGGAAAATGGTGTGGCGGTGGTCGATATGGGGGCAGCGACGACTGGGGTGGCGATTTATGAGGAAAATGATCTGCAGTATATCGGGGTGGTGCCGGTGGGGTCGAATAATATCACGAATGACCTCGCGGTGATGCTGGCGGTGGATACAGAGGTGGCGGAAGAGCTGAAGCGGCGCTTTGCGACGGGGAATTTTGGCGCGAATGATAATCCGGTGGTGATTCGTTGGCGGGGGAAAGATTTGCACTTTGAGCGGCATCAGATTGATGATGTGGTACGGGCGCGGCTGGAGGAAATCTTGGAACTGGTGCGAAAGGAATTGAGGCGGGCGCATTATGAACAGAAGTTGCCGGAAGGGGTGGTTTTGACCGGCGGGGGCGCGAAAATGCGGGATATTGATAAGTTTGTGCGGGAGACGCTTTTGATGTCGGTGAAGATTGGGTCGCCGATTGGGTTGAATGGGGTGGCGGATGCGATTGAGAAGCCGGAATATGCGACGGCGGTGGGGCTGATGCTGATGTCGGCGGAACGAGGGAATAATCCGGGGGGATTTATGCACAAAAAGGCCGGGAAAAAGCATGATGGGGGTGGACTTTTGAGGAGGTTGTGGGGGAGGGTGTAGGGCGTATATTTGTTTGTTGCTCTTTCTGTTGGTTCTGCTTGAGAGACCCACTGCTAAGGCTTTCCTTTTTCGTTCAACCTCCTAGCTTTCAGCCTGTACGCTACTTTTGCAGAACCGGCGTTCTTCATCCCATCTTCGCTACGCTCAGATATCACTGCATATCCTCGGAAATAGAAATGCAAGCATTATCTATTTCACTCGGATATTTGTGATTTCGTCACAGGCGGAAGCCGCCTGCCCTCGGGCCGTCGCCCTGCGGATGTTCTGCAAAAGTAGGTACAGAGCTGAAGCAAGAGTTTTAAGTCAAAAGGAAAGGCTCGCGCTTTTATTCTCTCTCGCAGAACAACAGAAAAGAGTGATGAACTAATCCTCAATCTATCCTATATTCAATAAACTACATGGGAAATCAGTACTCAAAAAGAATAAAGGCTGGACATAAGCTTAGGTTTCTTTTTTCATGACGTTTTAGTCTCTCTTACAGAAGGAGCAACAGTAATATATTCACGCATGGTCATTACTATATCCTTTTCTTCAATCTATCAAAGTGCAATCGTTTCCGATACTGCAACGGACGGGTAAAGCATAGAAGCGATAAGGGCTATACACAGAATCAACGACGGAACTAATGAAGCGGAGGCTATAAGCATACATGGTCTCAGATTGCGATATTTGAGCCCAATCATAAGCATAGACGCCAGCATGCTTTAAAGTACCAAAATCAGCACTCACATACCCGCTCCGCACATAGTATCGTAGGGTTATGGCTATGATTTATAAGTACTATTTTCATAAAGAAATACACAAAAAACTGGGGTTTTGTCGCTTACGTTTTTAAAAAACGTAAGCGACATTTTCTTCACTCACCCCTGTTATCCATGAGAATGCCCGCTTACGTTTTTAAAAAACGTAAGCGACCTAAACACGTCTCTTTCCGACGCTACAACTCAGCCGACACAACCAAATCGATACAGAAATACATACAAGTATTACCTCTATCTCACTATACCTATGTGCGGAGCGGGTATATTGATACGGTCTATGGCGCTTTGAGAAGTGCGGCTATGGATATTCTTGGCTGGTCTCAGTTGTGCAGTGCGGATATTTGGTTTGCCTACTACCTTTCATCTGATAATTCAGTAGTATATCCTTCGGCTAATGGTAGCTATCGTTCTAATGCTTTCCCCGTCCAGAATTCATACAACCATAGCCTTTACTTCACTATACCTATGTGCGGAACGGAAATGTTGCAATGCAAGAGAAAAGACTACGTGGCGCCGGCTTAGTCGAGTATGCCTGGTCGATAACAGCGCGATCGGGAGCGGCGTGGGCGCTCTATTTGCGCATTGAGGATACGACTAATCCATCAATGCCGAGCGAACGCTATAATGCTTTCCCCGTCCGAAAAGTCAGCAATTTCGGCAATAAAATGGCTAATAAAGCCCGAAAATCCAAAAAATAACAGAGAGAAAATCAAGTTGAACTTGTAAAGGCTTTACAAGTTGGAGCTGGGGCGGGGAAAGCATAATATCTATCACTAGAACCTAAGACATTGAGACCGGCTCTATCGAAATCGAGGCTGTAAGCAAAATCAAATTCAGGGTGAGAACTATAAGTCCATGCATTTCCACCCACGCCAGCAAATCTTAACGTTCCGTAAAATGTGTTAGTATGTCCGCTCCGCACATAGTATAGCGAGGTATAGAGATTGTCTATAGCCTATAAGATTTTTCGCGGGATTTTGGAAAAGTGAGGGATAAAGTGGTTGAAGCCTGGCAAAGTGTGGTATAATGGGGGAAGATAAAGTGAGGATAAAAATGCCGGAGATTAAGCCAACAGAGGTAGAGAGTTCAGCAAGCATTAAGGTAGTCGGTGTCGGTGGCGCGGGTGGTTCGTCGATTGAGCGAATGAAAGAAGTCGGATTGTCGGGTGTGGAGTTTGTGGCAGTGAATACGGATGCGCAGGCTTTGCACCACTCGTCTTCGGATGTGAAAGTACACATTGGCCAGGGTTTGGGGGCTGGTGGCGATCCGGAGAAGGGTCGTGATGCGGCGGAAGATGCGCGTGATACGATTGGCAAGGCGCTAGAAGGCGCGGACATGGTCTTCATCACCTTGGGGGCTGGCGGCGGGACAGGCTCGGGTGCGGGACCTATCGTGGCGGAAGAGGCGCGTAATCGTGATATTTTGACCATTGGCGTAGCGACGAAGCCGTTTACTTTCGAAGGGGCGAAGCGTCGGGATAATGCTGAGCGGGCGATTGACAACCTGTCGCGGCAGGTGGATGCTTTGATTACGATTCCGAATGACCGCTTGTTGCAGACGATTGACCCGCGGACGCCGCTACTAGAGACATTTAAGATTGCGGATGATGTATTGCGCCAAGGTGTGCAGGGGATTTCTGAGCTGATTACGGAACATGCGCTGATTAACTTGGACTTTGCCGACGTGAAGGCTATTATGAAGAATGCCGGTTCGGCTTTGATGGGGATTGGTCGGGCGAGCGGAGAGAATCGTGCTGTCTTGGCGGCGCAGCAAGCGATTGAATCGCCCTTAATCGAAGTGAAAATTGATGGTGCGAAAGGTGTCTTGTTCTCGATTGCTGGCGGGTATGGCATGGCGATGAGTGAGATTCAGGAAGCGGCCGAGGTGATCACGGGGGCAGTGGCGCCGGATGCGAATATTATCTTCGGAGCGAGTATTCGTCCGGAGTTGGAAGATGAAATGGTAGTGACAGTGGTAGCGACCGGCTTTGACTCGGAATATTACCGGAAGATGGATTTGAACCAACCGATTAGTTCGTATATGTCAGAGCCGACGCCGGTGCCGGCGATTCCGGTGGAGCCAGCGGTAGATACGAGTGCGGACATAGGGATGAAGGAGCCGGAACCAACGATCAGTTATGGTGGTTTTGGTGGGGGTATGCGCGGGAATAATGATATGAGTAGTGCAAATGGATCGACAAACATGACGTCGGGCATGACTGCTCAGGGGACGAATGATTTTGCGGCGGATAACCGGGCGAACATGTGGGACTCAATCCGTACTAATGATAACGAAGATGACTTAGATGTGCCACCGACGCTGAGAGAGCGCCTGCGGGGAAAAGGTCGGGAGTAGAGAATTGATGGCTCCGAGAATTGGGGATAGTAAAGTTCTCGAGAGTCGGGAGACTGAGGACGGCACGACAATTCGACGACGGCGATTGGGGGCAGACGGTCGGAGGTTCACGACTTATGAGCGGATTGAGTTGCCGCAGCTGATCGTAGTGAAGACTAGTGGTAATCGAGAAGTGTTTGACCGGGATAAACTAGCGACTTCGGTGAAGCGGAGCGTGGGGAAGTTCATGGGGTCGGATCTCGAGGTCGAGGAAGTGGCGAACCAAGTTGAGAAGTTATTGCGGGCGAAAGGCGACGAACGTGTGACGTCGGAGCAAGTCGGCAATGCAGTCTTGGACGTCTTGGCGGGGAAGAATGAGGTGGCGTATGTGCGGTTTGCGAGCGTGTTTTTGAAATTTAGGACGCTGGACGATTTTGAGCAGATTTTGCGTAAACGAAGAGAGAAAAGAGAGGAAAAGAAATGCGAATAGTGTGTATTTGGCGGCGCGAAAGTGATTATGGTCGCGCGACGGAGGAGTGGATTCGGGAGTTTGAGCGGCAAACCGGGCGCGAGATCGAGAATTATGACCCGGATACGATGGAAGGTGAGGCGCTCTGCCGGACGTATGATGTCGTGGAATATCCGACGGTGATGGTCTTGGGCAATGAGGGTGCGGTGATGGGAACCTGGCGGGGGAAGAATTTGCCACTGTTTGACGAAGTGAGCTACTGGGCAGGGAAGTAGAAAGCCTCTCCGAAGAGAGGCTGGAAGATGTGAGGAGCTTTTAGGCGAAGTTGGGCGCATAGGGGAAGATACCGGTTTTTGGTAGGTTGCGCCCGAGAATATGGTCGATGTAGCAGAGCTCACCCTTGAACGCCGGATCGTAAGGTTTCCAGCGTAATCCGTGAAATTGGATGAGATTGCCGGGCGCGAATAGTTCGGCATCGGAGAGCGTCAGTCCGGCAGATTGATAAGGAATGCTGGAGAAAGTACTGATGTCCGAGGAGACGCTTTCGATCAGGGCTGGACAGTGGTAGGATTTGCAAATGCGCGTGGTTGCCGAATCATGGGCCAGCGAGTAGGAAATGAGGTCGAAATTCTCGACGAAATCCTCGTAGGTCTGGCGCGAAAAGACGGTACCATTCGCGGTGATGAGATGATCGGTGCCTTCCTCGCTGAAATTATCGAGGGGACTGACGGGGAGAGGTTGCTCGACCTGGGGATTGAGCCGGTCGATGACGAAACGCTGCGGCCTAACTTTGAGTGTGATGACCGAATCGTCGCGCACGCGCCGGGTGGTCGGGTCGTAAAATTGGCGCATGATTAAAACAACATATAATTCGTCAAGTTCGGTGCTTTCGCGAAGCGTGCTAAACGATTCATATACAGGGGTGTAGAGAATATAATGTGATTGACCGTGTAATGTGGCTGTGAGAAGATCGCCGAGGTGATATTTCGGCGGAATATAGTCGTAGGTGGTTGAATCTTCATCAATCCAGTAGTCGACAATCCCGCGATAAGTCCCGTCGGTGCGCGCCTTGGGGTCGTAGAGCATGTGGAACTTGCAGTAGCGCTGGTCTGGTAGGTGGAAGTCGTAGCTCTGGTGCTCTCGATCGACAATTTCGCGCTGGGGGAATTTGAAGAAAAAAGCTTGATCCTGGAAATGGTTGATTTGTGCCGTGACCGAGAAATATTTGGCGCCGGTGGGCGACAAACAGGGTTTCTTCGAGAGAATCTCGACAGTACAGCGCAGAGGTGTCGAGCAACAAAATTCACGATACTCGCGCAGAGAAACCAGAAAAAGCTGAAAACTGACTGAAGCATAGGAGCCAACGCCGCCGAGGGTTTTCGGGCCGAGAACTTTGCAATAAGCGAAGCACTGCGGCGGAAGCCAGGGGCGATGCTCGGCTTGCCAAGCCTCTCGAAAAGCCTTACGGGCTGCGAGGCGGGCAATGCGATGATCGGATTCGTGGGTAGCTTTAACCTCGGCCAAGGGAAATACGGTATGAATCGAGGGTTGAACAGTTTTCGTCGTCATGCTAAAACTCCTTTCTTAAAGAACAAGTTGATAGGCGGGTGCGAGATGCGTAATCTGGCAACTTTACCCATGCTGAAATAAGACACAGAGTGTCCTTATCTCTATTGTAGCACAGATTATCGAAAAAGTCAAGGTTTGGGGTGATTTGATTTGACGAAATGAGGGTGAGCTGGTCTAGCAAATCTTGCAAGGCAAGATAGTCTTTTTCGGCGAAAAGTGGAAATACTGCGAATGGCGGCGATAAGCTCGGCCAGAGGTATGGAAGCGGAGTAGGGCTCAAGAGGTAAAAAATATCGGGAACCGCTGAGCGGTCGGGGCAAAATCCTCGCTTAATCCCAAAGAAAGGAGAGTCGGAGATGAAAAAGAAATTTTTTAGTAGCAATGTGAAAGGTATTTATGTTGTAAGTCTGGTGCTGGGCGTAATGTACGCCTTGATTGTGGGGCTGGTGCTAAATGAGTTTTGCTGCGAAGTGGCGAACTGGGAGATCAGGAGGATGGAGCAGCAGGGAATAGTGCCGCCGGAGTTCGGCGCGGCGGAGGTCTGGTGGATGATGCCGCTGCTGAGGATGGATAATCTCCTGCAGATTGGTGATCTTTGCTATCGGATGTGGGTGATTATACCTCTGGCGATTGCGGCCGTGATACTGTCGGTGATGCTGATCGAAGGACGCGGCGGAGCGGCTTGGCGGACGAAACAGTTGCAGGCGATCTCTGTGGCTTGGGCGATTTTGATGGTTGATCTGGCGTTGAGTTATGCGGATTATGCGGTGAAATTTGAGGATTTCATGGGGTGGCTGGCGCTCGTGCCGGTGATTATCTTGATTATTCCGCTGATGATCCTGAAACGAATTCGGGTGTTGCCGAAGGAGTCGCGGTCAAAGTGGATTCCGGGATTAAGCTTGCCATAATGCTACGTAATGGGTCGATCTTAGGTCGGCCTATTTTTTTGTATGGAACTTCTGTTTGGGGTGAAGTCGGGGTGAACTTGGGGCTGGACTTGGGGTGGACTTGACAATTATAGTAAAGTGTGCTAGAATGGAAGGTGAGGTAAGATTTTCTGGTGATTTGAGTCAAAATTGGTGGAATTTAAGGCCAAAATGCGATGAAATTAAGTCAGAAAAGCCTCAATTTGAGAATTTGGTCAGACCAAATTAGCCTATTTACAAATAGGCTAAAGAGGGTTTGCTAGGTTCTGGCAGTTTAAAAAGTTAGTTGCGAAAATGCTTATGAAAATGGCAGATGAGTCGTTGAGGTAAGTTTTTTGGAGCTGATGCAGCAATTAAATTGTCGGAACTTGAAAAATGGAAGAAGAAAGGGAGGGTTTCTATGAGAAAAAGGCGGTATAAACCATATGTGTATCAGGAGGAATGTTTGAAAAAAATCGCGGAAGCGAGAGAGGCGGGCGAAGTGCGAGCGCTGGTCGTGATGGCGAGTAGCTTGGGAAAGACCTTGACTTCGGCTTTTGAGGTGGAGAGATTCTTCGCGGGACAGAGGTTTGGGCGAGTCTTGATCCTGTGTCATTCCGAAGAGATTTTGGAGCAAACCAAGGAGAAGTTTAAGTCGTATTTTGGCGAAGAGAAGAGCTATGGAATGTTCACGAGCAGCCATAAAACGACGGATGTGACAAATTTCTTGTTTGCGACTTTCCAGACGATGAAAATACATCGAAAAGAGTTCCAACGGGACGCTTTTGATTATATTATCGTTGACGAGGCACATCATTCCTGCGCGGTGACATATTTTCCGACGATTCGGTATTTCAAGCCGAAATTCTTGCTCGGGTTGACGGCGACGCCGGATCGACTGGACGGGCAGGACATCGCGGAAATTTATGGTGAGCCGGTGTATGAGTTGGGATTCGTCGAGGCAAATAATCGGGAGTTGATGACGAAATGTGAATATCGGATGCTCTTGGACGATTTGCTGAAGGACGAGCTCGAATTATGCGTGAGCAGCGAGGAAAAGTTGTCGATCGCACAACTCAATCGGACGCTATTTGCACCGAGACGGGACGAGGAAATCGTGCGGATTATCCAGCGCGAAATGGCGAGTTTGGATGATCCGAAGACAATGATTTTCTGTCGGTCGATCAAACATGCGCAAAAGATTGCGAGGTTGTTGGGGGACGACACGGCACTGGTGCATAATGGTCAGGGCAGCACGGCGAATACGCTGGCGCTGAACGCGTTTCGGGAGGGAAAATTGCGGACGGTCGTGTCGGTGCAGATGCTGAATGAAGGCGTGGATGTGCCGGACGCGAATATGGTGGTTTTCCTGCGGAATACGGTGTCGCCGACGATTTTTTACCAACAGCTGGGACGCGGAACGCGCCTGGCGGAAGGTAAGGAAAAGACGGTGGTGCTGGATTTTGTGGCGAATTGCGAAAGGGTTAAGATGATCCTGGAGTTGCAGAAGGAAATTGAAGGCTTTCGGACGCAGAAGCCGCGGGACGAGCCTGTGACGTCAAAGCCAGGCGAGGAGAAGCCAAATTTCACGCTCGATATTGCAACGCCAGAATTTGAAGCCAGAATGGTGGATATTGTGGAGTTGATTGAAAGAGCAAGCAGGGGGCGAGAGTGGACGAAGGAAGAGATAATTCTGGCGCTACAGAAGCTTGCTGAGGAGTTGGGGAGGACGCCGCGTGCTAGCGATTTAGATAATCGAAGTGATATGCCTGGTCGCGGAACAACTATAAGATACTTCGGTAGTTTTAATAATGCGCTAATTGCGGCTGGGCTTGATGTGTGGAAGCCAGGACTATCGAAAGAGAAAGCTATTGAGTTAGTTATGACTAAGTCAGTGAACGGGATTATGCCTCCTAGAGTAGTTTTTGATAACGATCCGATGATGCCGTGGGGTCGTGCTATTATACGAGCGCTAGAGGTGGATACGTGGGCTGACTGTGCTGAAGTTGTTGGCCTAATAGTGGCTGATGCAACTGGATTAAAGCTAAATGAAAAACAACGGGAGGAGTTGATGCTGCGGCATCTGGGATTTTATTATGATGAAAGTATTATAGCCGGACATTGGCTTACAGTTGCGGAAATAAATGCTAATCCTAAGTTAAAAAGCCACGCTTTTTATAGCTCATATTTTGGGTCAATGTTTAACATTCGAAATAAAGCGTTTATGCTATTTTGCAGTTCGAAAGAAGAGGAAGCGATTTTGACGCGTAATGGAAAAACCGTTACCTATAATAGGCCTCGTAGAACTTCTACTGGAATTAGTAAACAATATATTGTTGATGGGGTTGTACGTTTAACCAAGGAGTTGAGGCGTAAACCTGTGATAGCCGATATAGAAGCATGTGATTATTTGCCTACTTATTCTTCTGTACGAACGGGAGTGGGTGGTTTAACTAAATTGAGTGAAGTTTGTCGACTCGATGAAGTTTTGGAATCGATGGGGTTGAATACTGAAACGGAACCTAAGCGATGTAAACCGCGGAAAAATCGTGAGGAGATGACAGTATTTGTAGCATATACGGACGGGTCCTTTGAGTTAAAAGACGATCAGAAGAGAAAAATGCAAGAGTTTGTACGGAGAAATGGACGCAGGATAAAGAAGCGTGATTTATGCCGGAAAAATGGATTACCAAGTGACAGCATATTTAGACATTATCATCTCAGTATGGGTGATGTAAACAGAATGATCGGTGTGGACGAAATTTTGGCGGAACTCGCAAAGGAGCAAGAACAAAAGCAAAAGGCAACTGACTAAAAATTTCCCTCGCGTTTTAGGACGCGGGGGATTTTTTATTTTGGTAAATGTGGTATAATGAGATTAGAAAAGCGTTTGAGCGGAGATCGACCGCGAGCTGGCAAAAGAACGAATCCCACTGAGATTTTAGTAGAATTGTCCGTGAATCTGCGTGAAAGATAAAAGTAAGTGTCCAGAAGGAATATTGCGGGGTGTTGTGAAAATTACAACTTTTTTTGCAGATTCTTGAGAGGAAAGTTAGATGGTACCGCCCGCTAGGGTTCTAACGTTCGTAATTAGTGAAGGCTGATTGCGCGATAGAACTTTAGCGATTTTTGTTTGGACAAAGGAGTCGCGTGAGAAATTGGGGTTAGTTAAAATAAAGGAGATAAGATGAAATACAAAGCAGGTGAACGACGACGGGCGGCAGAATATGAGAAGGCGCTGGTGAACTGGTGGAAAAAGCATAAGATTTTCGAGAAGTCGGTGGAGCAGCGGCCGGAAGATGACAGTTATGTGTTTTACGATGGGCCACCATTCATCACAGGTATGCCGCATCATGGGACTCTGCTTAGTTCAATCGTGAAAGACGCAGTGCCGCGATTCTGGACGATGCGGGGGAAGCGGGTGGAACGGCGCTGGGGTTGGGATTGTCATGGTTTGCCGGCGGAAAACTTCGTGGAGAAGCAGCTCGGGATCACGGATCGGCGCGAAATCGGCACGAAATGGTCGCTGGAGGATTATATCTTGAAGGCACGCGAATCGATGGTGGCGAATTCGGAGACGTGGGAAGGGACGATCGACCGGATTGGGCGCTGGGTGAACTTCAAGGGGGCGTACCGGACGATGGATAAGGATTTCATGGAGTCGGTGTGGTGGGCGTTTAAGACGCTTTACGACGCCGGGAAGATTTATGAGGGGGCGAAAGTTTTGATGTATGACACGAAGTTTGCCACGCCGGTGTCGAAGTCGGAAGTGACGATGGATAATGATGCGTATCAAACAGTGACCGACCCGTCAGCCTATGTAAAATTCGCTCTCTCTCCGCGATCTACTTTGTCGAGTTCTCCAGTCCGCGGTCGCCGTATCTCAAATACGTCTCCCTTGCGGGCTTCAAACTCTCCTCGTATCTCATCGGAGATAGAAGCGAATTTTGAATTGAATGAGTTTTTGAAGGATGAGGCGAAGAAAGTGTATTTATTAGCCTGGACGACGACGCCGTGGACTTTGGCGGGGAATATGGCGTTGGCGGTGAATCCGGAGATGGAATATGGGGTGTATGAGACGGAAGATGGGCGGATTTTCGTGGCGCTGGCGAGCCGGGCGGAAGATTTGCAGAAGAAATTTGCGCAGAAATGGACTGAACTTAGGAAATTCAAGGGTAAAGAGCTGGTAGGCATGAAATATGAGGCTTTGTATCTGGGCGAGCCAGAGAAGAAGCTGGTCGATTGGCAGAAATTTGAGAAGAAATATTATCCCGCGAAGGCAGAGAATGCGCATAAAGTCTGGGGGGCGGAGTTTGTGTCAGACGAAGATGGTACGGGGATTGTGCACATTGCGCCGGCGTATGGTGAGGATGACTATAAAATGGCGCGCGAAAATGAAGTGCCGTGCGTGGACGTTTTGGATGAATACGGGTGTTATTTGCCAGGGGCGGATGAAGGCCTGAAAGCGGCGGGGGTGCGGCCGAACGAAGAAGGACAAATTCAGATCTGGGAGGCGAACAAGTTTATCGCGAAATGCCTGGAGGCGAATGGTCCGATCGAAAAAATTGAGTATATTCAGCACGAATATCCCTTTAATCCGCGATCGAAACAGCGAATTATGTATCGGGCGTTCCCGAGTTGGTTCTTTGATGTCATGGGGCAGAAGCCGCTAATGATTGCGCAAAATGAGAATATTAATTGGTTTCCGGAGTATTTGAAGGAGGGGCGGTTTAAGAAAAACATCGAGCAGGCGCCGGATTGGAATTTGAGTCGGGATCGGTTCTGGGCGACGGCGATGCCGGTGTGGAAGGGGGATAAAGGCGCCGTGAAGGTGGTGGGGAGCTATGCTGAATTGAAAGAGCTGAGTGGGGTGGAGTTGGAGGATTATCATCGGCCATGGGTGGATGAGATTGAGTTTGATGCACTAGTCGCGACAGGGCAGCAAATACAACCCTATCATCAAGGTGATAAGATTCCGGAAGGTTATCATTTGGAGCATTTTAAGCGGATTGAAAAAGTCTTGGACTGCTGGTTTGAGAGTGGGTCGATGCCGTTTGCGCAGCTGCATTATCCCTTCGAGAATAAGGAGAAGTTTGAGCGGAATTATCCGGCGGATTTTATCGTGGAATATGTGGGACAGGTGCGGGCGTGGTTTTATTATGTGCACTGTGTGAATACGGCGTTGGCGGAGATTGGGGTGTTTGGCTCGTCTTCTTCGAAAAAGTTGGGGAAAGATGCGAAAGTTTTGTTTGTTTGCTATGCGAATATCAGTCGTTCGCAAACGGGGAAGGCTTTGTACAATGAGTTGACTGGGAGTCAAAATGCGGAGAGCGCGGGTCTAGATGTGGATCAGCAGCCGGGTGAGACGATTGCTATACGGAATGAAAAATGGGCAAAGAAGCTTGGAGTTGAGACCTATCGCTCTAAAGCGCAGGATCTTCTCTTGGAAGAATATAATATTGATATTGCAAATGAGCCGCGAATGCAGGTGATGCCGGAAATGCTGAAAGATTATGATTTGGTGGTGAATATAGCTGAAAAATGGCAAACGCCGGATTGGCTGAGGGGTGATAATGTGATTTGGTGGGATGTGAAAGACCCGGGTTTTGCTAAAACGCCTGAAGAGAAGGAAAAGCTTGCCCGAAAGGCGATAGTGGAGATTGAAAAGCGGGTGCGGCAGTTGGCCCGGGGAGAGGTGATGGATGACGGTATTGACAAAAAAGAAAGGGTGTGCTACAATGAAAGCATAAGCTCTGAGAAGGGCGCTGTCTGTAGTGCGAGAAAACAGCTGAATGCCTTTAAAAACGTGATTACGACTGGGACGTTGGCGGGGAATGACGGGCGGAAGATGAGTAAGTCGCTAGGGAATTATACCGATCCGAACGAGCTAATGGATCAGTATTCGGCGGATGCGCTGAGGTTTTTGCTGTTGAGTTCGCCGGTGCTGTCGGGGGAGGATTTCGCCTTGACCGATAAGGACGTCTCAGATGTACAACGGAAGCTGGCGATGATCTGGAATGTTTATGATTTCTTTACCACCTACGCCAGTGTCGATAACTGGGAGGGGCCGGATTTTTCGACTCATTTCGGGTCAAAGGTGAACGGACGTTGGCAGGGCGAGCTGAAGAATCCCTTGGATCGGTGGATTATCGCACGGTTGCACGAGTTGAAGCGAGATGTGACGCAGGGGATGGAGGAATATAATATTCCGCGGGCGTTGTCGGGGGTGTTGCCGTTCTTGGATGATTTGTCGAACTGGTTTGTGCGGCGGAGCCGGCGGCGATTCTGGAAGTCGGAGGATGATGCGGATAAGGCGGAAGCGTATTGGACTTTGTGGAAAGTTTTAACGAAGTTGGCGCAGGTTTTAGCGCCGTTTACGCCGTTCCTGGCGGAGGAGCTATGGCAGAATATGACGGGTGATTGGCGGCCGGAAAATAGCGTGCACTTGACGGACTGGACAGAGGCGGGGAAGATTGATGAGGAAATTTTGGAGCAGATGGCGCGAGTGCGCGAAGTGATTAACGAAGGTTTGATGCTCAGAATGCGCAAGAGTGAAGATGAACAGCAGGTGAAAGTGCGGCAACCACTCGCGAAGTTGGTTTATACCGGGGAGAAGCTGCCAGATTGGGGCGAGGAAATCGTGAAGGAAGAAGTCAATGTGAAGCAAGTCGAACCCGGCGACGAGACTTGGCTGGATAAGGAGATTACGGAGGAACTGGGGCGCGAAGGATTGGCGCGAGAGCTGATTCGAGCGGTACAGAGTGTGCGTAAGAAAGCGGATTTGCAGGTCGATGACCGGATTCGGTTGAGCATCAGTCGGGAAATTCCGGCGGAATGGGTGGAGACGCTGAAACAAGAGACTTTGACCGAGGAATTGGCTGAAGATGGAAATTTCGCGCATGATGAGATTGTGAAGGTGATGGGGGAGAATGTGACGATTTCGCTGGAAAAAGTGGCGGGATAGGCTACTACGAGCATTGCTTTTATCCCACTATACTATGTGCGGAGCGGATTTGTCGCGGCGTATTCTGGCAGCGTGAGGGACGCGGGCGTCAACGGCTATAATTGGTCTCAGACCAGCCACTCAGATGCCAGGTATGCTAACTATCTCCATTTCCTTGACTCAGGTATCTATCCTTCGGGTGGCTATTATCGTTATTTTGCTTTCCCGTCTGGCGTAGTTTTGTGTAAACATAAACATAGACTCTATCTCACTATACTATGTGCGGAGCGGGGTTATCAACTATGTTGCGCTGGTCAATGCTGGCTCAAGGGGGTATGGTTGGTCTGACTCGGCGCGATTAGAAGATATTTATGCCTCACACCTTAGTTTCTATGAGACTAGCGTTGCGACAGAGAATCATGATGTGCGCCGCCATGCTTTCCCCGTCTGGCATACGTCTGTGTGCGATCGCGTGACACCGATGCTGCGGGGGACTGGGAAAGCAAAGCAACGAGCGCTTTTGTCCGACGAACCAATCCTAGAGTCGTTGAAGCTGAGGCCATAGGCACGGGTAGCTTCTGGGCTAGATTCCCGTGACCAGTTGTCATCAGTGGCGCCAACGTATCTTAAAACATTATCGTACATGTTGATGTAGCCGCTCCGCACATAGTATAGTGAAGTAGAGATAATATACTATATCTAAGGTTTATTACTATTTCTCCCTTCTCCTCGAGAGAACCGCTTGCGCGCCCGTCCACACGGGGCGCGCGCTCTGCGCTGCGCGTGTGCTCGCGCTTTTATTCTCTCTCAGAGAAGGGAGAAATAGTAATACACTCGCATATAGTCATTATCATTCTTTCTCTTCTTCGTAATATCAAAGTGTAATCGTTTCCGATGCTGCAACGAACGGGAAAGCATCATGCCTATTGCCTTCTGCGATTGAAGGATTTGTATGGCTCGAATCTTGGATATAGAAAAACCTAGCACTTGTCTCCCCAACAGCTATATTAGACCAAGCATAGCTACGTGTACCAGCAAATCCTAGTAGTTTGTCCACTAAGATTGACCCGCTCCGCACATAGTATGATGGGGTAAAGTTTATGCTTGTATGCTTCACCTTATGGCGGACAGCTGTCCGCCATAGACCAGCGAAGAATAGGGGTGGACAAACATTTATCGCAGACACGTGTCCGCGAAGAGACTGGGACGCGGAAAGCAGCATGGCGAGACTCTCTAGCTGAGGAAAGCACATCAGGATTTACGAAGTCTAGATTATAAGCCTTTGTAATGTCCGCGTCTGATATTGCAGACCATGTGACGCTATTTGCGGCCGCATATTTCAAGACGTGAGAATATGCGCTAATCCACCCGCTCCGCACATAGTATGATAGGGTATAGGTAATGATGATAATAATCTCATCTTTTGGATATATAAAGCAGTCGAAATCCTTTAATAAAGCTCCAAAATTCCAAAATTAACAGAAAGAAATTTAGGTTGAACTTGTAATGGCTTTACAAGTTGGAGACATATAACAATGCCTTAACCTTACTATACTATGTGCGGAGCGGGCACATTCACGATCTGGAGTCGGTGGGAGGAAGTGGTTATGCGTGGTCAGATACGGCGCAAACCGAAATTGGCCGTGCTGGCTATCTTGGATTTTACGTCGGTACGGTGCTGGCATCGATTTATAATAATCGTTATTTTGCTTTCCCCGTCCGTTAAAATCTAGAAAAGCCCAAAACATGAGTAGAAGCTTGGAGGGGAATGATGAGAGATGAATGACGAGAAAATGGATGGTGTAAACATGAATGACGGCACGCATGTGGAGGAAATGTTGTAGAAAATACAGCAAAAGTCAAGCCGAAGATTACAGGGGTGAGAGTAGGGAATTTTGACATTTTTAGAGAATAAAGCATAAAAAGTATTGACTTTTTGGAGGATGTGTGCTAGTATAAGGACAGTTAGATAAAAACATAAAAACATCTAACCAACAAAAATCAACCAAAAATATAACATAAAAATAAGAAAAGGAAAATAAAACCATGAGTGAAAAACTCAAAAACCAAAAAGGAGATCAGACCGATGTAAAGATGAAGATTATCGACTTTGATCCGCTCGACACCAAAACTCGTAAAGACGACGATGGTTGGAATACAATGCAGTTTTATGGTGAAACGGACGGCGACGAAGCGAAATATGAGTCGCAGGCGGACGAAAAATTGTCGCTGGAGGCGCAGAAGGGGATCACGAATTTCCGGGCGCGGAAACTGGGCAAGATGATGATCCAGGCGGCAACAGTGAATGTGGCGTGAAGTCTGCGTGGGAAAAAGCTTGAACATTTAGCGATGGAAATTAGCTTGTGGTCAAAATTTTTCCAAATTATCGTAAGTGTTATTGCGTAAAAGCAGCAGCATGATTAGACGATGTAATCTGAAGTAAGGAGAGTATTTATAAGATAGACGTCAATTAAAGCAAAAGTGAAATAGGAGAAACGTATAAGATAGAATATACCAAAGAGCCGAACTTAGTTCGGTTTTTTGGGGTAAGGATGAGGGGTTTGACTTGCGATAGCCCTTGTGGTAAACTGGGCAAAAGTCATGTAGAAAGGTAATACTGATGCCACGATTTACACTAACCAAAGAAAGAGTCTTATCGGCGTTCGTCAACCAGATGATAGCGGATAAAGGGCTGACGACCTTGGGTCAGCCGGAAAAAACTAAGCTCAAAGCGAAAATCTTGGATGAGCTGAATTCGCAGCTGGAACGGGCGATTATTGCGGCGCTGCCGGACGAGAAATTGGCGCAACTGAGCGATTTGCTGGATGCAGACACGAAGGTGACGGATGAGCAGATCGAGGGGATTTTCCAAGGGCATGAAGAAAAATACGAAATCGTGGTGGCACAGACGATGAAGGCGTTTCGGATGGAATTTTTAGGAGGAGGGCGTTAAGATGGGACCGAACAGAGGATTTGGGGGATTTGGCGTAGGGAATAATTATCCGGCTGAGGGGACGGCAGCCTTGAATGCGAACGCTTGGAACGGGGCGAATCAAGATCCGGCGAACGTGGTGGATTTGCCGCAATATCAGGAGTTGCAACAGCAGATCGACCAGAAGACGGAAGATATGAAGGCGATGGATCCGAATAGCTATGAATATAAGCGGGCGGGTTTGCAGATTTACGATTGGAAAAATAAGCAGCGTGAATTAGCGGCGGGGCAGACGAGCGCGGAAGTCCAGGCGAATCAGGCGGAGCGCTTGAATGCGCAACAAGCTCAGGTGGTGGGGCAGAAGGCGATGGAAGCGGCTAATGCGACGACGGGTACGACCCCGGGATTGGCGCCGAAAGCTGAGACGCCAGCGCAACCAGCCGAAGCAGCGCAATCAGCCGAGACGGCGCAAGCGCAGCCGGCGACGGTGACGCCGGAAGCGGCCGTGCAACATGCGGCGGAAGCGGTGCAACAAACGCAGGAGGGCACGCAGGAAGTCGCGGCGAGCTTGGCTGCGGCCGAGCCACAGCTGGAACAGGCGCGGGCGAACGTGGAAGCAGTGCAGCAACAAGCGCAGGGCGAAGCAGCGGCGACTCAGCGGATGAACTTCGCGAATCTGAAAAATGCTGTGGGGGCGGCGCGAGCGAATCAGGCGACGACTGCGGCGAATGTGCAGCAGAGCGCAGCGGAAAATGCGGGACAGAAAGTGAATTATGAAGCCAGCGCGGAGCAGCAGGAGAAACTGCGGAAAGACTTGATCGAGACGGAAATGCGGCGGCTGGAAGAGACACATCCGCGGGAGATTTCTCAGGAGACACGTGAGCGCATGGCGACATTGGCCGTGGATGAGATGATGAAGAAATATGGCACGGGCGACGTCGAGAAATTGCAGGAATTCCTGAAGGATCCGATCGCAGAGCGCCGGAAAAAGCAGGCGCGGATGGCGGAAGCGGAAGATTTGAGCGCGCGGCAGGGAGCGATCGAGCAGATTTTGCAAAATCGCGAGCCGCAGGAGGCGTTTGATGACCTCGACCGGCAGATTGGTACGCTGGCGCAGGAGCTGGCGAGCATGTCGAAGGAGCGGCCGTTGACGAAAGAAAATACGCGTCGGACGATGGAAGCGATTTCGGAGATGGCGGGGCTGAGGACGAAGATGAATGCGTTGCTGGATTATGCTGACCAGAATGGTATCGAGTTTAGCCGGGCGGATGATGGTCTGGAAGACGCGGCGGCGATTGACTATGGAACGCCGGACGGTCGGACGCAGGAGGAGCTGGACCGGCAGGCAGCGGAGAGAGTGGCGGCGCTGACGGGGAATGATGAAGTGATCCCGCAGGTGGAAGCGGCAATCCAGGGGGGGCAGAATGAAATCGAGGAAGGTTGGTATCCGAACAAGGAAGTGGACGAGAAAATTTTGAGCGATTTGGCGGCGATGGAAGCTGAGGGGATTTGGCAGCAAATTGGGATGCAAGAAGACCCGAAGGCTTATGTCGTCGAATTGGTAGAGCGCGAAATGCCGGAAGCGGAAGTCAGCGCGAAGAATCGTCGGGTGCATGAATACTGGGAGAAATATCAACACTATGAGCAGTTGAAGCGGCTGGCGGAGAATGTGGGGCGATCGAACGGTTATGACGGCGGGGATAGCGCGGAGACGCGGACGAGTTTGTCGCCAGAAGAAATCGCGGCGGCGAAGAGTGAGATGTCGAACGGTTTGAGCGCGGAAGAGCAAGCGAAGATCGCACAGGAGAATGCGGAGGTCTTGGAGGGGCGCGAAGGACTGGTGTCGCGGATTATGGAACGCCTGAAGAAGCATCCGAAAGTTTATCGCTTCGTGAAAAAAGCCGTGGCCGGGACAGTGGGGACGCTGGGAACGTTTACGGCGGTGTTTGCGCACCCGGCGAATGCGATGGCTGCGGGTGGAGGCGGCGAAATTATGTCCTATGACGACTACTTGAAAGAGACGGAACGCGCAGCGGCAGAAGGTCGAGCGGGACAGACTGGCGGACGCGAAGCGGTAGGTGCGAAGATTAAGGATCTGCAAGCCGAGGCGATGAAGGCGCTGGAAGCGGCAGGTTTGACTCCGGAAGAAATGGGGAATACAGCGGAGACGCGAGAGCTGAATGTGAATGGTTCGCGCTCGGACTATGCGCCGGATTATGCTAACTTCGAGGAAAAATCGGGACCATATAATTATGGTGTGGATAAAAGTGAATATTATGGCAATGCGCGCGGGGCGCTGGATAGCTTGATTGAGATTGGGCGAAATCAGCCGGAGTCGCAAGCGTCGTATTTCGCCGGCTTGGGACAGACAGAATCGGGACGGCAGATTTGGAAGGAATGCGGAATTAACTTCGAGCCGAGCGGGGATATCTATGAGGATATGCGCAAGATCGACGACATTATCAGTAATGCGGAGAATGGCGCGGAAGTCCAAGCGAAAATTGACGCGAAGATGGCGGAAATTCTTGGGAATGAGCATACTGAACGGGCAGTGAAATTCTATCAAGAATACCGGAAGGAAAAGACTTCGTATATTTATCAGATTGATATGCGCGGCGAGGGGCGGTTCGACTCAAGCGATCTCGAGCTGGGATACAGTGTGAAGCAGCGGAGCGGACAGAAGCAGATGTTGGTCGGAATGTATGCTGAGGATGGGACTTATCTCGGGACGATCGACCTGAATATGGAATGTGGCTTCCAAGTGAATGTGGAAATGTCGCAGGAAGATCAGGAGAAAGTGGCGAAAGAAGTGCAAAAAATCCAGCGGGCGGTGAAAGAAAATCCCGAGCTGCGCTGGGAAGAAGTGCCGGGGATGGCCGATGAGCTGAGGACTGTCACATGGAACATCGATCCGATTGATCCGGGGACGCCGGATACGCCGCCAGATACACCACCAGAGCCGGATACACCGCCGGATACTCCACCGGAACCAGACACACCGCCAGATACAGATCCTGACCCAGAACCTGATCCCGAACCAGAGCCGGAGGAGCCGGGGGGAGATTTGAAACCAAAGAATCCTGAAAAAGGGAAAGAGATTTGGGATAATAATGACCATTCTGGTGAAGCAGATCAGACTAAGGACGTGAATGACACCGCAGAGAAGAATAAGATTGAAGACGATATGCCGGCAGAAAATAATTCGAGCGTGACGGGGGGGCAGCAAATTAATAATGGCGGTGATGAGACGAAAGCTGAGCAAGGAGCGGCTGATGAGCGTCGAGAGGAGACTGCGGAAAAAGAAAGAGAAGAGGCTGAGCGTGAACAAGCAGAGATACTAAAACGACAGCAGGAGCGTGCGGCGGAACAGGCCGCAAAGAAGAAGGCGGCGGAGGAGCAGGCCGCAAGGGAAAAAGCAGCAGCTGAGCGAGCTGCAAGAGAAAAGGCGGCGGCTGAGCGAGCTGCTAGGGCGCAGGCAGCTGCGGAACAGGCGGCGCAAGAGGCTCGAGAAGCTGCGGCTGAGAATACGGAAAATGAAACTGAATAATATAGCAAAATAGAAAAGGAGCATAAAATGCAAAAACAAAGACTAACAAAAGTAATGATTGCGCTGGCGGCGGTAGTGCTGCCGTTGGCGCGGGCGGTGCCGGTTTCGGCTTGGGGACCGGAGCGACCGACCTATACAAATGAGGCACCTGCGGATCACGCAACTTTTAACTCGATTACTAATAATCCGGTTTTTGGTGATGAGCGGGATTTTGTGCGAATCGTTGAGAAAAAAGGCGATGGAGAGCAGAAGGATGTTTATAGTAATGATTTGCACTTGGAAGCTGGTAAACAGTATGAAGTAGTGATTTATTATCATAATAATGCTTCTGCGACAGTGAATGATGAGGCACACGGTTTTGCAGGTATGGCATATAATGCTAAGGTGATTGCGAATTTTCCCCATGCGCTAGCAAAAGGCGAAAAGGGGCAAGTTAGCGCTATTATCGAGGCGGACGGCACGGATCCAGAATCTGTATGGGATGAGGCTTACATTACGGCGGACGAAGCGATGACCTTACATTATGTGACGGCGTCAGCCAAGCTTCATAATGATTGGGACGCAAATGGTTCGACGATGTCGATACATATGTTTGGTCGGGAAGGTGACTTTTTGGGAGTTAATGAGTTAGATGGAGTTATTCCTGGCTGTTATGAGTTTTCAGGATATATTACTTATACGCTTCAAACTGTCGCCGAAGGCGACCCAATCCCGGACGACGTGGAAGAGCCGGAACCAGAACCGGAAGGGGAAGATCCGGAGTCGACGCCGGTTTTGCCGAAGGAATTGCCGAAGACTGGGCCGCGGGAAGTGGCGTTTGCGGCGATTATCGTGGGGCTGGTGATCGTGGGATTTGTCTATTGGCGGCATTCGACGAAAACAGCGAAAAAGCTGGCGGGCAGAGCCAAGGGCAAGAAAGGCAAAAATAAGAAATAGTCAGCGTATAAAATGAAAAATGGAGTCTCAGACCGAGGCTCCATTTTGGGCTGATCCGCGTTCGCTGGCGAGGCGAGGGATCTTTGTTAGTTTTTTTGCGAATTTGTAATTTTGGGGTGGATTAGAGGTTGATTTCGGGAGGGGAATTTGATATAATGGCATGGATATTAAATAATTCTAAAGGAAAGTATGAAAAAAGCAGTTGTACTCATTGGCGGGAAGCAATATATCGCCTCTGAGGGTGAGACCCTCCGGGTGGACCTCCTTCCGGCAGGAACGAAAGAGCTCGAAACTGGTGCTTTGCTCGTAATCGATGGCGATGATGTCAAAGTCGGTACTCCAGAAGTGAAAGGCGTGAAAGTTTCGGCGAAAGTGGTAGAGGAAAAAGTCGCTGGCGAGAAGCTGCGCGTGATTCGCTACAAATCGAAGAAACGCGTGCATAAGGAAACTGGTCATCGCCAGAAGTATTCTTTGATCGAAATCACAAAAATTGCCTAATTTGGCTGAAGAGAGCTCTCCGCGCGGGAGCTTTTTTGATGGGAACAAGAAGAAGTGACGGGAAAGTGACGAAGTGGGAATTGGGTGCGCGGAGTGGGAAAATCTGTGATATACTGGCGGGAAGATGCAGAGTGAAAAAACAAAAATTCGAGGGTTGACCAGCGCGGAAGTGGCGGAACGGCGGCGCGAGGGGCGGGATAATCGCGAGGTGAAGGCGCCATCGAAATCAGTGAAGCAGATTGTGACGTCGAATGTCTTGACGTATTTCAACTTGATTTTTCTCGTGATTGCAATTCTGTTGATTTTGGTGGGGTCGTATCGTGATTTGACGTTCTTGCCGATCGTGATTGCGAACACTTTGATTGGGATCATTCAGGAGCTAAGGGCGAAGCAGGTGCTGGACAATCTGAAAGTGATGCACATGCCGCGGGTGAAGGCGCGGCGAGACGGGGAAGTGAGGGAAGTGGCGATCGACGAGCTGGTGCAGGACGACGTCATTGAGCTGGGAGCGGGGGATCAGATCCCGGCGGATGGGGAAGTGGTGTCGGGAGAGGTGATGGCGAATGAGGCGCTGCTGACGGGCGAGGCGGACGAGATCAAGAAGGCGGTGGGGGATAAGCTGATGTCGGGGAGTTTCGTAGTGTCGGGGACGGCGGAGATGCGACTGGAAAAGGTGGGGAAGGAGTCGTATGCTTCGAAATTGACGCTCGAGGCGCGGAAGATGAAGACTGGCGAGCAGTCGGAAATTATCCGTTCGCTGAATAAGATTGTGAAGACGGTGGGGGTGATTATTATTCCGATCGGAGCGATTTTGTTTTGTCAGCAGTATTTCGGGGAGGGGGAGAGTGTGCGAGCAAGTGTGCAGGCGATGGTGGCGGCGGTGATCGGGATGATTCCGGAAGGGCTATTTCTCTTGGCAAGCGTGACGCTGGTGATTAGCGCGATGAAATTGGCACGCGAACAAGTCTTGCTGCACGACATGAAATCGATTGAGACGCTGGCGCGGGTGGATACGCTATGTGTGGATAAGACGGGGACGATTACGGAAGAAAAGATGCGGGTGGAGAAGATTGAGACGTTGGCTGGAGGGGAGGCGAGCCGGGAGGTTTTGCAGAAGTTCGTGCGGGCGCAGGCGGCGGATAATGCCACGATGGTGGCGCTGAAAGAGGAGATGGGGGAGAATTTGGATGAGGAGGACGAGACCGAAGGGGAAAAGGGTCTGGCGAGGAAAGTGGTGGGGTTTTCTTCGCGCTACAAATATAGTGGGGCGGAGCTGGAGGAAGGAGCGTTCGTCTTAGGAGCGCCGGAGATCATCTTGGGCGAGGAATATAGGAAATATCAGGAGAAGATTGAGCAATATAGCGCGGAGGGCTATCGAGTGTTGGTCTTCGGGAAGTATGCTGGAGAGCTCGATGGGAAGAAATTGAGCGGGAAAGTGGCGCCCCGAGCATTGATTTTATTATCGAACCTGATTCGGGAAAAGGCGGCGGAGACATTTCGGTATTTTTATGAGCAGGGAGTGGAGATTAAGGTGATCTCGGGAGATAATCCAGTGACGGTGGCGCAGATTGCGCGGCGAGCGGGGATTAAAAATGCGGAGAAATATGTCGATGCGCGGAAGCTGACGACTGAAGAGGAAATTGAGCGGGCGATGCGCGAGAAGACGGTGTTTGGGCGGGTGACGCCGGAGCAGAAGCGGCAGATGGTACAGGCGCTGAAGCGGCAGGGGCGGACGGTGGCGATGACCGGGGACGGAGTGAATGATGTCTTGGCACTGAAGGACGCGGACTGTTCGGTGGCGATGGCGTCGGGGAGCGAGGCGGCAGTGCAGGCGGCGCAGCTGGTGCTCCTAGAATCGGATTTTGCGAAAATGCCGGATGTGGTGCGCGAAGGGCGGCGGGTGGTGAATAATTTGGAGCGGTCGGGAAGTTTGTTCTTAGTGAAGAATACCTTTTCGCTTTTGACGGCACTGCTGGTGATCTTGTTTGGGATTACTTATCCGCTGACGCCGGCGCAAGTGTCGCTGATTAGTATGTTTACGATTGGCGTGCCGGCGTTTCTCTTGTCGCAGATCCCGAATACGGATTTGATCCGGGGGAGTTTCATTCGGAACGTTTTGCGTAAAGCGATTCCGGGCGGCGTGACGGATATGGTACTGGTCGTGATTATGGCGCTGATTGGGGAGGCCGTGGGCTTCACGGCGGCGGAGATTTCGACGGTGGCGACGGTGCTCCTGTCGGCGATTGGGCTGATGGTGTTATACGATATTTGTCAGCCGATGAATCGGGAGAAATGGTTGATTTGGGGGCTGTCGGCGGCGGGATTGGTGTTTTGTATGATTTTCTTGAAAGGATTATTTAGCATTTCGGATGAGGTGGGGGTGGTGCCGATTGTGCTGTGTGTAGGGTTTATCGGGCTGGCGCGGCCACTCTTAAAATTGAGCGGGAAAGTGGTGCAAAAATATTTCGCAAAAGTGTGATATACTGGGGAAAATGAAGGAGTTGTGGCGCAAAATTGGGCGGATGAATGGGGTGTGGCTAGGACTGATTATTATTTTGCAGACGATACTTTATCTGGTGGCGGGGGCGAATAAGGCCTATTTCCATATGGATGAGATTTATTCGTATGGGCTGGCGAATTATGAAAGAGTGCAGATTTATGAAACGGAGGGGTTTTATGACGCGTGGCATAACGGAGCATACTATGATGATTATTTGATGGTGAGCGAAGAGGAGCGGGGGGATTTCTTGCCGGTGTATGAAAATCAGAAAAATGACGTGCATCCGCCGCTGTTTTATTTGTTATTGCGACTAGGGATGGAGATGCTGCCGGGGAAATTTAGCCAGTGGATAGGAATTGGGCTGAATATAATCATTTTTGCGCTGAATACGGGGCTGTTGTATTTGGTGATTAAGCGGCTCTGGCGGAGTGGAGAGAAAGCGGAAGGGCGGACGACGAGAGTGAAGACTTTGCTCTTGACGCTGGTGGTGGCGACGTCGGTGATGGCGGTGAGTACAGTAATATATATCCGGATGTATGCGCTGCTGGCACTATGGATTACGCTGACGACGTATTTGCATTTGCGGTTGCTGGCGAGCGAAAAACCGACGAAGGGACTGCTGGCGGGGATTGGCATAGTGGCGTTTCTCGGGTTTCTGACGCAGTATTATTATTTGTTTTTCATCGTGGCGATGTATGGATTTTTCACGGTGCGTTATGCTAAGCTCAGGGAATGGGCGAAATGGCGGGCATATACGTTGGCGCTGGGGCTGGCGGGGGTAAGTTCGCTGATTATCTGGCCGTATTCGGTGCAGCATATGCTGTTTAGTAATCGCGGGGGCGGGGTGTTGGAGCATTTATTGAATCCGCGGCTTCTAGTGGAGAATATTTGGCAATATTTGGATGTGATAGATCTATATGTCTTCCATTGTTTGCTATTAGTGGTGCTGGCGGTGATTTTGGTCTTAGGTGGGAGGATGATCGCACGGCAGAGCAAAATCAAACTAGGCGAAGCGGAGCGGACGAGGCTGGTGATGGTCCTGGTACCGACGATTTTTTATCTGATGATCGTGGCGGCGGTGTCGCCGTTTATCGCGCTGCGCTATGTGGCGCCGGTGTGTGGGCTGGTGCTGGTGAGCGTAGTATGGATTTTGGATAAGTTGCTATCGGCGACGAAGGGAAAAAGGCGGGAAGGCTGGTTGCTGGCCATAGCGGGAATTTTCCTGCTGATGCCGCTCGTGCTGAAGATTGAGCCGGATGTGATGTATAGTGAATATGGGGGGGCGACAGAAGAGCTGGCGGAGCGGGCGGAGATTCCGGCACTGTATATTTTCCGTACGGGGGACGACTGGGTAGTATTGAATGATTTGTTGCTGCTGAGAGAAATCGACGAGAGCTATTTGGCGAAAGACGTGGGGGGCGATGAAGAGGAAATTCGGACGATTTTGCGAGGGAGGGACTTGTCGCATGGATTGACGCTGTTCATCAACGACGGGCAGGATACGGCGGAGATTGTCGAGGCGGTGGAGGCGGCGACGGGTCTGAAAAAAGCAGAAAAAGCCTGGCGGATGCCGACTAGTGAGATATATTATTTGCAATAAAAAGTGCAGTGCGGCCGAGAACGTGCTATAATGAAAATAGTTATGGCTAAGGTGATTTGTATTACGAACCAAAAGGGCGGCGTAGGCAAGACGACGACTTCGGTGAACTTGTCGTATTATTTGGCGAAGGCGAAGAATCGCGTGTTGCTGGTCGATATTGACCCGCAAGGCAATGCTACGTCGGGACTCGGCGTAGATAAAAACGCGATGGAAAATACAATGACCGAGGCGATGATTGGGGCGGTGCCGTTTCGAGAGGTGATTGTCGAGACGCAGTTTAAGAATCTGGATTTGGCGCCGACGACGCCGCAGCTGGCGAATGCGGAAGTGGAAATGGCGGCGATGAAGCAGAAATTTGGCGTCCTGAAAAAAGCATTGGCGGAAGTGGGGAATGAGTATGATTTCATCGTGATCGATTCGCCACCGAGTTTGTCGCTTCTGACGGTGAATGGGATGATCGCGGCGAATTATTTGCTGCTGCCGGTGCAGACGGAGTTTTATGCGCTGGAGGGAGTGGCGCAGTTGCTCGAGAGCATGGCAATGGTGAAAAAGGCGATGAATCCGGATTTGAAACTCTTGGGGGTGCTCGCGACAATGTATGATAAGCGGACGAGCTTGAGTGCCGAAGTTCTAGCGGAAGTGGAAAAATATTTCAAGGAAAAGGTTTTCCGGACGACGATTCCGCGAAACGTGCGGGTGGCGGAGGCGCCGAGCCATGGAGTGCCGGTGGGGGCGTATGATAAGTTTAGTAAGGGGGCGAAAGCCTATAAGGAATTCACGCGCGAAGTGATGGAAAGGGCAGGAGTGTAATGGCGAGAAAAAGTATGGGGCTGGGGCGCGGATTTGAGAGTTTGATCCCGACGGATTTGGTGGAAGAAGCCTTCGACCCGACGGAGAAGGAAGACAAGCAGTCGAGCCGCTTAGAAGAGATTGAAATCGAAAAAATCGTGCGCGACGAAGAACAGCCGCGCAAGAGTTTCACTGAGGAGAACTTGCGGGAATTAGCAGCTTCGATCAAGGAGCATGGCGTATTGCAGCCGATCGTGGTGACGAAAGTGGGGGAGAAATATCAGATCGTGGCGGGAGAGCGGCGCTGGCGAGCGTCGAAGCTAGCGGAGAAAAAGACAATTCCGGCGATCGTGCGGACGATGACGGCGCAGAATAAGTTGGAAATGGCGATCATCGAGAATGCGCAGCGTGAGGATTTGAATCCGATCGAATTGGCGACGGCGTATGCGAAATTGAAAAGCCAGTTTAACCTGACGAATGAAGAAATCGGTCGGCGGGTAGGGAAGAGCGCTGGTAGTGTGGTGAATACGATGCGGCTTTTGAAGTTACCCGAAGAAGCTAAAAAGGCGATGCAGGAGCATAACTTGATGGAGGGGCCGATGCGGCCATTGATTGCGGCGGATCCGGAGATTGTGCACGAAATCTTGCCGAAGATGATCGAGGAAGGTTGGCCGGCGCGGCGAGTGGAGAGTTATGTCGCAGCACGGAAGAAGAAGAGCTCGGTCAAGGCGGTGAAGAGCAGTACTTACCGCAAAGATGAGGAGCGTCTGGCGGAGAAATATGGGGTGATGGTGAAGATTCGGGGGAGAAGCGTGACGCTGAGCGCAAAGAATGACGCGGCGCTGAAGGAGTTGTTGGAGAATCTGGCGAAATAGGGGTTTTTGGGGGCGAAACGTTGATTTCTGGGGGAAAGTGTGCTATAATAGGGGTATAGGGCTGGAATGCCATGGATTTTGGTGGGTTCTGGCCAGTTCTTTTTAGCTAGGATTTATCGAAGTATGGCATTTCGGTCACTATTTCACGCGGGGAAGACCCCTTAAATTTTCAAAGGCGTGAAAGTTCTTCAAGAGCAGGGCTCTTAAGGGCGTCCCAGATGGGGGAAAGGAGCAACTATGACAACGGTAGCAGAGGGGGCGTCTATGGCGTGTCTGAGTCAGCCTGAAGTGACGAATGTGAAGTTGTATTTGTCGCGACCACAGATAAAACGGGTTCAGGGCGATGAGGACACAGATGGATATGCACAGAGATTGAAAGGCGTAATCGGCCGATTGAACGATGGATGTTTTGATACGCGTTCGTATGTGCCGAGTGAGATGAAGCAGTTGGCCGTGGACGGTGTTCCGACTCAGGAGATTGAGGCGGTGGTGCGGGAATTGCGATTTGCTTTGGCGCCGAAAATTGGCGCTGAGAATCGTGCTATGAGCAGTTTCGCGGCGCGTAAAGCGCTGGAAAAGGCGGCGACAACAGAGAGGGGGAGGTTATAATTTTGATAAACCGGCGAAAATGGCCGAAAAGGGTCTTGAGGACCAAATAAGGCCTTATTTGGCACTTCCAGAGAGGAAGTGCCAATTTGCATGGAAAGGGTTGATTTTGGGGGTGAAGTTTGGTATAATAGGGGTAATAAGATATGGGGGCTTCTCAAGGGAATTGTTGCAACTAGGGTGGCATGACGGAGGTATAGAGAAACGGGGGTTTGCGAGATTTCTGGGGAGAAAATAAGGTTAATAAAAGAGGAAAATATGAATAAACAAGAAGAAGAACGACGAGCGCGTTTGTTGAAAATGCGAGAGGAGCGCTTGCCGGACATCAAAAAACAGTTTGAAGAGGCGCAAAATCGGCGTTTTAACAGCAATTTTGCCGAAGGGGGCAAAGATGCAGCTCTAGTGAAAAAAGGCGTGAAAGGGGCAAAAACGGCCGGAAAAGGCCAAAATGGCCGCCGAGCGACGCAGAGCGCGTCTAAGGCTGGTCTGAAAGCAGAGAGCCGTGGGAGGGCGGTCAGCACGAAGACTGGTGCGAGAGGGGCAACGAAGGGCTCTCAGGGGCAAAATAAGCAAACTGCGGCGAAAAATAAGAAAGTTGGACTGGGAGTATCGGTGCGCAAGGGGGAAATGGTGCACCACCAGCGGATGTTGTCGCAGGACGTGAATGCGCAGGCGACGCAGCACATCATCGGAATTCCGGTGAACAAGAGTCGGTATAATGGCTACGGTGGACAGCAGGTGACGGCGGCGCAGCTGAAGGCGGCGCGACCGGATCCGGAAGCGGTGCGGATTATCCCGATGGGGGGCGTAGGCGAATTTGGCATCGGGAAAAACATGACGATTATCGAGTATAAGGGGGAGATGATCGTGATTGATATGGGTTCGCTCTTCGCTGGGGCGGACTATCCAGGGGTGAACTATATGGTGCCGGATATTAAGTATCTAGAAGATAACAAGGATAAGGTGAAGGCGATTTGTTTCACGCACGCACACCTCGATCACATCGGGGCTTGTCGGCACCTTTTGCCGAAATTTAGTCATCTGACGCCGATTTATGCTACGGAATTCACGATTGGGATGGTGCAGAAACAGATGTCGGAGCTGGCGGAAGTGCCGGATTTGAATTATATCAGCGTGGATCCGTTTAAGCACGAGAGGATTAAGGTGGGCGAGCATTTTTCGGTGGAGTTCATCCATACTTTGCACTCGATCCCGGGGAATACGGCGATCGTGGTGCGAACGCCGAACGGGATAGTGTATGTCTCGGGCGACTGGCGGCACGAAGAGCGGCCGATGGGGATTCAGACGGATTATGAGCGGATCGACCAGATCGTGAAGGAAGAAGGGGTGGCGCTGCTGCTGAACGAAAGTACAAATATCGACAGCCCGGGACGACATCCACATTCGGAATATGACGTGGGCGAGAACATCGGACGAGTGATGGATCATTACGCCAATGGGCGGGTGATCGTGAGTTGTTTCTCGAGCCAAATTAAGCGAATTGAATTGATTTTGAACGAGGCGGCGAAACGGGGGCGGAAAGTGGCCTTCGCGGGATTTTCGATGATTAATAACGTCGAGACGGCGGTGCGCGCGGGGGTGATCAAGATTCCGAAAAACACGATGATGAAGATGGAAGACATCGTGAAGTTGCCGGATGATAAAATCACGATCGTTTGTACCGGTTCGCAGGGAGAAATGAACGCGGTCTTGAACCGGATGGTGACCGGCGCGCATAAGTATATCAAGATTAAGGCGAGCGACGTCGTGGTCTTCTCGTCGAATCCGATTCCGGGGAACGAGCCGCATGTGGTGAATACGGTGGATGGCTTGCTGCGCGAGGGCGCGGGTGTGATCCAAAACGGGAAGAGCCACATCACGAATTTGGGGCCGCTACACCTCTCGGGGCACGCTTACTATGAAGATCATGTGGAATTTGTGGAGAGATTGAAACCGCTGAATTATGTGCCTTATCACGGTGAGTTCTATATGCTAGAGCATAATGCGGAGATGGCGGAAAACGTGATCGGGATCAATAAAGACCGGATTTTGGTGATGGACGACGGGGATGTGGTCGAGCTGATGCCGGATAAGACGGTGAAGAAATGCGGACGGATTTCGGTGGGGAATAAGTTGTATGACGATGCAGACAAGCCGGTGCATGAAGCGGTGGTGAAGGATCGGATTCACATTTCGCGCGAGGGGATTTTCATCATTGTTTTGACGTTGAGCAAGAAGAATAATCGGATGGTAAAGACTCCGGATATTATTTCGCGCGCGTTTATCTATCTGGACAATTCGGAGGAACTCGTGGCGAAAATTCGGCATTATCTCCGTGTGCGCACAGAGAAGCTCCAAGGTGATGATATGAAGGCCTTCAAGGAGGAAATCAAGGAAGATGTCACGCATATTTTGTTTGATGCGACGGGGCATACGCCGATTGTTATTCCCGTAATCAACCGCGTGTAGAGGGGCTCGCTATCTCGGGCTATTGCAGCGTCAGAGACTGCGACTGCTCCCTCGCTGGGCCTTAAGCCCCGCTCGGTCCGCTGCTCGTCTCTTCCTTGCACTAGCTCCAAGCTAGCGTTGCCCCCAAATCTGCTTTGATTTGTTTCGATTAGCTCCGAATTAGGTTTGTCCCTTTGACGAGATTGGCGGGTTTTTGCGGAAAAGATGTATAATAGAGGAAAGTAATAGGGAGGCTTATGCACGAAGAAAAAGCAAACACGCAGGAAAATTTGGCGGAGGATAAGGAGCGGGCGAATAAGGCGCGGGTGAAGAAAGAGCGGAATAAGCTTTTGCCGGCGGTGATTATTTTGGCGGTTTTGACCGTGGCGGGGTGTGGTTTTGGAATTTGGGGTGTGGTCAATGGATTGGCGCAGGGTCGCGAAATTGATAATTTGAAGACGGAAGTCGCAGACAAGAATGAGGAAATTGCAGATTTGAAGGGCGTGGAAGTCGAAGAAGTCGTAAATGAAAATAATGAGCAGGTGGTAATTGAAGACAGGCGAAGCGTGAATTTGCCCATGACGAAGGGGAAGCAGATTTTGCCAGCGGGCGAAAAGGCGTCGGATTGGTGGCTGGTGGAGGATCACTCGATGGAGGGGTGGATGGGATTAGGTTTGCGTCAAAGTGCGAACGGGGATGAAGCGAGCGCAATCGAAATCGAGTATAATCCGGCGAAAATGGGACAGTTCTTCGGCTTGAATTTGGCGGGTGGAGAAGAGATACAGACGCTGAAAGTGGGGAAGATTGATGCGGATAAAGTCGTCGATGTGAAGATTGCGTTATTTGGACAGGGAGTTTGTGGTCGAGAGTCGTTGCTATACCTGATGGAAGATGGGACAATTGAATATACCAATATCGAGGAGGCTTTGAAGAGTGGTCGTGCGAATTCCGAGGGGGCGATTCCGGGGGTGGAAAATGTCGTGAGATTCTATACTATTGAGTTGGGCGGAAGCAGCGTGTTCGCGCAACGTGCGGATGGCGATTTTTACGATTTGGATGATTATTTGCCAGAGTAATTAGGAGCTTAGGGATTTTGTGATAATTTCGGGATGATTTTGTGGCGATTTTGGGGTGTTTTGTGGCGAAAATATTGACAAGAATGAGGATGTGTGGTACAATGGTAAGAGGGGGTAGTTTAGCCCTTTAACACTAGTGCTAACCATAGGAGGAGGGATAATATGGAGAAAAATGCACTAACAACCTGGCAGAAAACTGTGGTCAGGAAGTATCTGGACGCAAGCCTTAAGGCGGGTTGCTGGCTGAAGTATGAGGCACTGAAGGAGGCTGGACTAGAGTATTGTGCTATCTTGGATTGCGGTGGATTGATGAAAGTGCGCGAAGCAGCGCAAGAATTGTTCCCGGAAGAAGCGATGGCTTTGCTAGAAATTCAGCAACGACAAACTCGAAGGACTGCAGCGCGACGCGAAATGGAGCTGATTGAAGCCTATATGGAGGCTTCGCTCGCGGCGGGGTATTGGTTGACGATGTACGACCTGAAAGGCGTCGTGGTATCCCAGAGAGTTTCGAGTGGCGACGTAGTTTGCTTAAGCTATCATCGATTGCTGCGTTATTGCGGAGGGATTTTGCCGGCGCGTAGAGCGGTTGAGCAGAGGTTCCCGGAGGTAGTAAAGGCGCTGGCGAACACAGAAGCGCAACAGAGCGCGGCGACGCAGGGTTTCGGAGTGCAACGTAATGTGTCGATGCGGAGCCTGGGGGAGAAATGGAGAACGCAGCCGAAAATGACTCAGGCGTGGATCCTGGAGAGATATTACCAGGAAAGCGTCAAGCGGGGATGTTGGTTGAACTCGACCCAGATTCGGGCAAATCCTATGATGCCGTCGCATGAGACTTATCGCAAATATTTTGCGAATATTGAGGCTCTGCGCCGGGCGGCGGAAGAGAAATTTGAGAAACCGCCGTATGAGGGTTTGCTCTGGAGTGGCTTGCAGAATGCGACACTCGATGAGGAATATTACGCGAGGCGATATTACGTTGAGTCGCGGGCGGCTGCAGAGTGGCTGCTGAGCGACCAAATGCCGCAGAAAGTCGTGATGGCTTTCGGCGGGATGGCGCGAGTGCGACGACATCTGATCGCGAAATACGGCGACTGGAGCCAGGAAGAATAATCAGGAGGTAAAGCGGAGCCGAAAGGCTCCGCGATTTTGTGGGAAATGCAGAATATACAGAATTTTGGGCGAGGTTGGCAATAAAAAATGGCGTTCGAAACGTCGTTGTAATTGATTACTCCATAGCCAGGTCGGCTGGTGGCTTGCGCCACTACGTCAATTCGACCAGGTCCGACCTGTATAAACAGTCCCGGGATGGGCTGTGAGTGTATTGTAGCATAAGGGAGGGGGAAAGGCAATAGCTCATTATGGCAATAATAATTCAGTGTGTTTGGAATGGTCATGTTGGATTTTAGGGTTATAGTTGCGTTGAGTGAAGATGCTATTGGCGAGAATATCGGCGGCTTGGATGAGGGGTTGTTTGCGCGAATCACAGAAATTGGTCGTGACGAGGAGATGACTATGAAAGAGAGGCTGATGATATACGCCATAGTCGAAATTTTGGATGCCGGAAGAGAATTCTTCGTGAATACTCTCGCGTAAGTTATAAATGCCGTCGGTAGAGGTGGGTTGATTATCGATGAAGAAGCGTAAAATGGTTGGAGAATTGGGGTCGATTATACCACGGTTGATTAGGCTAAGAAGCTTGGCCTTGGCGATACGTTTGAGGCAGTAATCTTTGTAGCGGTGAATAGATTTCTTGTTATTGAGAATGTTGGGATAGATACGGCTTTTATCGACGACGCAACTAAAGGATTCATATTCTTTGAGAACGGAATTAAGGTAGCGTTTGGTCTTGCCTTTGGCGCCATGCGCTTTAAGCTCCGTAGTGGGATGCGGGTTGATACGCTTGGCGGCTTTGCGATAGGCACAGAGTGCGCGATCCTTTTCTTTGTGCGAGAGAAAAACATAACCGGCGTAGATGAAAAATAGCTCGTGCGAATTGGGATGTAATACTCCGGAGTCATCGAGGTAGAAATAGAGCTCTTGCATGCAGGCATTGTAGCATATGCAGGGGAGATAGCATATTGCTGGAGTTTAAATAATGAGTCGAACGAAATTGATTAGCACTCTTGACTTATGAGTGCTAATTTGCTACAATGGGGGTATTATGGATAGCGAATTTAGTGAATTGATGAATCGTTTGTCGGAAAATGCACGTTTTGCGCTGCAAAAGGCGGACCTTTTTAGCAAAAAATACAACCAAGGTTATATGGGGACAGAGCATATTCTACTGGGGATTTTGGCGCAGGATGCGTCGATGGGGGCGCAGATCCTGAGGAGGTTTGACATTGACCTGGCGCGTGCGGAAAAGGCGATGGGGCAGAAAGCTAGCGAAGTGAAGACGGACAACGCGATGGCGATGATGTCGCTGTCGGAGGCGGCGGTGCTGACTTTGCGCATGGCGAATCATTACGCGCAGGAGAAGGGGAGCGTCGCGATTGGGACGGAATTTTTGCTCTATGCGCTGCTGTGTCAACCGAATTCGCGGGCGGTGGTCTTATTGGAGAAGATGGGGGCGGAGACGGAGGATGTGCTCGATGAGCTGGAGACGGAGATTGAGCGCCAAGTGGACGGCGAACGGCGCGATCAAGAAAAGGACAAATATCGGCGGAATAAGCCGAAATGGTTGAGCCGGTTTGGGCAAGATCTGACGGAACTAGCGAAGGAAGAGAAGCTGGATACTGTGATCGGGCGTGAGCGCGAGATCGAGCGGGTGGTGACGGTGCTTTCGCGGCGGACGAAGTCGAATCCGGTTTTGATCGGCGAGGCGGGCGTGGGGAAAACCGCGATTGTCGAAGGTTTGGCGGAGCGAGTGGTGAAACACGATGTGCCGAGTGTGCTGGTGGGGAAGCGGATTTATCAGATTGATCTTTCGAACATCGTGGCGGGGACGAAGTTTCGGGGGGAATTCGAAGAGCGGATTAAGGGAATTATCGACGAAGCGGTGGAGAATGATGATATTATTCTCTTCATTGACGAGCTACACCTATTAGCTGGGGCGGGTTCGGGCGAGGGCTCGATGGATGCGGCGAATATTTTGAAGCCAGCGCTTGCGCGGGGGAAGTTGCAGCTGATTGGCGCGACGACGCTGGATGAATATCGCAAGCACATTGAGAAGGATAAGGCGCTGAGCCGGCGGTTTCAGACGGTGATGGTGGAAGAGCCGGATAATGTGACGGTTTTGAAGATTCTGAAGGGGATTAAGCGGCATTATGAGAAACACCATGACGTGGAAATCAGCGACGAAATGCTGGAGACAGCGATTAATATGTCGGGGCGATATATTAATGATCGTTTCATGCCGGACAAAGTGATTGACGTGATCGACGAAGCGGCGGCGATCGCGAAGGTGGCGGCGGATAAGAAAGGCGGCGGGGAATATAAGAAGCTGGCAGTGCAGAAGCAGAGCCTCGAGGAAGAGATGACGGAAGCGGCGGAGAAGGAGGATTTTGAGAAGGCGGCGAATCTGAAGACGGAGATTGCGAAAATTGAGAAAGAGTTGAAAGCGCTGAAGAAAAAAGGTGCGACGAAGCAGCCGGTGCTGACGGAAGAGCATCTGGCGACGGCGATTTCGCTGAAGACGGGGATTCCGGTGTCGAAAGTGCACGGGAGCGAATTGGAGCTGCTGGGCGATTTGGAAGGACATTTGAAGAAGAGCGTAGTAGGCCAGGAAGAAGCGGTGAAGGCAGTGGCGAAGGCGATCCGGCGCGGGCGGAGCGGGATCGCGGATGTGCGGCGGCCAATCGGGAGTTTCCTCTTCATGGGGCCGACCGGAGTGGGAAAGACGGAACTGGCGCGCGTGATCGCGCGGGAAGTGTTTGGCGGGGAAAACGCTTTGATTAAAATCGACATGTCGGAATTTGGCGAAAAACACAATGTTTCGCGACTGGTGGGAGCGCCGGCGGGTTATGTGGGCTACGACGATGGCGGAAAATTGACCGAGGCGGTGCGACGGCGGCCGTATTCCGTGGTGCTGTTCGACGAAATTGAGAAAGCGCATCCGGAAGTGTTTAACATGTTGCTGCAGATTCTGGAAGACGGAGTTTTGACCGATAGTCAGGGGAATAAAGTGAAATTTAATAACACGATCGTGATTTTGACCTCGAACCTTGGGGCGGACGAAATGTACCGCGAGAGCGAGATGGGCTTCACGGCGAAAGGCTTGAAGGAAAAGCGTGAGCTGAAAGAAGAGTATGAAGTGAGCAAAGCGGCGGCGATGCGGGCGCTGAAGAAGGTGATGAAGCCGGAGCTGATTAATCGTCTGGATGCGATTTTGGTCTTCCATGCTTTGACTCGGGCGAACGTGGAGCGGATCTTTGATAATCTGATCGAGGAGCTGAAAAAGCGCCTGGCGGCGAAGAAATTGGGGGTGCGGGTGACGCCGGAAGTGAAGAAATATCTGATCGAGGAAGGCTATGACCCGAAGAACGGTGCGCGGCCGCTTAGGCGAGTGATCGAGGACAAGATTGAGACTTTGATCGCGGAGGAGATTATCGCGGGGAAATTGGAAGACGGCGATATCGCGGAGATTCGCATGAAAAAAGTCAAGGGTAGCGACGAAAAGGAAATGAGTTTGAAGGTGATACATGAGTGAGCAAGCGATCGAAAAAGAACGGCGGGGAGCAGAGAAATTTTGGACGGTGTTTGCGATCGTGGCGGTGGTGGGGGCGTGTTTCGCAGTGCAGCAGCCGGTGGTGCAGGACATCTGGAAGGGCTGGGGATATGAACCGAGCGCGGAGATGGCGGCGATTCAGGAGAGCTTGATACTGACGGGGACAGGGGAGCGGATTTTCAAGGCGACGCAGCCGGCGCTGGAGGATAAAACGGCGTTTAATGAGCATTGCGAGACGCGGGATGACGACATTTCTCTACTAGGCTGCTATACGAACGGGCGGATTTATGTCTATGGGATCCAGAACGAGGAACTGAAATTGGCGAATAATGTGACGACGGCGCATGAGCTGCTACATGCGGCGTGGGAGCGGATGGGCGAGCGTGAACGGGCGGAAGTGTCGGACTTGCTCAGGCAGGTGCAGGCGGAAAATGCGGAATGGTTCCGCGAGGAGCTGGAGGCGTATGAAGATACGGAAAAGCTGGAGGAAGTCTATACGCGAGCGGCGACAAAATTGCGGAATTTGCCGGAGAAACTGGAGGAGCATTACCGGAAATATTTTGCTGAGCGGCAGAAGATCGTCGAATATCACGAAAAATACCAGGAGCCGTTTAATAAATTGCAGAAGGAATTGCAAGAATTGGAGACGAAAATTATGACCGAGAGTGAGGCGATCAAAGCGCGCCGCACTGAGTACGACGCGAAGTTGGCGGCACTGGACGGGCAGATCGATGAATTTAACCGCTGTGCAAATGCGGCGGGATGCTTCACGAGCGAAGCGGAGTTTAACCGGCGGCGAGGGAATTTGCTGGCGGAGCAGAGCGAAGTGGAGGAGATGCGTAGTAGTATCAACCAACAAATCGACGATAATAATGCGCGAATCGAGCAATATAATACCCTGCAGGGGGAGATGGGGGAACTGAATGATGCGATGAATTCGCATACGGAGAAGCTATGACCGAAATTGGACCTATTACATCGTTAAGAGCTAATTTAGGAAATAAGGAGAATTATTATGCAAAAATTTAATGAAAATTATTTAGTACCGACGGTGGTAGAAGAGACGAATCGGGGGGAGCGGGCTTTCGATATTTATTCACGGCTGCTGAAGGAGCGAATTGTCTTTATGGGGGATCAAGTGATGCCGGAGACGGCGAACCTGGTCGTGGCGCAGTTGCTGTTTCTCGCGAATGAAGACCCGAAGAAAGACATTAAGCTCTATATTAATTCGCCAGGCGGATCGGTGTATGCGGGGCTGGCGATTATCGACACGATGAATTATATTGCGCCGGATGTGCAGACGATTGGGATTGGTTTGCAAGCGTCGATGGGGGCGATGTTGCTGAGCTGCGGGGCGAAGGGGAAGCGTTTCCTCTTGCCGAATTCGCGGGTGATGATTCACCAGCCGAGCTCGGGGACGGAGGGAAAAATCTCGGATCAGGAAATCGCGCTGAAGGAGGGGATTTTCTTGAAGAAGCGTTTGGCGGAGATTTTCGCCGAGAACACCGGGAAGAGTGTGAAACAGGTGGAGAAAGATATGGATCGGGATAATTGGATGAGTGCGGAAGAGGCGAAGGAATATGGGATTGTGGATGAGGTGCTAAAGTAGGGTTTCCTTTTGGTTTAATTTCTCTAGCTTACGGGATTTCTTGTAATAATACAGTGTTTCTAGTTAGCTATTATTCTATCGTATTACTATTTCTCCATTCTGCTTGAGAGACCCACGAACCAAGGCTTTCCTTTTTCGTTCAATCTCCTAGCTTTCAGCCTGTACCGCACTTTTGCAGAACCGGCGTTCTCGCAGCCCGCCGTCGCGGGTGCGAGCCGCCTAACCCTCGCGCCGGCTTCGCCGGATCCGTCCCAAGGGGGATAACGCGCGCTGCGGATGTTCTGCAAAAGTAGGTACAGAGCTGAAGCTAGAATCCTAAGTCAAAAAAGGAAGCCATGTTTTTTCTCTCGCAGGGGGAGAAATAGTAATTCGGTAATATATAGCTAATTAGACTTCTGTGTTATTACAGCAAAGTCGTAGGCTAAGGGGATTAAACCAAAGCAAATTCTGTTTCCGTATCAGCGTAAAGTGCAGCAAAAATCCTGGAGTGCAACTGTACCGACGCTGCGGACGGGGAAAGCATGATAGCGATCATCTATGTTCGAAGAGTTAACGCCAGATTCGTAATAGTTGAGGTTGTACGAATCTTTGGCAGTAGGAAGCGTTGTACGAGACCAGTTGCGTCCAGCAACACCGACATATCGTATAGTGCCACGAGTCATAGTGGCATATCCGCTCCGCACATAGTATAAGTAGGTTTGAAGTAATGCTTGTATGTATTGTATTGGGTTGCATCGGCTGAGTTGCAACGTCGGAAACAGTTGCACTTCGATACATTGATGACGGAAAATGATAATGACTATGTGTGAGTATATTACTATTTCTCCTTCTGTGAGAGAGACTAAAAGCGAGGTGAAGCTCACCGAGCAGAACGAGACACCCGTAAAGACGGCATGTCGAGTGGGTCTCTCAAGCAGAAGGGAGAAATAGTAATAATGCTTAGATATAACCAACCATTCATCATCTCTACTTCACTATACTATGTGCGGAGCGGGGGTATTAATAAACTATATGGTTTCCTCTGGGCGGGCGGAAGTGATGCATTTGTATGGTCGCAGGAAGCATTAGCGATAAACGAAACGCATTATTTTATCGCTTATTCAACCTCAGGTGTTAATCCATCGAGTAAGGGCAATCGTCGTTTTGCTTTCCCCGGGTCAATTCGTCAACTAAGTGCAACTCATAAGCGTTTTGGAGCTCGGAGTACT
>CAZGXB010000002.1:0-39823 GCA_964529615.1 uncultured Candidatus Saccharibacteria bacterium
TATGCAAGTTTTCCAAACTTGAGATGAGGTTTCGACTACCTCCACTCGCACCAAGCATTGACAAGTGTTATGATTTGTGATATTATATAGAAGTAGGTCGGGATGGTCATTTTTTGTTGATTTGACGGGGACTTTGAAGTCGAACACCCTACCACACTCAGCAAAAACCGCCAGCCCGAAGGTTGACGGTTGATGGAAAGATTACCCGAAAAACAGGGCCAGTTCATCGCTCTGATCCGCGGATTCGTGCCAAGTGCGCCAAGCGGCGATCTCGGGAAGGGGATTTTTATCGTAGAATAAATCCCTGGTTTCCGTAATCATATCGACGATCTGTCCAGAGTGACTAGGGTCCAGACCGGCGATTAGCTCGATATTAGAGCGTTGCAAAACCGTATCTTCTTTTCCCATGTTAGCGATTGCTTCGGCGAAAATATAGGGCAAGGCTTCGCTGAGCGCATCATAATCATCGTCGGAAAAGGCAGCCAGAGTATGGCATGTAAAAAGGAAGCGGCCGTGAGTAGTATTCAGGACCAAAACTTCGATCTCGCCGTCACGATAAATCCCAGTCGCAACCGGACAAGGAATATTCTCTAAGCTTTTACGATAGCGCGAAGGATTTTCTGGCCAACACAGCATCTCGTTAATTGAATCTTCGGCGATCTGGTCGCTGGTGCGATCATAGGTGCGGAAAAAAGTCCGGCGATATGGCCCCTCGGGGAAATTAAAGCGGAAAATGCAATTTGCCGCCCCGCCGTCTTTCTGGCCGTCGAGGATACAACTACCATAATCACCGCTATATCTTCCCTCGCAAAAATAGCTAATAACGGCGAGTAAGGCATCGATTTCCTGCGGATAGAGTGTGTCGGCATTAGGGTGTTTTTCAAGATTGGTAAAATTGATCATATAATTCCCTCCTATTCATGATCAAAGCAAAGCGAAGGCTCCGCGAAGTGGATTGCGGCATAAAATGCCGATTGTTGGGTGGTCAAGTTGCAAAACTACCGAAGTTGCCCACTGAGTAATCTATTAAGGAGCAACTAAGCTCGCGAGATTTTATGTCCCTAGACATAAAATACCCGTACGGGTATGAAATCCGCGAAAAATCAGTAGTATAGCCATGAGAAACAAGGCTATACTACCATTGTAGCACAGATTGCTGAAAAAGTCAAGATATAGGAGGGTGCGGTGCACCGGCTACTGGAAGAAACAGAGATAGGCAGCAGCACCAACGGCGGCACCGAGGAGGATGGTGATGATGACGAGGAAGACAAGGGGGGCGCTGGAGCGGGAGGAGGAAGGAACGATGACGGTGGGCTGGTCGACAGCGGAGCGAGGGGCGGAGGAGGACTGGGATTTGTGGGATTTTGCTTTGGGGGCGGATTTGGCGAAGACGCTCTTCGAGGCGACGGTGCGGACGGCACCGAGCTGCGGGGAGCTCGGGGCGTCTTTCCCAGACTGGACCCCGCGGGGCATGGTGGCGACATGGCCGGTGCCGGCGGTTTCGTGCGAGAGGGGGCGTTTCTCGACGGTGACGGATTTCAGGAAGAAGGGCGACTGTTTGCCGAGGGTGCGGCGGCTGTCTTCGGCTTGGTGAGCTTTGGGATTCTTCAGATTGCGCGCACTCAGGCCGCTAGCGGAGCCGGAAGCATCGGATTCACGCGGGGAGGCGGGGCGAGGAGCGGAATCAGTGTAATCTTCGACCACGCCGAGCTCGTCGAGCTGACCGACGGAAGTGGCGCCGAAGCGGGATTTGAGTTCTTGGCTAGTGTGGGCAGCGCTGGGGCGGCTGGAAAAATCAGCCGGAGCGGGAGGATAGAGCGGCGCGGCGGAGGCGCGAGAGCGAGCTGAGGAAGCCCTGGCGGACGCAACTTGGCGATCAGGCGGAGTTTGGCGCTCGGCGGGCGCGGGGAAGCTCTGGGGACGCAAACCGCGGGCGGCAGATTTGCGGTGCGGGACGAGCATTTGCGGATCGGAGACTTTGCGGCGAGAGGTGCGCGCGGCGGCGAGGCCGATGGCGGCAGCGCTAGATTTCTTGCCCAGGCCGAGGGGTTTGCGCACGGCGCGCTTGGAGGATTTGGGCTGAGATTTAGCGGCGGAACGAGACGACTTAGAATCGGAGCTGCTGGGGGAATCGCTGGAAGAATCGTCGGAAGATTCGACCGTGATGCGGTGCTCGCCTTTGGCAGCGACAGGGATTTGGGTGATTTTGCTACTGAGGGATTTGACGGAGCGAGCTTTGGCTGAGCCAGAAGAGCGAGAAGACTTTGCGCTAAGGGCTTTGCGCGGTTTCGTGCCGGCAGAAGTATCTCCAGAATCTAGAGCGAGGTCCGCGGCATCCGGATCAGAGCCGACGTTGATTTTCAGGCCGGATTTAGCAGCTAGGGCTTTGGGCGAGGATTTCTTCGGCGCTAGTTTCGCAGAAGACTTAGCGGGAGAAGCGGAGGCTGCGGGGAGCTCCGCGGCAGGTTGGTCGAGGGCTTTGGCGACGCGAGCCATGCGGGAACCCGGCGGCAAGGTGACGACGGGTTTCTGGGGGCGAGCGTCGGCGCCGAGCTTGAGCGAAGTGCGGATGACGGGAGCGTCTTCGGCATCGCCACCGCTGGACTTGAGCATGGCGGAGGCGGAAGTGCGAGTGGATTCGAGGCTTTTCTGGATGAAGCCGCGATGGAGGCGGGAGGCGGATTTGGCGCGCTCGGGCTCCGCGGAAGTGAGGGTGGAATGGGAATTGATGGCGTCACGCGCGGAAAGGCTAGGGCGAGAATAAATCGAACCAGCGGGAGCGGAGCCCGCAAGGGCGGTGCTCGACCCGGCGCCGGAAGCGGACGAGGCCTGGTAGCGAGCGTTGATGATAGCTTGAGCCGAGGTGGGCGCAGGCGCAGCGGGAGCCGGCGCAGCCGAGTGGCTGGTGGTATCGCGATGGGCGGCGGCCGCCTGAGTCTTAGCGGCGCGGATGGCGTCGTCGAGGGCGGTATTTTGATTCTGATTGGTCAATTTTTGCGCAGCAAAATTCATCTGCCATTCCACAGACGATGAATTTGATGCGCTACTGCCCATAGATTATGATTGAACTCGTTTAGCGGTTGCGATGATTTCGGTGAATTGGTCGGCGATCAAGCTAGCGCTGCCGACGAGGAGGCCATTAACTTCAGGAATCGTGAGATAGGCGCCGGCGTTGGTCGGTTTGACACTGCCGCCATAGAGCAGCGGGATGGACTGGGCGGTCTTTTTGTCGTAAGTGTCGGCGAGAAGGCGGCGCAGGAATTGCATGATTTCGCTAATGTCGTCGGGCGAGGCGATGTGGGCGTCGGTCGTGGTACTGATGGCCCAGACCGGTTCGTAGGCAATGATGACTTTCGAGATGTCTTCGGCGGAGACTTCGGACAACCCGCCGAGCAGCTGATCGCGCAAGACGTCATAGGTCTCGCCAAAAGTGCGCTCGGTGCCGGTCTCGCCGAGGCAGAGAATGGGCGTGATCTGATTGCGGACAGCCGCGGCGACGGCGGCGCGAATGTCTTTGTCGCTCTCATGGAAGAGGTGGCGCCGCTCGGAATGGCCAAAGAGACAATAATCGACAATCCCGCGCAGTTGCGAACAGGAAATCTCGCCCGTATAGGCGCCGAAATCGTGCGCGTTGGCCGTCTGGGCGGCGAGACGGATTTTTTTGCGGTCGGTTTGGAGCGACAAAGGCTGCAACGCGACCGCCGACGGCGCCACGACCACTTCGAGATCGCGGTAGGCGCGAGTTTTTTGCAAAAGTTTATGTAGATAGACGGAAGATTCGCCGACGGAAAAGTTCATCTTCCAGTTGCCCACGATATAAGTTCTCATGGTTTCATTATAACACAGGATAACGCCAGCGCTAACCCTTGACAATTTCGATGATGTGTGCTACAATGGAGGTGTAGTCTCGAGTTAGGCGTTATCTGTAGTGGATTGATGTTATAAAATGAGATTGGAAACTTAGCAAATTAGCAATTCACAATTCACCAGATAATTCCCTGGCCGAGTGAAGACGTAGCAACAAAATAATACTGCGCGACTCATCAGAAAAAGATTCAAAAAGGATTCAAAAAGGAGGGATTTTGATGACAAAATCAGCACAGTCAGAACAGTGAGAGCATCGGAAATAACTTGGTCGGCGCAGCTGCGTAAGAGACTAATCTCGTCGAAGCTAGACTTGGCAGAGATTGATTGAGAGGTGGTGTATGGAAATGGATTTAAACCTGCGACTGCGGCAAGAGCAGCGAAACCGGATCAGCGTGGAGGTTATGCTACACAATCTGGAAAGCTGGATGATAGAAGCGGGCGATGAACCTTCCGTGACGGGCTATTATATCCCACCAATCTCGAGCTGCATCCATAAAAACTTTTATGGATGCCCGAAGTTATTATTCGGGCAGTTGGCTTGGAAGGCGCGAAAGCCGGATTTCACCCTCTGCGAGCCAGACGAAGCGACAGAAATCATGCTGATCGTGGAGTGGGGCTGGCATAAAGATCCCAGCAAATGGCAACGCCAGAAGAATTATTGCTGGCATTACGATTTGCGGTTTGGGGCGCGGTTTTCATACTTGAGCGCGTTGTTTTATCGCCGTGATAGTAGGCTCGAGGAGAGTCCGGTGCGATTCGGCGCGGGGTTGGGGCGGATAACTGGCGCGAAAGAAGTGGACATCTTCATCCTGGATATGCAGTATGCAGTGCATAAACTCACCACGAGAGAGCAGTCCGAGTATTATGCGGCGGAATTTCGACGCGTGGCGAAAGCCTGGATGAAGCAGGAGCGGTTTTCGGCTAACATAGCGAAAACCGGGATGGAATACGACGTCTCTCGAGACATTGTTGCGGATTTATCCCTGCAGCGGGAGTATGAATCCGGTTATCACCTTGAAAGCGCGACGCAGTGGTGCCAGAAGATTGTGATTGACAGAGAAGGAAACCGGCGTGAGCCGATCGTGCTGCCGCACGTGATTGATCTCGGAGAAGATGCCAGATTCAGCCAGGAAGAAGTCTGGGAAAGGCACGCGGATGACTTAGTTATAAGTTATCAGGCGAAGGTCGGCACGAAACCCAGCTTCCAACTGGACAAAGTGCCGGAAATGGTGACGCCGAAGCAGTATCGGTGTCTGCTCTGCCTAGAGAAAGAGCTGAAAAATGTCGAACCTGGACTTTGGCTCTGCGATGAGCCTTGGTCGCTGCAGTTGATCAAGCTGGATGCAGAGCGGAATGCAGCGTGTTATACTTGGACGCTAGGCGTACTATGCGAATTGGCGAAGAATTGCTAAGGAGGAATACTCCGGCTACGGTCGGAGTATTTTTGCGGGATTGTATTTTTGCGGGATTATTTGCAGGTTTATTTGGCAGAGTCAGAGCTAGAGGTGGAAGTGGAAGTGGAAGTGGAAGTGGAAGTGGAGGCGGAGCTGAGAGCGGCGCTGGTGCCGAGTAAGCCCAGGATGCCGCGGAGGGCAAATTCGGTGTCTTCGTGCGAACGGACGGTGATGGTGTCGATGCCCATCTGGACGACGGGATAATCATTGCCGCCGGGCTGGGTCATGTCGCCGAAATAGAGCACCTCGGCCGGCGCGACCTGGAGCTCGGCGAGGAGGTGCGTCATGCCAAACTGTTTGTTCATGCCGGGCGCGGCGACGTTGATCGAGGTGGTGCCGCCGATTTCGTAGAGGAAATCGGGGAGCTTCTCGCGGCACTGAGCGACGATAGCCTGGCGCTTCTTCATGTCGGGATCCCAGTCGTATTTTTCGGAAGTGCCCATGGCTTGGCCCAGGGCGGAAAAGGTCACTTGTGAGAGGCGATTCTCGATGATTTGGTCGCCAGGGAGGAGCTGATCTTCCTCCCAATAGCCTAACTCCCGAGCAGAGGCTTCGAGAACCTGAGTGATTTTAGCAACGTCTTCGGCTTGGAGTGGGTAATTATAGACTTGTTTCCAGTCATGCTGCTCGAGATCATAGCGATAATACTGCGTACCTTGGGCGACGAAGAGATGGAGGTGGCTGAGCTGCTGCTCGGTGACACCGGCGGTCTGCAGCGGTTCGACGATCTGGAGGAGGAATTGCTCAAATTTCTGACCAGAGATGGGACAAATCGCGAAATAGTCGAGGCAGTGCTTGAGCAGCTCCGCCATCGAAGGAGGAATGGGGGTCTTGGCGATGTTGAGAGTTTGGTCGATGTCGAAAGCCAGAATTCGCTTGCGAATTTTGGGGGTGGAAGTTTTGTCCATTAGTATCTCCAGATTGATTTTATGATCGGGCGGACTAGGAGCGAAGCTTAGACATAAGACTGGTGGTATTTGCGTCGAACTCCCGCCCATGCGTTCATGCTAGCATAGATTGACTTTTTTGACAAAGTGTGCTATAATGGAGGTGTGGTGGGGATTTGTGCCTCAAAAAAGAATCGAGGTGGAACTTTACCAGTCTGACGGAACTAGTTGTTTTTTCCAGAAAACCAGAAAAGGAGGGCGAAAAATGGAAAAAATGGAAAAAGTAGTGAGCAGAAAGCAGATCAAGCTCACGCTATTTTGGGCGGCAGTGCTAATCGGGGTGGTGTGCGGCTATCTGGCGTATCGCGAAGAGATGGGTCGAGCGGCGCAGTATCTGCGGGAGATGAACTGGGTGGTGCTCCTGCTGATCATACCGACGATCATCCTGATGTATTATGCGGCAGGATGGATTTGGTATCCGTATCTGAAGCGCGATGGGCTGAGCGCGGGGCGGCTGGCGAAGATTCAGTATGAACTGAATTTCGTGAATACCGTGGTGCCTTTTCTCAGTATTCCGGGGCTGCTTTATGCCACCGAACGGCTGAAAAAGCTAGGAATTTCGGGCCCGAGAGCGAGCGGGATGTATATGTTTCGCTATGTGATTTCGATCTTCACGAAATGGATCGAGATTGCGCTCGCGATGGTGGCCTTGACTCTGCTGGGCAAAACCGGTGAGATGCCGAAATGGACGGTGTGGCTGGTATGCCTGCTGACGATCGGAATCCTGGCGGGATGTGTCTTGGCGCTGATAGCCTTTCCACGGAGGATAGGCGTGCCGAAAGCGTTGCGCGAAAGCCCAAAATGGAGCAAGCAAGCCAACGCGGTGCAGGAAAAGTTGGAGGAACTATTCGACACGCTGGAGCTGGCTTTCCGCGACAAGGCAGCGCTGGCGCAAGCCTTCGTCTGGGGGATGCTGTATTCCCTGCTGGAGGTTTTGCCGTTTTATATCGTGGCGCTGGCCATGGGGCAAACCGGACTGCTGCTGCAGATCATAGTGGCCTCGGGAGTGGCGATCACGCTGGGCGTGGTCATTCCGACGCCGATGGGGATTGGCGGGTTAGACGGCGCGATGATCATCTTCATGGGCTGCACTGCGACAAATGCCGTGCTGGCTTCGATAATCGTCTTGGTGGCGAGGATGTTGGTCTTGGCCGGGACGACCGCGACCGGAATTCCATTCTGGATGCAGGGAATGCGCCAGATCGGGAAAGACTAGATAGGAAATCTGGGCTCTGCTGCAAAGCGGAGCCTTTGAATTTCAGGGATGCAAGATATATTATGGTATAATTAGGAGCGTGAGCGAAGAAATATCATTCGATATTTCTTCCGAACCGACGCAATTATACAACCATATTGAAAATATGGTATAATCAGGCTATGAAATTATCGGAAGAACTGCTCTGGCGCGGCTTTAGCGCGGAAACGACAATCAAAGACCCGGCCGAATTAGATACGCGAGCAAGCAAGAAGTTTTATTGGGGGGCGGATCCCTCGGCTGATTCCCTGACGATTGGGAATTTGGCGGCACTGATGATGTGCGCGTGTTTCGTACGCCACGGCTATGAGCCGACACTGCTGGTGGGCGGAGCGACGGGGCAAATTGGCGACCCGAAGGAAAACGGTGAGCGTGATCTGAAGACGCTGGATGAAGTGGAGCATAATAAAAAATGTATCGCTGAGCAGATCAAGCGCGTGGTGCGGAGCGACGAGCTCGTGATGGTGGATAATTATGATTGGTTTAAGGATATAAAATATCTGGAATTTTTGCGCGAAGTGGGGAAGGCGTTTTCGATGACGCAGCTGCTTGATCGGCAGTTCGTGCAAAATCGGATTGGCGAAGGCGGGAGCGGGATTTCTTATGCGGAGTTTTCTTACACGCTGATCCAGGGATATGATTTCTTGCATTTGTATCGGAAATATGGGATTGATTTGCAGCTCTGCGGCGCGGATCAATTCGGCAACTGTTCGAGCGGGATTCACCTGATCAAACGGCTGGAGGGGGCGAAAGCTGATGCCTGGAGTACACCGCTCATCATCGACCCGGTGACGGGGCGGAAATTTGGCAAGTCGGAGGGGAATGCGATCTGGCTGGACGCGAAGAAGACTTCGATTTTTGACTTTTATCAATTCTGGATCAATCAGCCGGACGAGGCGGTGGAATATCTCCTGAAGATTTATACGCTGCTTGGGAAGGAGGAGATTGAGGCGATTATGCGTGAGCAGGCCGAGCATCCGGAGCGGCGCAGTGCGCAGAAAGCGCTGGCGAAGGGAGCGACGGAAGTGGTGCACGGCGAAGCGGCAACGGAAGCGGTGATGAACCTGAGCGAGCGGCTGTTCGCGGGCGGGCTGGAGGAGCTGGGCGAGGATGAGATCTTGGAATTTAGCGAATATTTGGCCAGCGCGGCGAAGGGCACGGGGCTGCTTGAGGCGCTAGTGGCGACGGGGCTCTGCACCAGCAAAAGTGAGGCGCGGAAGCTAGTGGCAGCCGGGGCGATTACGGTGAACGGTACGAAGATGACTGAGGATGCGCCGATCGATCAGGTGGCGCTCCTGAAGCGGGGGAAGAATAAGTTTGGGGTGGTGAGGTAAGGACACTTGAAAAAGCAGAAGAGCACCCGGGTGGGTGCTCAGTGAGAAATGAAGCGCTGAAGCCAGGATTATGGCTGGATCTCTCCAGCAGCACAAGCCGCGATATAACGGGCGAAGGTTTTTTCGGCATTATAAACCCGAAATTCAAAGTGATTCGGCTTTTTCCGACTTAGCGTGTTCGGGATCGATAAGGTGGTCGGACCAAGGTCGAAGCTCGGTACATAATCTTGCTGAAGCAGGACACGCTCCGTCCAGAAATCCGTCACCACGATTGTATCAAAACGGATGATGCGTGTATAGGTGCGCTCAATCCTATCTTTGAGTTTGGCACAAAGCTCGCTAGTATCGGAGCTTTGAAACAGCATTGACGTCTGCAACTCGGCACTGGGCTCATCGTCCGATAAGACTTGAGCGACCGGGATGTCAGGGCGAGTATGCGCTTCGATGTAGGACTGGTGCAGCGTCGAAGTGACACAGGTCGGGCCGATGAACATGGCGTCCATCGCAGCATATCGGTCGTAGTACAACTCGACGCAGTTGAGATATAAACTGCGCTTCGCAAAGTTGAGACTGCAAGACTGCGCCTGACGAAAGCGATCATAGAGCATATCCAGCGCGAGCACGTCGGAAGCATAAACGATGTAATCAACGCCGCGCGCCAGAAAGTCTAACACCTGCCGATGGAGCAGCTTGACATACTCTGGATATTCGTCGCTATCGTGTATGTGCCAGCAAGCCACTTGACGCCGAGCAATCGTCTTAGGACTACTGCTGATGATATCGGGCTCGAGATCGTACTCCGAGCGCAGGTAATGCTCTATAGCGTTTTTGAGCATAGTCGCCTCAAAAACATTGCTGCCAGCAATTATACCGATCTTTTTACTTTTTCCCATTTTTTTATCCTCCTTTTTTCAAAAAATGGGGTTCAGCACTTCCAAAATAACTGAAATGTACACCCCCCTATACTTCTATTGTATCACAGATAGTCTATTTTGTCAATAGAGAAATACTAAATTTGCGGATTTTACCTTATTTTGCGAGAAATATCAGCAGGATGGCACTAGATGACAGAAAAATGACAAATGTGGGCGGCTTGTAAGTTTTGGAGGGGTTTGTGGTATAATAGGGGTATGAATAAGACTGCGAATTCTTTTGGTAAAAAAACTGCGAAAAGTGGTGCGGGCAAGGGGAATATGAAGGTATATTCCAGCTTGGCTTATGGAAAAATGCGACATACTTCGGCGGCGAAAAAGGCGAAATCGAGCGGGAAAAAGTTGGCGCCGCTGCCGAAAGATCCATGGAAGAGGTTTTTGGCGCATTTTCGCTGGGAGCGGATTAAGGCGTATTGGTTCTCGAAGGCGGGGGCGAAGCGGATTGGGAAGATTTTTGCGGCGTGTTTCCTGCTGGGCGTGATCGGGGTGGGAGCGCTGTTTGTGTATTATAAAAATCAGCTGAAGGAGATTCAGCTGAACGATTTAACAATTTCGGAGACGGTGAATACTTATCTCGACCGGAATGGTGAAGTGCTGTGGGAGGATAAAGGCGATTCGGATTATCGGCTAGTGGTAGAAGGCGACCAGATCGCGGACTATGCGCGCAAGGCGACGGTGGCGATTGAGGATAAGAGTTTCTATACGCACCCGGGGGTGGACTTCTCGGCGCTGGTGCGGGCGGCGATGGCGACCTTGAGCGGGAAGGGCGTGCAAGGCGGTTCGACCCTGACGCAGCAGCTGGTGAAGCAGATTTATTTCTCGGACGAGGCGCAAAGTGCCAACCGCGGCGGAATCGCGCGCAAAATTAAGGAATTAATCCTCTCGATTGAGCTGGAAAAAATGTACAGCAAAGAGCAGATCATCACGATGTATCTGAACGAATCGCCGTATGGCGGACGACGCAACGGGATCGAGAGTGCGGCGCAGACTTATTTCGGGAAGAGTGCGAAGGAGCTGAATTTGGCGGAGTCGGCGCTGCTCGCGGCGATCCCGAATAACCCGGCGGTGCTCAATCCATATAATACCGCGGCAAACGAAGCCTTGATTGCGCGGCAGCATAAGGTCTTGGATGACATGGTGGATATGCAATATATCACGGCGGATGAGGCGAAAGCGGCGAAAGAAGTGGCGATTCTCGACCAGATTTTGCCGGAGAGTAGTCAATACGCCGGGATTAAGGCGCCACATTTCGTCTTGGAAGTACGCGACATCTTGGAAGAGAAGTATGGGATTCAGAATTTCCGCAACGGTGGCTATACGATTAAGACAACCTTGGACTCGGGGGCGCAGATGGCGGCGGAAGAAGCGGTGGCGAATGGCGCCAGCTTGCGCTATGTCAACCACAGCGACAACATCGCGCTGGCTTCGGTCGATGTGGAGACCAGCCAGGTGATCGCGATGGTGGGGTCGGTGGACTGGAATACGCCGATTTATGGCGAGGTGAATGCGACCGTGTCGAGCCTTGAGCCGGGATCGACGATCAAGCCGATTTTGGATTATGCACCGCTGTTTTCGATGACGGGCGACAATGTCTATGGCCCGGGGACGATGTGGCGAGATGAAAATATCGACTCGCTCTACTGCGCGGGGTATCGCGGGAGCTGTGCGCTGCGGAATGCTTCGGGACGGTTCTACGGGAACTTAACACTGCGGCAGTCGCTGGGGAACTCGCTAAACATCAACGCAGTGAAGGCGCTGCATACGGTGGGCATCGAGAATGGCCTGGAGATTGCGCATAAGCTGGGCGATAAGTCGTACTGCGCGGAGTCGGGAAGCGCTGGTGGACTCTCGATCGCGATCGGGAGCGGCTGCGGTGTGAAGATGATTGAGCATGCGAATGCTTATGCTTCGATCGCACGGGGCGGGACAGCGAAGGAACTGGTTTACGTGTTGGAAGTGAAAGACCCGTCGGGGAAAGTCGTGGAGTCGTGGCAAGATACGCCGGGTGAGCGGGTGATTGACGAGCAAGTGGCGTATGAGCTGTCGGATGTCTTGAGCGATGCCAGTGCGCGCAGCATTACCTTTGGCTCGCAGGCGAATTCGTTTGGCTTCAACGTGCCGGGAGTCTGGACAGCGAGCAAGACTGGTACGACCACGACGACGAATAGTTCCGTGACGAAGGATTCTTGGATGGCGAGTTATTCGACGGCGATTGCGACGGTGGTCTGGAACGGGAACCATGACGGTGCCGGTCTGACCAGCAACACGAACCAAGTCGTGCGGCGCGTGATCAATGATTACATGGAAAAAGTGCATAAAGAAGTCTACGCGAAGGAAGGTAAGTGGTCGGAAGGTGATAAACCAGTGCGGCCGGCCGGAATTCAGACGCTGACCGTGGGCGGAAAAACTGATATTTGGCCGAGTTGGTATAAGAGCGGTAAAAAAGACAACGTGAAGACGGAAAAGATCATGTTTAACCGCTTGAATAATAAACGCGCGGCGGATTGTACGCCGGATAGCCAGAAGATTGAAGTGGAAGTGACGACGATCATTGATCCGATTTCTGGTTCGGAAATGCGGAATGTGCCGGAGCCGTATCTCTACGACGAGATTGATACCTGCGACATCCCGGATGCGACCGCGACGAAGAAGCCGGAGGTGAAACCGATCGCGGTGACGCTGGGCGACACTTCCTATACGATCAATGTGGAATTCACGAAGGGTTCGTATGACTTGGTGAGCTATCGCATCATTGTGGACGGCGGAGTGATCGACACGGGCTCGGCGGCGGCCGGCAAGGCTACCTACACTGGGACGGTCAAGGATGGTGCGCCGGCACCGAAGAAAGTGACGGTGGAGATCACCGATGCGCAAGGCAATACGGCGCAGCGCAGCATGACCGTCGGAGCGGGAAGCTAGGCGCGGCGCGGAAATTAGCGCGAAATGGTGAGTGCGGGTTTGGCGAAAAGGTAAGTGCGAATTTAGCGAAATGGTGAGTGCGGATTTAGCGCTCACTATTTTTGCGGGGATGAGTCATGTTTCTACGCGACGAGCTGCGCTTTTTCGCCGACGAAAGTGGCTTGAGAGATTTCAAGGAAGGTTTGGAGGATCGGGAAATTTTGGAAGGTTTCGAGGAGTTTGAGGTTTTAGCAACTTTAGCGGAATTAGCGGTTTTGGCAGCTGGAGAAATTTTGGAGGCTGCGACCTTGGCGGCTGGAGAATTTTTGGAGGGAGCGACTTTGGCGAACATCATGCGGCCGGCGGCAGTTTGGCGCAGGCGGATGAATTCGACCTTGATGGTCTCACCAACTTTCTTATCGGCACGGTCAACCACGACCATGGTACCATCTTCGAGATAACCGACGCCTTGATGGGCGCCGTCGCCGATAGCGACGATTTTTACTGCGGTTTGTTCGCCGGGAAGATAGTCGCCGCGCAGAGCCAGCGCGAGATCGTTGATATTGAGCACGTCGATATGCTCGGCGGTGGCGACTTTGTTAAGATTGAAATCGTTGGTCAAGATAAGGCCGCGATTAGCCTTCGCGAGGTCAAGCAGGCGATCGTCCACCGGGGTGCGGTCGAGCGGATCGTCGAGGATTTCGACGTCAAAATAGACCACACGCTCGAGAGCGCTGACAGTGTCGAGCGCGGCGCGGGCCCGGGCACGCTTATCGGAATCCTTACCGTCGGCTAGGAGCTGGAGTTCATGAATGACGCTGCGCGGAATAATAACTTCGTCGCCGATGAAACCGGTTTCGGCGACGGCGAGGAGTCGCACATCCATGAGCGCCGAGGTATCGACATAGATTTTGCGACGTGAATTAGCGCTCAAAAAGGGTTTCTGGCGGGATTTGACCGTCAGGACGGTGGTTTCGGCAAAAATTGCTAGAGTTAATAATAAAGTAAATAGATTCATGTTGGTAATGTTTTAGGTCGAGCAGGTCTGGTCTCTTTGGGGTCGTGGGGTCGTGGGGTCGTCAAAACCTAGCCCAGCTCGGGGCTTATATCTCTATTGTAGCACAGGTTGATATTTTTGTCAAGAGTTTTTTGGGGATTTTTGGAGTTTTTGGCTTCTTTTGGGGAGATAAGAGGGATTTAGAGGGTGTGGAGCTCGGGCAGGTCGAGGCCGTTTTCTCGGGCGTAGGTGCGGTTCTGAGCGAGAAACTTGCGGTATTTCTGGACTAAATCGTCGCGGTTGGCGAGTTTGGCGACAGAGATGGCGAGGTCGTAGCGGGAGGCGTGATTCAGGCTGAGCATTTCGAACGGCGTAGTCGTGCTGCCCTGCTCGATGAAGCCGTGGACGGTGCAACGGCGAGAATCGGTGTATTGGCCGAGGATTTGGGCGAGGTTGGAAGGGTAGCCGTGGAAGTTGGCGATGATAGGTTTGTCGGCGGTGAAAAGATGTTTGAATTCCGAAGCGGTGAGCGGGCGCTCGACTGTGCCGATTTGATTATAGGCGAGAGCTAGAATATTCACGACGCGCAGTCGAGCGCCCGCAAGGTCGCGTCGGAGAATTTCGGCCGCGGCGATCGCTTCGCCCGTGACAATGTCACCCGCCCCCACGAGCACATAGTCCGGCTGATCGTCCGAGGCGAAATCAAGAATGCTAGCGCCGCCCGCAAAATATTGAGCGTCGGCTTGGTGCGAATCGAGATAACGCGGCTGGTCAGTTTTATTAAACGTGCAGAGGTTGACGAGATTCTTCGATTCAGTCATATAGATGAAAGCGGATTCAGCAGCCACGTCGTCGAGCGGAAAGAGACAGTTGGCGCGAGTGCTGGGATTATTAAGCAAGAGCGAAATCAGAGCGGGCGATTGATGCGTAAAACCATTATGATCTTGACGCCAACAAGTACTGGTCGAGAGTAAGTTGGCCGAAGGAATGTCGGGGCGCCATTTAGTCTCGGTGGATTGTTGGAGGAATTTGAGATGTTGCTGGAGTTGAGAGGCGATGATGGTGAAAAATGATTCGTAGCTAGTCATCATGGCCGGGCCGCCACTCATGAGATGGCCAATCATACAAGCGAATAGAGCATTCTCGGAAAGCAACTCGACGACATGACCTTGGGCTGACTCGGGCAGATCCCAATGATGGGTAGGCAAATCCCAAGCGCGCTGCGAAACTTCAAAGACGGCATCGAGCTTGTTGCTGGTGGTCTCGTCCGGGGAAAAGAGATAGAAATCCGGGTGGTGCATCATGTAGTCCGCCATGATGGCGCCAACGCGTTTCGCCGGAGAAAATTTCTCAGCGCCGGGGTGTTCGACTTCGTCAATCATGCTGGGCTCCTTTCGAAGTTAGATAAGTGAAACCGTTTTCCGGAAGATTCGGGTCGAAGAGCTCGGAGAAATGATAGCTCTCGAGCCAAGTATTCAGCATGGCGAGCTGGTCGGGGTCGGTCTTGGCGGCGGGCAGGGGGATTTGGTGAGCGAGATAATTGCCGGCGACCTTCTCGCCATGAAGCTCGGTGGGGCCGGTGGCGCCTTTTTCGGTTTTCAAAATCAGGAAAGGATGTTTCAGCGAGCTAGCTTCGTCTAGGACGCGCTGGAAAGTTTTGGGCTCTTCGCCGTCAATCGTGAGCGGGGTGTAGCCGAAGCCGCGAATGAGCTCGTTTAATTCGCGCTCGGATTTGCGGGCATAGACGGTGGGCGCGGAGATTTTATAACCATTGAGATGTAAAATGGGCAAAACACGACCATTATAGGCTTGGTTCCCGACTAATTTGACGAAATTCATCGAGGCGAGCGAAGAAGCAGTCTCAAATTCCCCATCGCCGAGCAGGACGGCGACCGTCTTCTCCGGATGGCCTAGGCAAAAACCGTAAGCGGCGCCGAGAGCGTAGCCTAGTTCCCCGCCCTCGCAAATGACGTGCGGAGTGAAGGGGCTGGCGTGCGAAGGAAAGCCGCCGGGCCAAGAAAAGTTTTTGCAAAGATAAGCGATGCCGGATTGGTTGCGGGTGGCTTTCGGGTCAACTTTGGCTAGTTCCCCGTCGATGAAAAGGTTGGCTTGGAGCGCGGGAAAACCGTGACCGGGGCCGAGGACGAAGCTGAAATTCGGATCGGGAACCACTTCGCTCTGGACTTCAGCACGAGCGGTGGCGCGGGGATCGTCGAGGCTGCGGATGCTGGATAATAATTCTTGTTCTGACTTGACAACTTCACGAAAAGATTTCGTATAAGTCTTGCGCTGGCTGAAAAAAGCGCGAAGATTAGCATAGGCGACATTGATGCCGTGGCAAGTTCCCCAGTGGCCGAGTAAACGCGGCTTGACATCGTCGAAAGTTAGCTTGCGCTCCAGCAAGAAATCGTCGCGCAAGAAAAGCTGAGCGACAGTCAAATAGTCGCAAGTACGTTCACGACGGCGGATTTCTGCGGCGTCCATACCTCCAAAACTGCTCATGTTTCGATTATAGCATATCTGGGGATAATGGGAGGAATTTTAGGAAACTGATAACATCAAAGGCGCGTGCCAAGATTGGAATGAGGGCAAAACTAGGCTAAGCATGTTTGACTTTAACCATGGCTGGGCGGATAACGGCGCCTTGATAGATATAACCGGGACGCAAAGTCTCGGCGATGACTTCGGTCTCGCCGCCATCATCTTCGACGGAAATGGCGTCGTGGAGGTCAGGATTAAATTCAACGCCGACAGAGGAGTCGATTTTCGCGAGATGCAGCGAATCGAGAGTTTTAGCGAAGCTCTTGGCTAGCGGGGCGAGCTGGTCGGGATAAGTAGTGAGGGCGCGGTCGAAATCATCGATCAGGCTGAGGAACTTTCCGACGGTGGCTTCGGCGGTGGCGACGGCGAGCTGGGACTTCTGCGCCTCGATTTGTTTGCGATAATTCTCGAAGTCGGCCCGCGTGCGCTGTAAATCTTGGGTCAATTCAGTGACTTGCTGCTCGAGTTCGGCAAGCTGCTTTGAGTCGGCAGTGGGATCCGTATTAGCGGCGGGATTGGCGTGGTTTGATTTCATATGATCTCCTTATTTTTAGTCAAAGTGGCTTCGAGTTTGGCGCCGGCATAGCGCACGAGCGCCATAACGCGGCCGTAATTCTGACGAGTGGGTCCGAGGACGCCGATGTAGCTGTTATCAGAATAGGGCGAGCGGAAACGACTGATGATGAGTGAGGCTTGGGAGGATTTGCCGATGGGGTTTTCTTGGCCGATGAAGATGTTGAGCGGCTGGCCAGGAGCGGCTTCGCGCAGCCAGGGCTCGAGATTATCGAGGAGCTTGGCGACGGATTGGACGCGGTGAGTGTCGAGGAATTCGGGCTGGGTAAAAAGGCGGCTGATTCCGGCGATGTAGAGCTGATCGCCAATCGTGGCGAGGCCGAGATTACCAGTGAGCTCGACCAGTGAATCGACAGCGCCGCGAATGGCGCGGTCGGCTTGGGTCTGGGCGCTAATGCGAGCCTCCAGGACATGACTACTGCGCTCAAAGGGGCGCTCGGCAGGTGCATCCTCAGTTGAATCTTGGGCAGCACGAGCGCGGTGCATGGAAAAATCCGGATGCTCGGTCAGAGTGTTGACATAATGGCGGTAGCCGGCATCGGTCGGGATGCGGCCAGCAGAAGTGTGGGGCTGCGCGATGTAGCCGACTTCTTCGAGGCGAGCCATTTCGGAGCGAATCGTCGCAGAGGAGACGTCAAAAAGTTTGGCTAAGGTGACACTACCGACCGGCGTAGCGAGTTCGGCATATTCTTCGATAATGGCAAACAAAATATCTTCTTGGCGTTTCGTTAGGCTCATATATAATATATTGTAGCAAATTAGCAGTCGGATGGCAAGATTGCTAGGAAAAGTCGGACTTCGGGGCGCGGAGGAGTATGGTATAATACGGACATGGAAGAGCAGATTGCAATCATTAAGGCTTGGTTGGGTACAGGAAGCATTAATATCTTTGGATTGCCGATGAGCGGCAAAGATACGGTGGGTGTGAAATTGGCGGAAGCGATTGGTGGGAAGTTTTTGTCTTCGGGAATTATCGTGAGGGCAATGGAAGAATCGACGAAGCAGAATGTGACGGGCGAGGGGAAATTGATGCCGTCGAATATGTTTTATGATTGGGTGTTGCCGTATTTTGAAAAACAGGAGCTTTGGGAATATCCGTTGGTCTTGTCGTCGATCGGTCGCTGGGCGGGCGAAGAAAACCAAGTGATCAGTGTAGCAAAGTCGAGTGGACATCCGATTAAGGCCGTCGTGGCATTGGAATTGTCGGAGGAAGATGTATTGGAGCGCTGGGAAATCGCTAAGCTCTTGAATGATCGGGGGCTGCGGGCAGATGATGCCGACCCGGCGATTTTTCAGACGAGAATCAAAGAGTATCATGATAAAACTATTCCGGTATTACAACATTATAAGGAGCTAGGGCTTCTTGTGCCGGTGAAGGCGAATGCGCCGCGACCGCACGTGTTGAAAGAAACTGTGAAAGCGCTGGCGGATTTTGCGCAAAAAGCGGAGAATCTCACGCCGGAATTGTAGAATAATATATATTATTCCGACCGAAACTAGGAGGATAACAATTCCGAGGGCGATAAAAGTGGACTTCTCAGAACGAGTTGTCGGGACTAAGGTATAGTCGGCGCCATCGTTGGGCTGTTTGATTTTGCGGCAACGGTTAGTCTCGGGATTGCGCTCGTAGCCCTCGGCGCAAGGTTTTTGGGTGGAAGTACTGGAGGAGATGTTGCGACAGCGATTGGTGATGGGGCTGCGAAATTTGCCGGGTGGACAATCTTTGAGGGTGCTTTCGGCGGAAGTGGATTTGACGCAGTTGCCAGTTTCCGGATTGATAACTTTGCCAGCGGGACAACTCCGAAATTCTTGGAAAACATTTTCGGCATTAGGGGTGGGCGCATAAGTCGAATTCCAGTTCGCCGCTCCGCTCGCGTCGAAAAACCTGGCGTAAGCCGTGGATTTCTTTTGTCCGTGATAATATTCGGCAATGTCGAGGCGCGAACCATCTTCGTCATATAATTCAATCACATTAGAGCTAGTGGGATTTTTGGTCAAGGTGAATTTGCCGGCAGGATAGTAGGCGAAGTATTGGCTGGGCATGATTTGGCCGGATAAATCGTAGGATTTCTTTTTATACTTCAAGCTACAACCGGAAAGTTCGATGGGATCGTCGCTAGAATTATAAATTTCGATGAACTGTTCGGATTTGTCTTTAGGATAGTAGGCGTAAATCTCGGAGAATTCTAGACCTTTGCAATGCGGCGTGCCACTTTCGATGGGTTGGTTTTTGTTTTCGGCGTCGTCCGGAATGGCCGGCAAAACGATCGACTTGTGGTCGGGATCGAATTGCGGCTGGTATTCCGAGAGGTGCTCGAACTCGTCGTTCCAAGTCTTACGGACGAGTGTCGTCGCAGCACTACTTTTGAACGCGGGAGAACATTTGTCCTTCCCTGTCCAGCAGATACTGTCAACAACTTCACCTCGGTACAGTAATTCGAGCGGCCCCGCCGACATCGCTAAGGTTGTTGAATAGGTAACGTCTGACATCTCGCTCCCAGGGGAACGCGCCAGACGCATGAGGAGATTCTCGCCAACCATTTGACTACCCTTAGGGAATTCGTAAAGGATAGAAGTCTTACCGCTTGCGTTGGTATAACGCAGCGAATAGTCAGCGAGCAAAATCGGTGAGTCGGTAGTGTCAGGATGCCTTTGCAGCTCAATGAGTTCGCCGACTTCTCGAACTCCGTCCACGGTATAACCAGGATTAATGGCTTTAATCCATAAAGTTTGGGGCTTGGTCAAATCTTCAACGATATCGGCAGGCTTGTTGGGGTCCGTAGGTTCAAGCGGTGAAGTTGGTTCGGGATTATCCGGTGTCGTCGAACTAGAATCCGAAGCTTTGTCTGAAGAATCTAACGATTCGGTCGCCAAACGGAAATTAGCATAATCTGAACTAGCAGCGAGGCGCTGACGTATGTTCGTGATGGTACAAAAAGTCGATACTGGCAGAATGAAGCCAAGCAGGAAAATGGTAGCTAGGCGGATTTTGATGAGATTTTTTATATAATTTTGTTTCATGCCCGCAGAATAGCACAAAGATTCACAAAAGTACAAGCACAAGTGTGATATAATTTTGATATGGAGATGATTATCCCCTTAAGTGAGGTGTTTTTAGCGGCGGTAGTTCATGCTTCTTTGCAATTACAGTTGGGTAGTCTATTGTTGCTTTATCATGCGAGTTTGGGTAAACATGTACGCGCGAAGACCAAGCACTTAGTCGAAAGTTATATTGCCGGACTGGGGACCTTGATTATGTTAATTTTGGCGGCAGGGTGCTTCGTAATGGATCGCTATTTTGGTAGTGCGTTGTATCCGGAAGAATTGATGATTGTGATTTTGATGTTGCTTGCGCTTGCCATTCTGACGTGGGTGTTCTACTATCGACGTGGGCGAAGCACTGAGCTCTGGCTTCCCCGAACCGTAGCGCGCTACATCGATCGACGTGCGAAACAGACTGATAGTAATACTGAAGCGTTTTCCCTAGGACTGCTGACGAGCTTGGCCGAAATGCCGTTTACTTTAGTCTTGTTTTGTGTGGCAGCGAATGGAATTTTGCTGTTGTCGGACGGTTATCAACTATTAGCATTGGTAATATATGTCGTGATTGCGATCTTGCCAGCCGTGATTCTGCGAATTGCGGTGAAGCGGGGACAGACTGTGGCGGAAATTCAACGTTGGCGTGTGAAGCATAAAACATTCTTCAGAGTGATTTCTGGAGCTGGGTTTTTGGTGCTGGCGATTTTCCTATTGGCATTTGAGGTAATAGTATGAAGAAGATTAGACCAAGAAAAGTGCATAGAAAATCGACCGCAGATCCGGTGATAGATTTGGACAATGACCTAGAGCGGGTGATGCGAGAATGGCGAAATAAATTATTACATGATGCAAAAAGCCTGCAAATTCCCGTGGGAGCCGCGGAGATGACAGCGAAGAAAGTGACGAAAGCAGCGGAAAAATGGCTAAAAGCGCAAGAGAAACCGACAGAAAAGCAATTGCGCGAGTTTATTACGAAGGAAGTGGAAAAATACCATGCAGATTTGGCTTATGTTTGCAAAAATCATGGTAAAATAATATAAAGTACTCGGAATGGTGGGCTGAAATAGATGAGCAAAAGGGACGATTATCAGTATTTGGTGATTGGTAGCGGTGCGGCGGGGAGCGCGGCGGCACTTTTGGCAGCGGAAATGGGTTTCCGCACGGCGATTGTCGAAGCGGACGTTTGGGGTGGGACGGAACTAAATTACCGCGATATTCCCTACGGAGCAGCATTGAACTTCGCGCACGAGTATGCTGAGGCGCTGGCGGGAGCAAAATTCGGAATCGCTAGCAGCGATTTGCGTTATAATTATTCGGCGGTGCTTAATTGGCAAGCCGCGGCGACGCGGAGAGCGGGGGGTGGAAGCAAGAAGATGTTTGAGAGTGCGGGAATCGAATGCCTGCACGGCTACGCGCAGTTTACCGGCCCGCACACGATAACCTTGGACGGATTGGAAGTTTCGGCAGAGAAAATTTTGTTAGCAACGGGGTCGAATCTGACTGTGAATGGGATTACGGGGATTGATACGATTAGTTGTTGGTCGCCGGACACAGCTCTGAGAATGCCGAAGGTGCCGGAGGCGCTGCTGGTGGTGGGCGCAGGCTCTACTGGATGCGAATTGGCGCAATATTTCGCAGAGCTGGGTAGTAAAGTGCTGCTCGTCGAGGCGCAAAGCCGGATTTTGCCGCGGGAGGATCCGGAAGTGAGCGAAGTGATGGATAAATATCTGCGTGAACGCTTGCAAATCAAGATTTTGACGGATGCGCGAGTGATTGCGCTGGAAGAGGATGAGCGAAGTAAACAAGTGATTTTCGTGCGGGAAGGCCAGGAGAAAATCGTACGGGTCGAGGAAGTGGTGCTAGCGACAACGCCAGAACCAGCGACGGATCTAAACCTCGAGAGTGCGGGGATAAAATATGACCAGAATGGCGTGAAAGTTGACAAAACTCTGCAGACCACGAACAAAAATGTTTGGGCGGCGGGAGATATAATTGGTGGCGAGAGTTCGTCTGAGCGGGCAGCTTATGAAGGCAAGCTGGCAACGATGAATGCGTTGAAAAAGACAAATAACTTCTTGGTCTATACAGGATTTATTCGCATGACGAATACGCTGCCGCAGGTCGCGAAAGTTGGGCTGAACGAAACTGAATGTTGGCAAATCAAGCGAAAGTATAAGATGGCGATTGTACCGATTGAGAACATTCATGCAGCGGTAATTAATGATTTTCGGGCGGGATTTGTCAAATTATTGGTAGATCCGCATAAAGGTCAGGTGCTGGGCGCGACGATCGTGTCGCCAGAAGCTGACCTAGCCATCCAAGAGATTGCGCTCGCGGTACGCAATGGTCTGAAAGTTTCTGAACTGGCGAGTACGCCTCATGTCGCATCGAGTTGGAGTGAGGCCGTACGCCTAGCGGCACGAAAACTAGCGAGCTAGCATTAAACTCTGACATGAATTCCGAATTTCGCGAATACTAAGCGCGGACAATAGTGCCACTCTTACCAGCGAGAGCGGCGGTGAGATTCTCCGGGGAAGTGATGATGCCGGTACGGTTTTTGTTGGCAAATTCCATGATTGCTTCGACTTTGGGCAGCATGGAGCCTGCGGCGAACTGGCCAGCAGCGATGTGAGCGCGCAATTCGGCTTTAGAAACTTGGCCGAGAGGAGTCTGGTCGGGTTGACCAAAATTGATGAAGGCGTGCGAAACGGCCGTAACCGAGACAAAAATATCAGCACGCACTAGCCGAGCGAGTTTAGCAGCGGCCAGATCCTTGTCGATGACTGCGTCGACGCCTTTGATCAGACGCCGGACTTTCGTACGCGTGACGGGGATACCGCCGCCACCAGCCGCAATCACAATAGCGCCGGAATTGACAAGGTCGCGAATCTGGCGGCGTTCGACGATGTCGATCGGCTTCGGCGACGGCACGACGCGACGATATCCGCGACCAGAATCTTCGCGCATGGTCCAGCCGCGAGTGCGCGAGAGCTCGGCAGCGGTTTTTTCATCATAAAATTCGCCGATCGGTTTCGTAGGGCGACGAAAGGCGGGATCACGACGATCGACGACGACTTGAGTAATCAAGCTGGCGACAGTGCGACTTTGGCCAGACTCCAGAAAGGCATTGTCGATGGCTTGGGCGAGCCAGTAGCCGATTTGGCCTTGGCTCATGGCGACGGCAGTCTCGAGCGGCATGGCGGGAGCGGAAGTCGTACTGGCGCTTTCTTCGTGGATGAGGATGTTGCCGACCTGTGGACCATTGCCATGGGCAACGACGATCTCGTGGCTGCGCGAAAGTTGGGCGATAGTCTTGCCGATGCGGCTGGCGACGGCTTTTTGCGCTTCGGCGGTTAATTCCCCGTCACGCTGGAGGGCGTTTCCGCCGAGAGCGATCACGATGCGTGGCTTTTTCATGCGATTCTCCAATTTTATAGTTGCTGGACTTATTTTTCTTTGGGGTTATTATCTTTTTTGGTATAATTATCTTCTTTTTCAAGCGTCGCACGGAGGATGAATTCTTTACAATGACCGGAATTGTCGCAATTGGCGGCTTCGTAAGTATATGAGCTGCCTTCGACACCGAGATTGACACCGTTTGGATCGGTGAATAGCTGCGGGTCGATCACCGGGAGATTATTCTCAGAAATTGACTCAGGGTAATAACCATTTTTCGGATAATAATATTCCGTCAAAGCGTAAAACATGGCATTGATCGCAGTTTTGCGGTCGTCGTCGCGATTCATGGCGTCAACGTTGGCTTTTTGGACGAAGAAAATAATCAATAGCAACGTGACGAAAAAGCCTACGATAGTAAGTTCGATGAGGGTAAAACCTTTTTTGGATTTCATAAACTAAGTATAACATATAAAAATGGCTTATGCCTGGTAATGTGAGCATTCTCGAGTTGAACAATGGACGGGGAAAGCAAGGTAATGGCCGTCGGTACTGGAGGGATAAGTCTCAGACTCGTATAGAGCGAAGATGTAGGCGTCATGAGCGGAGGACGAAATTCCAGACCAATTATATCCGCTGGCCCCGCCATAGCGTAAAGTTTGCGTATGCAGATCGGTAAACCCGCTCCGCACATAGTATAGTGGGAGAGAGGCGATGTTAGATGATATATTGAGATGATGGGTACTTTTTCACACAAAAAAACATCACCCGAAGAGGAAGTGGGTGATGTTTTTATGAATTTTGAATTTCGTGGATGGTAGTACCAGGTGGGATCGAACCACCGACCTCGGGCTTATGAGTCCCGCGCTCTAACCAGCTGAGCTATGGTACCATGCACGGTACCACGAAATTAAAGGGAGACAAGAAGGATAAAATTCTTACAGAATTTTATCTCAATGGGGCGTCAGCTCAAAAGAAAATACAAGTATTTTCTTCGCTCGCCTCCTACCATTGGGCGAACTTTCGTTCGCGTCTTGTCACTTCTAACAAATTTGCTATAAGCCCTGCGGGCGTTAGCAAATTTGGCGGAAGGGACAAGATTCGAACTTGCGAGGCTTTCGCCCGCTGGTTTTCAAGACCAGTGCCATAAACCACTCGGCCACCCTTCCGCTGTTCATTATAGCACAACTATACTTATCAAGCAACTGATTGAGGGGATTTATTCAGCATTGGTGTGCACAGCGGTGACGTCGTCGAGATCGTCGAGCGCGTCGAGGAGCTTTTCGAGCTTTTCGGCGGCTTCACCTTCGACGGCGACGGTCGTCGTGGGGACGTATTTGAGCTCGGCATTCGTGACGTGCAGACCAGCGTCAAGCAGCTGGGCACGGACTTTCATAAGGTCGCTGGGAGCAGTGACGATGATCAAGCCTTCTTCCCCTTCGTCGACGTCTTCCGCGCCGGCATCCAGCGCCGTCAGCATGGCTTCTTCGCCAGAATCGCTAATTTCGATCCAGCCTTTGCGCGCGAATTGAAACATGACGGAGCCGGGATCAGCCATGCGACCGCCGTTTTTCGAGAGAGTATTGCGGACATCGGGCATGGTGCGATTTTTATTATCCGTGGCAACTTCGATGATAATGCCAGCGCCGCCAGGGCCATAGCCTTCGTAAACCTCCTCGATCAAGGCCGCAGCGCTTTTGTCGGAGACGCGAGCAATGGCGCGTTCGATGTTGACTTTGGGCATGTTGGCTTGGCGAGCTTTTTCCAGCATCATGGCCAGCGAAGGGTTCATACTGGGATCAGTTCCGCCGCGAGCAGCAATGGCAATTTGGTTGGCGATTTTGGTGAAAAGCGCGCCGCGTTTGGCATCGACGACGGCTTTTTGGCGTTTGGTGGTGGCCCATTTGCTATGTCCAGACATTAAATTCCCTTCTCGTTTATCAACGGCTTTGAAACTTATAATAGATTTACTTAATTATACATTATTTCTCAATTTGGCGCAAGAGCGGGCGGCAGCGACGAAGGCGGCAAAGATTGGATTCATGGATTCCAGGAGTTCGGGATGCCATTTGATACCCATGACGAACTTCTTGTCCGGGAGTTCGATCGCTTCGACGGTGCCGTCGTCGGGGCAGGTCGCAGAAATGAGACAGTTCTTAACCTCGGAAGGGTAAGCGATACAGGTATGGATGCTATTCACATGTAAACGTGGCTCCTGAAAGATCCGAAAAAGCTGCGAGCTGGGCGCCAGTTCGACGTCGTGCGCTAAGCGTTTACCAAATTGATTATGAAAAATGCTATGATCGATATGTACAGTGCCGCCGAGGGCGCGAACGAGATTATTAAAGCCAGAACAAATACCGAGAAGCGGCACGTCGGCCGCGATACAAGCGCGAGCGAATTCCTCTTCGTAGTGATTGCTGACTAAGCCGCCCTCGAGCACGATGCCATCGAGGTGCGAAATAATCTCCTGGAGGTCGGACGCTTCGACATCAGAAAGACGCGACGCATTGGTTTCTTCATCAAGTTTGAAATCTAGAGAGCGCTCAGTAGGCAAAATTCCTACGGCGAGGGCGTCATTTTTTAGCAAGACAAGACGGATTTCGTCAACTATATCCATATAATGCCACATGTCTTTACAAGTATTGGGCTTGGCGACGATTCCGATGAGGGGCTTGGGCATTTTCCTCCTTTTGCTATATTATACTATAAGATGAACTATACTACATTCCCTCAACCTCACTATACTATGTGCGGAGCGGTAGTATTTATATGGATGCTGGCAATTTTTGGCAAGTGGGCGGCGAAGGTAATAATTGGACGAGCCTGTCGCGACCAGGAACCGAGCGCGCACACTATCTCACTTTTGATGGTACAGAGGTGCATCCTTCGGGAAGTTATGACCGTCGTACGGCTTTCGCCGTCCATGGATGGACGCGGAAAGCATAAGAACGATTGTCTTTATAGCCCGTGCCGGCGTAGGTCTGGTCAAAGCCGAAATAGAGTGCAGACCAAGCTGCGGCGTCGGGGGTCAGGCTCCAACTATTGCCAAATGAGCCAACGTTTCTCAAGTGGCCATATGCCGAGCTCACCAACCCGCTCCGCACATAGTATAGTGGGAGGGAGGTAATGTTTAGTGGATTTAAGTGTAAAAAATTATGGCCTTGCGCACTATCACATCTTCAGATACTTCCGAGATTGCAGAAAATAAAACACAATATTTCATTTTTTTGTGGTACCCGGAACAGGACTTGAACCTGCACCTGACTAATCAGACTAGCACCTGAAGCTAGCGCGTCTACCAATTCCGCCATCCGGGCATGGTTTGATTATAGCACATTTACAGGGGCGGGTTAAGTATTGACTTTTTACGTAAGGTGTGCTATAATGGTAGGTAGAGATGCGGTTCTGTGAGCTGACATCTGGGATTTTGATGATCAGTATGTAGGAAGGGGGGTGAGTTTATGAGTAAAGAAACAAAGAGAATAGTACCGTTAACGCCATTGGGTGTCGAGGAGAGATTTCTCGACGAGCTGCCAGATTCTGTGATTGAGGCAATCAATGAACTCTTAGTTAAAAATTACGTGCCAGACTTCGAGAGCATTTCGATACCAAAGGCAGAAATAATTGAGAAATTAAAGGCTAACCACGATATGGGTACGTATGATGTCATAAAGGCGGGTTATCTGAAATTTCAGAAGTATTACGAACGGTATTACTGGTCGGTATCTTATAATCTCGAGACTGAATCTTTTGATTTTTGTCGTGATCTCGATAAGGACTAAATAACCACCAAGTTAAAAATCCCATAAAGTACTTTATGACTCAGGATGATTCCTGAGTCATATTTTTGTGAGCGGAAGATACACAGAGATTGATGGAACTTGACGGAAGTCGATGAGGATTGAGGAAGATTAGTGGAGCTTGGCCGAGGGAGGGAGCTTGGCGTCTTTGAGGATGGGGGCGATTTCCTTCTCTTCGAGAGTTTCGTGCTTGAGCAGGGCGGCGGCCAGCGCGTCGAGGGCAGGTTGGTTGGCGCGGAGGACTTCTTCAGCGCGGCGGGCGGCTTCGTCAGAAAGTTCTTTGACTTCTTTGTCAATAAGCTCGGCAGTTTTCTCGGAATATGGCTTGCCGGTGGTGATAGTGTAATAGCCCTTGTCGCCTTCGGGGAAAACGAGGTTGCGAGTTTGATTACCCATGCCTTCTTCGACGATCATTTCCTTGCTGAGCTCAGCGACATGCTGGAGGTCGGAGGAGGCGCCAGTGGTGATGGCGTCGCCGCCAAAGACCAATTTCTCGGCTATGCGACCGCCCATGGCGCGGGCTAGAATATCTTTCAGCTCATAGACATTTTTATAACTGCGATCTTCGGGCGGGAGGAACCAGGTGACGCCGCCAGTGCGACCGCGCGGGATGATCGTCACTTTATGCACGGGGTCAGAATCGGGGAGGACATGGCCAACGATGGCGTGGCCGGCTTCGTGATAGGCGGTGATTTTGCGTTCGTGGTCGTTCATGACCTTGCTTTTGCGCTCGGGACCGATCGCAACGCGCTCGAAAGCTTCGGTAAGGTCGGAGTTGGTGATTTCTTTGTGGCCTTCGCGGGCGGCAGTGATGGCGGCTTCGTTGGCGATGTTCGCGAGATCGGCGCCAGAGCTGCCGGCGGTTTTCGCGGCGAGAGCGTCGAGATCGACGGATTTCTCGCGGGGCTTGTTTTTAAAATGGACACCGAGGATTTCGAGGCGGTCTTTGCGCTCGGGAAGCGCGACATTAACATGGCGGTCGAAGCGGCCGGGGCGGAGCAGGGCTTTGTCTAACATATCGACGCGATTGGTCGCGGCGATCACAATAACGCCCGAATCATTATCAAAGCCGTCCATCTCAACCAAAATTTGATTCAGAGTCTGCTCGTCTTCTCGCCCGGCTCCGCCCCGCGCGTCTCGCTTATGCGCAACAGCATCGATTTCGTCGATGAAAATGATCGAAGGGGCGTTTTTCTTCGCTTTGGCGAAGAGGTCGCGGACACGGGAAGCGCCCACGCCGACGAACATTTCGGCAAATTCTGAACCGGAAATGCTGAAAAACGGCACAGAAGCTTCGCCAGCGACAGCGCGAGCCATGAGGGTTTTGCCCGTGCCCGGTTCCCCAGCGAGGAGGACGCCGCGCGGGATTTTTGCGCCGAGTTTTTCGTATTTTTTCGGTTCTTTGAGAAAATCGACGATTTCGGCGAGATCTTGTTTCGCGGATTCATTACCAGCGACATCTTTAAACGTGACCTTTTTCTTGTCGGGGCCGTAGAGCTTAGCTTTAGCCTTGCCGAAGCCCATGGATTGGCTATTCATAGATTGAGCTTGGCGCATCATGGAGCTGAAAAACAGCACGATGACGACAACCGGGAGCGCAATCATGGCGATATTAAGCGCATAATCCCAGAAATTCGAGGGTTCGACGTATTCAATCGTGGGGTATTTTTCGTAGCAAACTTCGGCGTCCGAGCCGCTCAACTCACCGCAATAATCAACGAGACCTTGGTCATAAAGTGTGCCGGATGGGTCTTTGTATGAAGTCTGGGTGGGAAATTTCTCGCCTTTTTTGGTGATTTCGAGGCGATTGCCAGAGACGGTGATTTTCTCGATGTCGCCGTCGGGATTATTGGCGCGAGTGACGACGTCGGAAAGCGGGATCTCTTCGATAGCCTTGCTAGGCGTGGCGAGCGAGGCCAAGAGATAGCAAGTCAAAAGCAGCAAAATGACAAAGACGAGCCAGCGCATCATGTTGCTGGTGGATTTTTTCTTGATGGTTTTGGGCACAATACCTCCTTCGTGAATCGGAACAATATAATAATATATGCGCCGATGATAATAATAAACAAAACAACTAACTCAAACTGTTCTTTGTATTCTATCACGGCGAAGAGGGATGGTCAACGACGGTGAAGCAGACATTGCGAGAATAAAAACTCTATGATATGATTTGGGGAACAAAAAGAGAAAGGAGTGCGAGAGTTTGAAAGCGGCTGTGTTTGATTTCGATGGAACTTTAACGAAGGATATAATCCCGCAATTTGCGATTTTGGAGAAATGCGGATTGGAGGGAGGTGCGGCAAATCCAAAGTTTTTTGACGGTGTGCACAGGCGAGCTGAGAGAGACAAGATTAATAATTTCGAGGCGATGGTCTGGGAGATTCTGGACTATATGAAGGGCGCGGGATTTCGATTGACGGATACAAACCTCGGACTTGGAGCAGAGAGCCGCGAGTTTAACCCGGGGGTTGAAGAGTTCGTGAAATGGCTGGGCGAAAAAGGTGTGAAGACTTATATTTTAAGCTCAGGTTCGAAGGCTTATCTAGAACAAATTGTAATTGCGCCATTATTCACGGGAATTTACGCCACGACTATGAACTACGACGAAAACGGTGAAGCGACGGACATTGATGTCGTCATGACGGTGGAGCAAAAAGTGAAAGCTTTGCAAGAAATCGCGAAGTCGGTAAATGGTAGCGAAGAAGATTGCCGCGGAGTGGTGTATTTTGGCGATGGACCGACGGATTTAGCGGCCTTTGAATTCGTAAAACAGCATGGCGGAAAAGCGATCTTGGTTTACCGTGATCTCGAGAGCGACGAAGCGAAAGCGGTCTTGCAAGAAAATGTCATTGATAAAGCTGTGCCGATTGATTACCGCGCAAATAGCCCACTGAGGCAGTACATTAGCGAATTGATCTAGGGTTCGTTTAGATTAATTCCCGCAAGTGGTTTGCGGGAATTTTTCGTGGGAACTTACTAGATTTGGGGCGTGAATGCTATAATTGAGCTATGCAGAATCTAGACAAGAAAGAAAACGGAATGGAATTAGAGGCGGTGGCGAGTCGACGGACGTTCGTGCCGCAAGGCGTGAAGACTATCCCGGCGGAGGCAGAGCTGAAGTTCCATGGGGTGATTTTTGACGTATATCAATGGCCGCAGGAAATGTTCGACGGGACGAGGGAGACTTTCGAGATGCTGAGCCGGGCGGATACGGTGAAGATCATTGCGGTGTTGAATGGGAAAATTGCGATTACGAAGCAGCGTCAGCCGCGCAAAGATTGGTTTTATGACTACCCAGGCGGGCGAAATGACAATCCGCAGGAGGATGAGCTGGCCGCGGCCAAGCGCGAACTAGCCGAAGAGACGGGTCTCATCATGCGAAATTGGAAACTGATCGAAGTGCATCAGCCCTTCGCGAAAATTGATTGGCTGGTTTATACCTTCTTAGCGACGGATCTAGAAAAACAGGTGGCGCAGAAACTGGATGCGGGCGAAGAGGTTGAGGTGCTGGAAGTCGAATTTGATGAATTGAAGGAATTATCAGAAAAGCGGGATTCGCAGTATTTGCGATTTGACAATTATGGGAAATATGGGAGCTTAGAGGCACTGCTGGCGGCGCCGGCCTTGTATGAATATTAGCGATTAAGACGAGAGCCAAAATCGGCGTCCGGTGAGGATCGCCGATTTTTTAGCCCTGGACGAGCGCAATGCTCAAAGTTATTTGGCGTATTCGACGGCGCGAGTCTCGCGAATGACGTTCACCTTGATGATGCCGGGGTAAGACATGGTGGCTTCGATCTTATTCGCGATGTCGCGGGCGAGCTTCAGGGCGGAGAGGTCGTCGATCTGTTTCGGCTCGACGATGACGCGAATTTCGCGACCAGCGGAGATAGCATAGGCTTTATCAATGCCGGGGAAACTGGTGGCGATATTTTCCAGATCACGCATGCGCTCAGCGAAGTTTTCCGCGGAAATGTTGCGCGCGCCAGGACGAGCAGCAGAGAGCGAGTCAACGATCTTCACGATGACGGCTTCGGGCGTGGTGGCTTCGATGTCGTCGTGATGAGCGGCCATGGCGTGAACAACGTCGTCCGGCATGCCGTATTTCTTCGCCAACTCAGCGCCGATTTCGGCGTGCTTCCCTTCAATTTTGTGCGTGACGGCTTTACCAATGTCATGCAAAAGTGTAGCGGTCTTCGCGACGCGTTTATTGGCGCCGATTTCTTCAGCGATCATACCGGCAATGTGTGCCATTTCGACGGAATGAAGGAGGACGTTTTGGCCATAGCTGGTACGGAATTTCAGCTCACCGAGCAAGTGGATCAGCTCACGCGGAATACCAACCACGCCGACTTCACGGGCGGCGTCTTCGCCGGCGCGCATGACTTCTTTCTCAATTTCACGCTCAGCTTTAGCCACGGCTTCTTCGATCGAACTGGGATTGATGCGGCCGTCCTTCATGAGGCGCTCAAGAGCGTAGCGGGCGACTTGGCGACGAATCGGATCAAAACTGGACAGGACTACCATGCCCGGAGTATCATCCACCATAATATCGACGCCAGTGGCGCGCTGGAGAGCTTGGATATTGCGACCTTCTTTGCCGATGATCCGGCCTTTCATATCGTCGTCGGGCAGTTTCAGGGCGGTGACGGTGCGATCGGCCGTCACTTCAGACGACATGCGTTCCATGGCGGTAAGGAGGATGGACTGGGCGGTTTCGTCAACTTCGTGCTTGATCTCCTTCTGTTCCTTGGCGACGAGTCCGGCGAGATCTTGCTTAATGTCGCGCTCGGTCATCTGCATGAGTTTCTCGCGGGCAGCTTCCTTGGAAAGCCCGGCGATTTTCTCGAGCTTTTCCTGCTGGCGGTCGCGGATGCTGCGCACCTCTGTCTTCAGATCGTCCAGCTCCTTTTCTTGCTTAGCGAGACGCTCGGTCTTTTTCTCGAGCTGATCGAGTTTATTATCGAGATTATTCTCGCGCTCACTGAGGCGATGCTCGGTGTTTTTCCATTCGCGGCGGCGCTCGGTTTCCTCTTGTTGCGAGCGGGCAGCCATGTCGGCAGCGTCACTTTTCGCCTTGAGGACGATGTCGGAAGCTTCATTTTTTGCCTTGCGTACGAGGTCGTCGGCGCGATTTTTACCACCGTTTTCGTTCTTTTTGTTGTAAGCAAAAAGTCCGCCAGCGCCAGCGCAAATGCCCAATACTAGCGCAATAATCACTAATAATATATTCACAATATACCTTTCTAATTGTTTGCCGATATTTTCCTGATATCAGCGGGCTAACAAATATAATCTAAAAATTAATAAATTTCCATGTTTATTATACCATACTTTCGTGACAGTTTGAGTAAATCTGGGATTTTTGATGAAAATCGGCGTGATGGGAAGAGATTACCTATTTCTTGGGAGCAGAAATGTTGGCGGGACGGCCGTATTCGGGCAAAATGATGTCGTGGCGGACGCCATGATGATCGAAAAGCGGAATGTCGAGCTGATCAGCCAGAGTATTGACGATAGCGGCGCCGATGCGCAGGCCGGTGAAAGACCCCGGGCCGGAGAAGAAAGTGATGGCGGAGATATCAGACCAATCTTGGCCGAGTGATTGGAGCTGTTCGTGGATGAAGCCGAGGAGGTCGCGAGCCATGTTGCGCTGGGTTTCCCAGGTATAAGAGTGGTCGTCAAGCTTCAGCTCGACTATGTCTGTCGAAGTGTCGAGGTATAGCTTAACCATGATGTGGAGCTCCAGCTTGAGGAAAGGCGGTACGAAAAGCGTCTCGGGCGAGCGAAGAAGAGGTGGAAATCTGGCGCGAACCGTCGGGCTGTAAGATGAATTCGAGTGAGATGGTTGCACTGGGCAGGAGTGCAGCGACATCTTGTCCCCATTCGATGACGGTGACGGTTTGGGGCTGGGTGAGGGTCTCGGAAAGTTCGTCTGCCATGATGCCAACGTCGCCAAGGCGATAGAAATCGTAGTGGACTAATTCCCCGCCCGGAAAAGCGTAGCGCTTCGAGATAGTGAAGCTGGGGCTAGTGACAGGCTCAGCAACACCGAGTCCGGCGGCAAGACCTTGGGTGAAAGTCGTCTTGCCAACGCCGACATCGCCTTTTAGCTCGATGACGGCGGGAAGGGTGAGTTTCTGGGCTAGGGTTTGGCCAAATTTGGCCATAGCGTCGCTTGTATTGATTTGCATTGCTGTAATTATAACATATTATCTATAAATCATCACCTCTACTTCACTATACTATGTGCGGAGCGGATATACTGGTACTGATTATGGCGTAATCCGCTATGCGGGAAGTCATGGCTACTACTGGCTATCTCAAAGCCATGCAGCCAACACCAATGCCTACGACTTCAGCTTTGGTAGCACCGTCAAATTGTCAGAACACCTCAATCGTCGTTATGCTTTCTCCGTCCTAGCCCAACTTGTAATGGCTTTACAAGTTCAGGTTGATTTCGCCTCTGTTAATTCCTTCATTTTGGAGGTTTATTAACGAATTTTGGACAAAGTTTCGAACCTGATCAACCTTTTTGTTGTCAAAATTAATGAAGGCGCGGACGCGGAAAGCATTATAGCGTTCACTCGCCATTGATGGATTTGTCGTATCCTCAATGCGCAAATAGAGCGCCCATACTGCCCCCGATTGCCCTATCATCGACCAAGCATATTGCACTAAACCGGCGCCACGTAGTCTTTTCTCGTGCATTGCAACGTTGCCGCTCCGCACATAGTATAGTGAAGTAGAGATAATGAATGATATTGGCTATATTTGAGCTGATTACTATTTCTCCGTTCTCCGAGAGAGACCCACGAATCAAGGCTTTCTTTTCCACCTAGTCTCCTAGCTTCCAGCCTGTACGCTACTTGTGCAGAACCGGCGTTCTCGCAGCCCGCCGTTGCGGGTGCGAGCCGCCTAACCCTCCCGCCGGCTTCGCCGGATCCGTCCCAAGGGGGATAACGTGCGCTGCGGATGTTCTGCAAAAGTAGGTACAGAGCTGAAGCTATAGAGCTTCAAAGCCAAAAGAGTGCCTTAGTCATTCTCTCTCACAGGAGGAGAAATAGTAATACGCATACATATAGTCATCATCCTATCCCTTTCTTCAATATCTCAAAATGCAATCGTTTCCGATGCTGCGGGGGACGCGGAAAGCATAGAAGCGATAAGGACTATACACGGAATCAACGACGGAACTAATGAAGCGGAGGCTATAAGCATACATAGTCTCAGATTGCGATATTTGGGCCCAATCATAAGCATAGACGCCGGCATGTTTTATGGTACCAAAATCAGCACTCACATACCCGCTCCGCACATAGGTATAGTGGGATATAGACAATGTTATATATTGATCGTTTTTTCCAATCCAACTTGTAAAGCCTTTACAAGTTCAACTTGATTTCTCCCCTGTTAAATCTGCAAATTTCAGGCTTTATCAATCAAAATACCAATTCATCATACTATCATTCCCTCCATCCTACTTATACTATGTGCGGAGCGGGTATTTTGGGGCATATTATGGCACTTTAAATAGTATAGGCAGTGGCGGGTTCTATTGGTCGCGTATTTCTCGTCCAGATACGGCGTATGTTTATTTTTTTAGCCTTGGCAGTTCCGGCATTGATTCATCAAATAGTACTACTCGCTACTCACGCTACAATGCTTTCCCCGTCCGAAAAATACGGTGAATTTTGGTTTTTGTTTGAAAAATCCAGATTTTTGCCGCTTACGTTTTTAAAAAAATGTAAGCGGGGATAATAGCTATAACAGAGGTGGGCGGCAAAATTCTCGCTTACGTTTTTCAAAAACGTAAGCGACACGACGCATCCTTTTTAGAAGCAAGAAGGGCGATTTGGGAGCGAATACCATGCGATTTTCGAGGAGGGCGCAGGATTTGATCAGCGTGGAGCGTGGGTGGGGCGAATAGTCAGACAGCGCTGAAATTGGCGTCGAAGGGTGGGCAAAGCGAGATAGAGTAGGATTAGGATGTAGAGAAGGAAGATGCGTGGGTCTCCCGTGGGCAGATTGAGGATAAACATAGTTTTGTCGCTCAGGTAATTCACGATGAAGATGTGCAAATCGAGGAGATAGGTGGCTAGTTGGCCACAAAGGCGGGCGATGAAGGGGAGAAAGCCGGTGGCGCCGGTGAGGAAGACGAGAAGCATAGCGTAAGGCAAAGTGGGCAGGATGATGAGATTGGCGACGAAAGAGAGTAGCGAGATGATACCATAATTATAAGCCAAAATTGGAGCGCACATGAGGCTAGTGGCGAGAGAGGTGAGCAGCATGCTGGCGAGCCAAGGGGGATTTTTGCCGCCATAGAGCATCTTCTGGAGACGCGGCAGGAGCACGAGTAAGCCGAAGAATGAGGCGAAGGAAAGTTGCCAGCCGAGGTTGAGGAGGAAGCTGGGGTCGTAGAGCAAAGTCAAGGCCGCAACGAAAAGCAGTAAGCGAATGGGCGTGAAGCGGCGGCCGACGAAGCCAGCGCAGAGCGAAAGACTGGTGACGAGGGCAGCGCGAGTCATGGAGGGGGTGAAACCGACGATGAGGACGAAGACTAAGACCATAAGCAGTGCGAAAATCAATTCGGCGAAACGGGAAATTTTGCCGAAAAGTTTTTTCGTGAGATTGACGATGATGCCGAGATGAGCGCCCGAGGCAACGACTACATGCGTCATGCCGACCAGGCGCAGAGTGTCGGCGAAGTCTTTGGAGAGGCCGTTTTTCATGCCCATGAGGTAGCCGAGGCCGAGATCAACTTCAGGAGAGGCGATGTTTTCACGGGCAAGGGCAGAGAAGCGCTGTTTGATGCGAGCGAAAATATCACCGTGTTCGGCGCGAGAGAAGCTGACGACGGTAGGGCGATACATCACGCCGACGAAAGTGCCAAAGCCGGAATTCAGTCGCCCGGAGAGAGTGACAATATCCGAGCGCTCGAAGTCGGGTGAGCGGCCAGAAAGTTGGACATAAAGTGTACCGCGCAGGACAGGCGGAGAAGCAGGAGCTTCGGCTTCGGCGGAGCTGGGAAGCAGTTGGAGGCGAGTAAGGCGCAGGGTGGTCTTCCCTTCGCTAGTGTCAGGATCTTCGGCAATTTGGCCCGAAAGCGTGATTTCCTGTCCGGCGAGCTGGGCAAAATAGGCACGACTGGAAAATTCAGGCGCGATGCGGCAATTAGCTAAGATAATGCCGGCGAGAAACGCCAGCAAAATGCTACTGCGCCAGCGCGTGAACAGAGCAAAAGCAAGCAGGAGGAGAGCTGCGCCGAGCCAGAGGTTGGTATGGAACCAAAAAGTATTACAGGCGAAGCATAGCGCAATGCCCGCGATGACGCCAGAAATTGCCGCATAGACATGCCAAGAAGGATGAACTTTGGCGAAAGCCCACCGCAATTTTTGGCTAAGCTGGATGATAAACCGTCGCATGCTACGCAGTATAGCGCAACGCTGGAAAATTTAGCAAGCACAAGTGTGAACAAAATTCGATTGGGAGCAGCGCGCCGATTAGCGGCGGGCGCGCTTGGCTTGTTTGGCGTTTTTGGCGGCAACGCGGCTCTTGCGATACATGGCCAGACCGGTGTACATGCCAGCGAGGGCACTCATCATAAAGCTAGGAGCGACGACGTCAGCGTTGTTAAGAGCAGTAGCGGCCGGTGCGCCCGAGTTGGGCAGAGTAGTGGGTCGAGAAGCGTCGAGCGTCGGACGAGCCGCAGCGGCAGGCTGATTGCCGGATGTGAGATTGGTATTGGGAGCGGATGGCGCGGGATTAGAAGGAGCGGGAGCGGGTGAACTCGGCTGGGAAGGCACGGGCGGCGTGACGGGTACGAGATCCATGGTAGCTTGGTAAAGGCTGAGGACGACGCGGTCGATGTCGGCCTGAGTGGTGTTGGAATCGGCGAGGATAAACTTCGCTTGCTCGAGAATCGAAAGAATGCGCGCATAGCTCTCAGGAGTGTATTTGCTGGCGTCGAGCTGAGCGATGCGAGCAATGATTTCGCCAAGAATGGTAGTATCAACCGTAGGCTGGTCGGGGGTGTCAGGCTGATTGGGAGTGTTTGGCTCATCGGGATTGGTGGGATTGTCGGGGTTATCAGGATTATCCGGTTGGTCGGGGGTGTCATTGTCTTTTAGTCCGCTAGTGGCGACGAGGATTTTATTCATGACTTCAGCGAGACGGGCGGCCGAAGCGTCTTGATTCGCGAGCAGCTCACGAGCTTCAGCGATGGCGGCTTGGAGATCGTAATACTGCGAGGTGAATTCGGGGCGATAATCGCCGATGGTCAAGCCGGTGACGGCAGCTAGCATTTCGGTCAGACCGTTGCGCAATTCCTCGACGGTTTTATCCGGTTGGCTGGGGTCGTCTGGGTTGTCGGGATTATTCGGATCATCGGGATTATCAGGAATGTTTGGATCGTCGGGATTGGTGGGATTGTCGGGATTATCAGGATTGTCCGGTTGGTCAGGGGTGTCGGGGTTTTCGGGGAACAATTCATCGCGCAGGTCAGCGAGCTGGCTATACATGGCTTCCAATTCGCTACGCGTGGCAGACGAATCAGCCGCCAGCAAGCCCGTAGCTTCGACTAGGAGCGTGTGCAGATCGTCGTAGCTAGCGTCGGTGGCGTCAACTTCGCTGAGCAGAACATTGATTTCGTCGATAATTTCGCTAAGGTTGAGCTTGGCAGTGGTAAAGGCTTGCTCTTCGTCATAGATCATGAGGATTTCATAAAGCGCATCGATTTCGCCAAGCATGGCGTCGAGATCGGCTTGCGTGACGTCGGTTTGAGCGAGTAAGACTTCGGCAGCTGCTACGGCGTCCATGAGTTCTTGATAATCATCAGCATTGTAGCGCTCGGGGTCGAGAGCCTTGGCGAGGGCGATTTTTTCGCCGAGTTCTTGGCGGGCAGCCGCAATCGCATCGGGATCGACGGTTTCGATGAATTCGAGAGAATTGAGCGCGGTATCCAGCGCCACGGAAATCTCATTGATGTTATCTAGAGTTAATTCCTCTTCTTCGAGGATGCGCTCGGCATCCGCAATGGCGGCGGCGAGCTTTTTATAGCTATCCTCGGTATAGAAAGTTTCTTCTTTCGCCCGGGCGGTATCGATCAAAGCCTGGAGCTCAGCCTTCGCTTGAATCAGTGCGAGAGCATTCTCGTCGATGGCGACGAATTCCCCGTCTTCAGTCTCTTCGAGGTGGATACCTTCGGCGAGGAAATCGGAGACGTCGTGATTAAAGCGGCCGCCCCGAATCGAAGTGTTTAAGACAACTTCGGTCTCTGGATCATCATCGTCTTCTCCCGCGTCGAAACCGTAGAAAATACCAATCGGACTAATGAATTCGCCGTCTAGAATCTCGAGCGAGTTGACAGTGCTGCCGGCTTCGTCCATGGTATGCGGATCAGAGAAAACATAACCTTGGACACTTTCGTAAGTGCCGCCGTTGATGACGAGATTCGCGCCCTGGAGGTTCTTAGCGCCGAATTTGAAGACAGCACCAGTGCCATCATTGATAGTATCTTCCCCGCTGGTGGTGATGCGGGAATTTTGTAAGGTGAAGTCTCCGGTATAGGCTTCGATGCCGGTGAGGCTGGTGATTTCGGAATCGTTGATGTCCCAGACAGCATAACCGGCGGCGAGAATTGCGGTATTCTCGGCGACGATTTTGTGGCGGTTGAGCTGGATAGAGGGGGCGTTTTCGCCGAGGCTGACGGCACCACTGTTAATATAGATACCGCTATCGGCAGTGATTGCGCCGGCGAGGTTGAGCTTGATACCGTAGGCAGCGCCGCTGCTGGGAGCGACTAACACACCGTAAGAATTGGGGGCGATGAGGTTGACTTCGGGGCCAATGGTGACGTTGGCGTAATTCGCGGAGGAACTATTGATCGAGCCGCGCACGCTGACGGCGACACCATTCGGGCCCATGGCCATGATGTTGCCTTTACCGATGATGGAAACTTCGCCGTATTCGACGTTGATCACGCGAGCATTGTCGCAGCCGACCATGTCGTTGCCACAAGAAATGATGCTGTGACCATTGAGGTCGATAGTGGTGGGGACGCCGCGACCGATGACAATGTCGCCGTCCACGATCAGGTCGTTCACGAGGCGAATTTCGGTGACATCGGCGAAAGTTTCGTCTTGGAGGATGGTGACAAGGTCAGCGTAATTATTGATGGCTTTGGGGTCGATGGCGGATTCACTAGGCGTATTCTCGCCGCCTTCAGCCTCGCCGTCGTTATCGCCGGCGTCAGGATCTTGATCGTCACCGTCTTTATCCTTATCACCGTCGCCGTCTTCGTCGTCTTTCTCCTCGTCCTGATCCTCTTCTTCTTCAGAGGGGAGTGTGCCGGTCTCGGAAGTAGATTCGTTGAGCTCGGGAGATTCATTGGGTGCGGTGGGAGCTTCGGGGGTGACTTCGGTCGAGGCCTCGGGGGTAGTTTCGCTAGGAGTAGAAGGCGTCGTCTCGCCGGAAAGTTCGACAGTCTCGTCCATGAGCTCGAAGCTGAGATTTGTGAGGTTATTGCGAGTGGTCGAAGAATGTGATGCAAAAGTAGTCGCTGGGAAGCTCATTCCAAGCGCCATCATCAGTGCTAAAATACCAAAAAGTTGGTTTTTCTTCATTGGGCATGCTCCTCACGCCCACCCTAAAATTTAGCTTTTATTGAATAACTCCACCAATGAGGTTATTATAACAAACTTTCCCGAGAAAAACAAGCAATTTCTAGGGAAAGGTTCAATGTAACAAAAAGGAACAATCCGGTAGAATAGTAGTTGAAGACAAACTA
>CAZGXB010000003.1:0-36799 GCA_964529615.1 uncultured Candidatus Saccharibacteria bacterium
GCAGCGCACGAACGGAGGTTCGGCGCTGAGGGCTCTGCCCCGAGGAAGTTTATTAAAGTTCTTGATTTTGTTAATGATAACGGTTTCTATTGGTCTAAGCGGACTAAGGAAAGTATTGAACAATCTAATGGTCTTAGCTTCAACAGTGTCGATACGAATACTCTATACTCCGTAGCACGCAGAAATGCTTTCCTCGTCCGTTGCAGCATCGGAAACAGTTGCACTTTGGGATATTAAAGTAAGAAATGATAATAACCATATTGATCTTCACGTCTATGAGAGAATTATCAATTGTCACAAAAACAAGAAATCTTAAACTATGTGAGGCTTTCACTCTTTTTGAATAGTTTTACCTATGACTCAGTGCATATAGGATGGGTATGGATTAGCTTATCACTCTTTTCTGTTGTTCTGTGAGAGAGACTAAAAGCGAGGTGAAGCTCACCGAGCAGAACGACAGCCCTGTGAAGACAGGCGCTGGAGTGGGTCTCTCGAACAGAACTAACGGAAAGGAGTGATAGATAAATGTATGCCTATCCTACATCTAGCGAGGCTATGGAAATTACTGATTCAAAGAAAGAATGGTACAGGCTGAAAGCTAGAAGGTTAAATGAAAAGGAAAGCTCTACTCCTCCACAAACCCACCACTCTGCCGGTTCCACAGATGCTGATAGACCCCCTGCGGATTCTGTAAGAGATCCTGGTGCCGCCCTTGCTCGACGATTTTGCCGTTCTCGAGCACGACGATTTTGTCCAGACTCGCCACTGTCGAAAGTCGATGCGCGATCACGATACTCGTCCGTCCCGCCATCAGTTTCTCCAGCGCATCCTGGATCAAGGCTTCCGACTCCGAATCCAGCGCCGAAGTCGCCTCGTCTAGGACGAGAATTGGCGCATCCTTGAGGATCGCCCGGGCGATCGCGATCCGCTGGCGCTGACCGCCGGAGAGCTTTACTCCGCGCTCCCCGACCAATGTCTCATAGCCTTGCGGCAAATCCTGGATGAACTCATGCGCATTTGCCAGCCGCGCCGCACGCTCGATTTCGGCCTGCGTTGCATCCGGCTTACCATAAGCGATATTCTCCGCGATCGAACGGTGAAACAGGGAAGTTTCTTGCGGCACATAAGCAATCGCCTCTCTCAGTGATTTCTGGGTAATCCGGCGAATATTTTGGTCAGAAATCGTCACTTCTCCGGAGTTGACATCGGCGAAGCGCAGCAAAAGTTTCGTCAGCGTCGTCTTGCCCGACCCGGAGACGCCGACCAGTCCCACCCGCTGTCCGGCGGCGATTTCTAGATTGAAATTATCGAAGATTGCCTCTTTCGCGTCGGCATGTTTGAAGCTGATGTCGCGGAAGTTCACCGCCGCCTGCTGCAGCTCCAGCGGTTTCGCGCCTGGTTCATCCACCACGTCGTCCACCATGTCCAGAATCTGTGTCATTTCGTGCGCATCGCCAAACACCCGGTTCATATTCTTCAAAATCGAGTTAATATTCCACAGCTCACCCTGGATGGTTTGCGCATAGTTTACGATCAAAATCAGCGTCGCGACCGAAATCCCCAGCCACTCCCGACCATAGAGTAGGAACACCAGCACCATACCCGTAATTGCGATTTGCACGCAGTTAAACATAATATCGCGCCGCACCACTGCGCCCCGCAGACGATTCGACACATTCAGAGTCCGCCGGGCAAAATTCGCAAAGCGATGACGCTCATGCGCTTCCTGGGCGTAAGACTTCACCGAAATCATATTCGAAATCGCATCCGCCAGTTGCCCCGTCTGCTTAGCGTCGGCTTCAGCCTCTTCTTCGTTCAGTCGACCGATTTTACGCATCGTAATCCCCGAAATCAGCGCATACGCAATCGCGAAAACCACCACTCCCACCGCGAACCACGGCACTTGCGGCGCCAGCACCACGATCACCATTACGATATAGGACAGCGTGGGCCACAAATCCCAAATTATCGTGTCGATCAGCCGCTCGAAGGCATAGACAAATTTATTCGTCTGCGACACCAGCGATCCCGAGAACCGGTTGCTATGGAATTGCATCGATTGTGCGCTAATGGTGTTAAATGCCAAATTTGCCAAGTCATACATCGCCATAATTTCCATTTTCCAGCACCATGTCAGTCGCAATTCTTCCAGCACGATCTTGTTGAAGGCGTATAGTCCGAAAAATAGCAAGACTTCGCCCAGCGCGATTCCCACCAGTTCATCCGCCGGCAATCCCAGCGAGGCTTTTTCGATCAAATCCGCGAAAATCAATGGCGCCAAAATCGCCCGAATGAATACCACTACCGGCGTCAAAATCATCACCCCGATCAAATACCACTTATACTTGATGGCTTCGCGCCAATAATAGTACAGCGTGCGTTTTGTCGTCCGCTTGGTGCTTTTCTGATCTTGCTTTTGCTTTGATTCTGTCATAATCTCAAAACTCCAACTACCAGTATAACATAATTCCTTCTAAAACAAGCACAAAATCCCCACTCCCTCGAATTTTCCAAGGCGAAAACCACCCAGCTCCCCCAACTCAGCTCAAATCCCCCAGTATTTCATTGCTCGTTAGTCTTTTTTCTTGAAGAATTTTTTGCCTAGTCCACACAGCGGACACTTATAATCCTCTGGCACCTCATCGCCATAATAGACATAGCCACAAGCCGTACAGATCCACGCTGTCTGACCCTTTTGCGTCTTAGTTTGCTTCAGATCGGATTTGTGTTCTTGATAATAAGCATAGCTCATTGGCTCGACGTCTTCCAGTAGCTCGCCCTGCAGCATTTTCCCGATATAAAGCGTATGTGTCCCCATGTCCACGGCATCGATTTTCTCGCAAATCATGTATCCTAGCGACTTTTTCACCACCGGTACACCTTCGACTTCCTCAGTCTCTACTTCTTGACATTTGTCGCAATCTTTCGACGATTTGAAGCCAAAAGTCTGGATGATTTCCGGGTCGGCTTCCTTACCTAGGACTGAGAGCGCAAACTTCTCATTCTCCGTTAGCAGCTGGTGCGAATGGTTCGTCTTCGCCACCGCCACCGTGATCAGCGGCTGCTCATCCTTGCTGCCGCCGCGTGACACCGCATCAACGATACAACCCCCGCCCTGCGTGGTCAAAACGTAAACTCCTTGCGTAATTTTGTGTGTAATCTTACTTTTCTGCATTTTTCCTCACTCTCCGGCTTCGATTCGCCATTTCTTCTGTCATACAATTATAGCATGAAAAAATATGAATTCTGCCTAAGCATCTTTTTCCCGGTTTGCTGCCCAAAAATCAAATGCCTCTCTATCCCCCAAGGTCTTGGCTTCTTTCATCTTTAGCCCATAAAACCTCTTTCTCTGCTCGGAGTCCATAGCGTCCCATTTTTCCGGCGTCACTTCCAGCGAATTTTCCGACACGACTCTACGCAAAGCTGCTTCGTATCCTGCCGCCGCGTCCTTATCGCCGTTTTTACGCGCTTCCGCTAAATCAGCTTCCAATCGGCTCAGCTGCTCTTGGGCTGGGTGATGTAATAGATTCTCGCTGTTCTCGCCAAGATGACCTTTGCTGTCCTCATCTTTTAATGGTTTTATCTCTAATGCGATTTCAACATGGCTATACCCATTATGCTGGAATTCGCTATCATCTAGACTTACCTTCAAATCTGCCAGATCCATTCCGCGTTGCCGTAATTTCCTTCGGATCAAGGCCGTGCTATAATCCGCCTCTTCCTCAGTAAACATTGAATATTTACCTGTCAACGCATTTCCACCCGTATCTTCGCTAATCTTCCCAGTTGCGACCAATTCATTCACTAGCTTATTTGTGCCATAACTATTTTCTTCGTCCCGAATCGCATAACGTTGCATCATCTTTTCTACATAATAATCCGGACCGCGATCGTTGAAACGTTTGCCCAGCACTTGCGCGTCGTCATCGCGTGAATCCCGTGCTTTATCGAATAGAAACCTCGAAGTTTTCGCCCGCAATATGGTATCTTCGTCCGTCACTTCCTCTCCGGTTTCCCTAGAATAGACCCGACCATCTTTAATCGCGAAACTATCAATGTCCTCGAGAACATACCTCGAGCTAGTCAATTCAGTTTCGAATTGAGGCTTATCCGCCTCCAAGTTCTCCGACTGCCGCCCATAGTCTTCCAACATCTGCCAACGATTGCCCTGAGCACTTCCGGCCTCACTTTCATGTTGTTGGATTATTTCCGTCATGTCTTTTTCCTTGTCTTGTTTGGTACCCGGAATGGGACTCGTAGCGAAGCGGCGGCGAAGGCCGCTTCCCATAACGATTTGCATTCACCCTAAGAGTCTTGCATGGTACCCGGAATGGGACTCGAACCCATAAGGATTTCTCCATTCGATTTTAAGTCGAACGCGTATACCAATTCCGCCACCCGGGCCCAGCTTCATTATACCACAAACCTCCCTCTCGTCCTATCACCCATCCAAAAACCTCTCTATAAGCAGAGAGGTTTAATCAATATAGCACATATTAACCACCATGGTGCTAGTTGTTATTCCGAACTGCAGACGGCCCTCAACGTCAGATTCGTCCGAGTTCTTACTACAATTTTAGCATAGCCAAAATCCGCGTCAATATTGATTTTTCTAATTTTCATGGAAAAATTTGCCCATAATTCTGCGCCGCTTACACCTGTTATTTTCCCAAAACCGAACAAAACCTATTGACTTTTCAGACAAAGTGTGCTACAATGGAAGTATAGGGCTGTTTCAGCCGATGATTTCCTCACGTATAAGCTTATGCTTGAGCTGAAATTCTTTACCGAAATCGCCACCGATCTTGACCCGGCTTAATACTCAACTTTACCTCTCTCCCACTATACCTATGTGCGGAGCGGGTATATCCATCCACGTCGAGCCATCTTGGGCTATGCTGGCAGCGATGGATTCTACTGGTCTAAAACCTTTGTGCCTAATACGATGTTGATCTATTATCTCTATTTCGACGTGCGGCGGACTGGTGCATCGGACAACTTCTATGAACGCTATTTTGCTTTTTCCGTCCGTCGCGAGCTTCGGTCGCGAACTTCGTGGCTTAGAACATTGTGGATGCGCCGGACGCGGAAAGCAAAATATCGTGCGCTCCGACTCGAAGCATTGATGAGTCGATCGGTGAGATGAAGGTGTGCCGCACTGGATTCACCGACCAGACCAGCTAAATCCGACCAATAGTTCGCTTGATGGCCACTAGCTTTCAAAATGCCTTGATTAGTTCCAACTAGCCCGCTCCGCACATAGTATAGTGAAGTAGAGATAATATACTATATCTAAGGTTTATTACTATTTCTCCCTTCTGTTCGAGAGACCCACTCCAGCGCCTGTCTTCACAGGGCTGTCGTTCTGCTCGCTCAGCTTTCGCTCGCTTTTAGTCTCTCTCGCAGAAGGAGAAATAGTAATACATTCATATATAGTCATTATCATATCCCTTTCTTCAATCTATCAAAGTGCAATCGTTTCCGACGCTGCAACTCAGCCGATGCAAAAAGCATACAAACATAACCTCTTCCTCACTAATACTATGTGCGGAGCGGGGTCGTCTATGCGCGCTATGGTACCTTGGGGTACGCTGGCGTAAATGGCCTCGATTGGTCTCGCATGGGGCACTCAGACGTCCGGTACGCTTACTACCTCGACTTCAATAGCTCAGGCGTCTCTCCCTCGTACTACAGCGATCGCTACTTTGCTTTCCCCGTCCCCCGTAGCATCGGTACAGATGCATTCAGATGTCTTAGATAACTAATTCATAATACACTACAATATTACTATTTCCCCGTTCTGTGAGAGACTAAAAGTGTCGCGAAAAAAGACGCTGAGCTTATACTCAGTCTAAACTTTTTTGAATGCTGGTTTTACATATAGCTCACTGTATGTAGAATGAGATTACGATTAGCTTATCGCTCTTTCTGTTGTTCTGTGAGAGAGACTAAAAGAGCCTTCAAGCTGAAGGCGAGGAACGAGACACCCGTAAAGACGGGCTGTCGAGTGGGTCTCTCGAGGAGAACTAACAGAAAGGAGTGATAAATAGATGTATGCCTATTCTACATAGAACAAGCCATATGCAAGAACAAGTATTCAAAGAAAGTAAACGACTGGACATAAGCTTAGGGTTTTTTATCGTCAGGACAATTAGCAATCCTCTCACAGAACGACAAAATAGTAATCCCCAAAGTTCTGTGCTATAATCATCTTATGACCACTGGAGGTAGCTTCAAACGCAAATTCAGCCGTTGGCTTGACGAGTGCAAGCTGGCCGCTTCTGGCATCGCCCTCGCGACCCGTCGGCGAGAATTTTTGCTCGGCTTCGTGGTTAGTTTCGTGATATTTGGGACGCTGATGAGTTTGCTCTCGAGCAGTACGGCGCCGCTAGGTATGTTCTGGAGCGCGGATTTTGGTCGCAAAATGGCGATACTCTGGCAGGGCTTCCTTGGAATTTTTGTCGTTGACGGCAGTTTTTGGCTTTGGCTGCTTAACTTTTTTATCATAATTATGCAAAGCGTTTTGATTGGCTTGGTCGTATTAGTTTGGCGTAAGCGTCGTCGTAGTAAAAAGGAACAGGTCGTCGCCACCGCTTCCAATATCGATAACATCGAGCATGCCAGCGTCGCTGCTGGTCTGGCCGTGCTTGGCTCCGGCTGCCCGACTTGTGGGACGACTTTGCTCGCACCCATGCTCGGCACACTTTTTAGCGCTAGCGGTTATGCTCTCGCTAGCACGATTTCCGGCGCCCTCACTGCCGTCGCCGTTCTTGTCGCGCTTTATAGCCTGAAAAAACTCGGCAACGATGCTTATGCTCTCCTCGTCAGCGAGCGCTTTGCCGCGCGCCACCGCAGCCATCACGATTCGACCGCCACTTCCGCTCAAACCTCGACCGTAAATAATTCTAAACAGGAGTCCTAAATGGGTATTGCTTTTATCATTATCATCGTCGTCATCGTCATTCTAGTTGCGATTTCCTTTTCCATGGGTCAGATTGCGGTTGATCCGGTTTGGAATCCGCATATGACTATCGGTGATCAAAACGCGCCCAATCATTACGTCATGTACACCGACCTCATGTGTCCCTATTGCGACGTGTTTTCACGCGCCGCGATGGAGCATTGGGATGAATTTCAGCAATATCTCGCCGATAATAAAATCGTCTTCGAGATTCGCCTCACCGACTATCTTTACGAAGGGAATAATAGCCAGTATTCCCGCGACTCGGCCGAAGCGGCTTATTGCGCGGCTCGCGAGGATAAATTCTGGGACTTTTATCACGGCGCCCTGACCGCCCTCTGGCAGGATTACCATTCCAAAGGCATCGGGAATAATAAAGAAGCTACTCCGATCAAAAATCTCCCCGCAGACTACTGGCGCAAGATTGGCAAAAAAGCTGGCCTTGGCCAAGAATTTGAGAATTGTCTCGACAATCACGAATCTCTCGCCGAAGTCGATGAAAACACCGAGCGCGCCTTCGGCGTCGCGCAGGGTATGCCCTATTTCAAGTTTAATAAATTCACCCAAGCTGGTTTTGACGACAAATGGGGTTGGGACGAAGTCAAGTATTATCTCGACGCCGGCCTAGGGAAGCACTAGGGAAGCTAGGGCAGAATTAGAGCCGAGCTCAGACGGAGCTAAAGCAGAATTAGGGCAACAGCAGCGTTTCGCTCTCGCCCGTCACGAGATCTTTCACATTGAAACTGCTCTGATCCGCCTGGCTGGCCTCATCTTCGCCAATCACGATCATTTTCCGCGCCACTTTCGCCGCATATTTGATTTTGTCGCCCAATTTTTTCTCCCCCCAGACCACATCCACGCTATGCTCGGCGGCGCGCAGTCGTTCCGCCAGCTTACTCGCCGCGCCCAGCACGGCGTCCGACTCACCCAGCGGCACCACGGCATATTCCACCGGTCGCTCCTCGCTCGCCGCCACGCTGCCATAATGTTGCAAGATGTAAAACAGCCGCGACAAACCGATCGAGCCGCCCACGCCTGGCAATCGCTGCTCGGTATAATTACTCGCCAGATTTTCGTAGCGTCCTCCCGAGCAAATCGAACCCACCTCCGGATATTCGGTCAAGTTCGTCTCGAACACCGTCCCGGTATAATAATCCAGCCCGCGCACGATTTTCATGTCTGCTTCAATTTCATAAGAGCCCGTCGTCGCGGCTCGCGTGATCTCTGCCAGTCGCAAAACCTGCTCCAGTTCTTCGACCCCCGCCTGAAATTCCGCGTTCTCGCAGCCCAGCGCTATCAGCTCGGATACGACCTTTTCCGCTGCGCCCCGGATTTCCGTAAATGTTGTAATTTTCACAACGTTTTCCGATCCAATCCCAAGCTTCGTCAGAGCTTCCTCTGTTTTCTCCGGAGCGACTTTTTCCGCATGATCGACAATGCTAAAGATTTCCGCCGCATATTGCTCGAGGTTCAGCGCCTTGAGCAATCCCGTGAGCAGCTTGCGGTTGCTCACCCGCACCCGAAATCCACTCGGCAGTGGCAAGCTGAGCAGCGCTTCCGCCAGTGTCGCAATCACTTCCGCGTCATACTCGATCGGTAGCTGATTCCGTCCCACGACGTCGATGTCGCACTGATAAAATTCACGATAGCGCCCCTTTTGCGGCCGCTCCCCGCGAAAATTCCGCCCCAGTTGCGTCACGCGGAAGGGAAAGGCCAGCTCATTCAAGTGCTCCACGGTGTAGCGCGCCAGCGGCACGGTATGGTCGAAACGCAGCGCCTGGTGGGCGTCACTCGCGCCTTCCGCAGTTTTCACGACTTTATAAATCTGTTTCTCGGTCTCGCCCCCGGCTTTCGCCAAAAGGATTTCTGTACGCTCGATCGTCGGCGTCTCGATTTTTTGGAACCCATGCCGCCAAAACACCTCCGCGATATGCTGTCGGCAGCGATCAAACTCCATCTGAAGATTTGGCAAAAATTCCTGCATGCCGCTGAGCGGACTGGTGTTAAACTTTTTCATGATCTAATTATAACATCTTTCATCGCCAGAAGCGCAAAACCGCATAGCGCAGGCCAAGCAGCGCCAGCGTAATCCCCAGCGTACAACTCGCCACCATTTTCCCAGTTTGCCGCCACTTCGGCTGATTCAGTTCTTCTTCGCTCTGACTTAGGTTCTTCGCGGGCAGTTTCGCGCCCACTGTCGCCCGTCCCGTACTCTCTGCACCGCTGCTATTATGCGCGAAAACTTCCGGTCGCGGCTGGAAATTGTCCGGCGTCACCTCGCCCGTCTCGCGATTGCGTCCGCCGCCTTGGGCACTAATCGCGCTCTTGCTCGCGTCTTTCATTGGGATTAATTTTGGCTCCTCCGACTCTGGGGCTTGCGGCTCCTCAGTTGCCACCTGGCTTTCCGTGCCGCCTGCTGCCTCCGCGATCTTTGGTGCCTCGCGTGGCGTTTCTCCCAGCGCCGGCACCGCCACCATCTCCTGCGCATAGCCGGAAAACAGCCGATAACCCATCAGCCCACTCGCCGCGAACAACATCACAAACAGCCCCACTATGATCTTACGTCGCATTAGCCAGTCCCAAATTTCAACCATCTTCCAACTTTCACTCTCAAATTACCATAATTATACCATACAAAAGCTCAATTCTCAAGGTTTGAACATCTGATTTCGCCGTGCTATAATATAATTATTATGCCTAAGGAGAAAAAGTCTAAGTCAGGCGCGCAGTCTGACGGGGATATTATTGATCGTCTGGTGGCTTGGGGCTGTGGTCTTTTGCATCTCCAGAAATACACTAAGACCTTCCAGCAGTTGGCCAAATTTTTCATCGTTGGCTGCACCAACACCGCCATCAACTGGATCATCTTCGCCCTCGCTTTGCATTTCTTGCCCATCCCTGACGAAGTCGCGAAATCAGTCGTCGCCAGTGCCATCGCTTTCGCCATCTCGACCATCTTTAATTTCTGGGCTAGCATCACTTGGGTCTTCCACGCCACCTCCGAGAAATCCCGCCGCCGCCTCTTTGTCGAATTTGCCATTTTTAACGGTATTGCCTTCCTCGCTTTCGACGAAGCGCTGCTCGCCTTCCTCGTCTCGATGAACTGGCACCCCATGATCGCCAAAGTCCTCACCACGGCTTGTGGCATGGTCTTCAATTTCATCACTCGCAAAATGTTCCTCGAGGGCGCTCGCCCCAAATTCATGCAGAAGTCGCAGAAAAAAGGCGGTTCTCATGCCTAATACTTGCGCTTCGCCACGGGGGGGGGGCGTGTTAGAAGAATCCTTCGACATCCTTGACGCTGAGGGCAATCCCACCGGCCAGACGAAGCCGCGCTCCCTTGTCCATCGTGATGGCGATTGGCACCGTGCGGCCGATATTTGGGTAGTCAATCCTCATCTCGGCATCTTGCTCCAGCGGCGCATTGATAATAAAGACAGCTGGGGCGGCTATTGGGATGTTTCTTGTGGCGGACATCTCGCGGCGGGGGACAGTTCGCGCGCGGGGGCCGTCCGGGAATTAGACGAAGAGCTTGGCTTGGTGGTCGCCCCGTCTGAGCTGCAGTTCCTGCTTAGCGAGCGCAGAAGCTCGCGGCCGGCCCCCAATTTCCTCAACAATTCTTTCAACGACCTCTATCTTCTCGAGACTGACCGCACTCTCGCTGAGCTCACGCCTCAATCTTCCGAAATCTCCGCCCTGAAATTCGTTTCCGCCTCCGAGCTCGAAGCTCTCCTCTTAGCCGAGTCCTGTCCGCTAGTCCCGCACCCCACTTTTTATGCCAAAATTCTCGAAATTCTGCGCCAAAATCCCACCAAATACGCCCAAATTCTCTAATTTTGCAACAGCTGCAAAATTAGCATTGTCCTGCGCGCCATATCTATACGAAAAAGTTTACTTTTTCGGTGATATCAGCTGCAGCAATGCTTTTTTACGACTAGTCGTAAAAAAGCATTGACTTTTTGAGCCACCTGTGATACAATAGAAAGAGAGGGAGTTTTTCACTCAAAATTCTCTAAAATTTTAAAAAAGGAGGTGATTTTCCATTGAAATTGTGGAAAATCAAAGTCACGAAAGTAGTTTGCGTCGCGGTTATTTTGGGCGCCTTAGTTATGACTGCTCATGCCCAAGATGAAGGCGGCGACGCTTGCGATACGAAAGCCGAAAGTGCCACGACGACCAGCCCGGTCAATACCCTGCCGGCGGTCGATCTTACGGCCTTGCGCTATGGTGATCAGCTATTCTTGCCGCGCGAGGCAGTTTATTTCGCCAGCGCGGACGGGGGCGGCACAGGCACTATGGGCTGCATTGGCTCGCGCTTTGCGCCCGAGGAGATCTATCTCGGCGGCTTTGCCGTGCTGGATTCGAGGCGCCGGCTGCGGCAGTTCGAATATGTTGACCCTACCGCGGTCGTCACCGGACAGGCTGCTCCGGCTTTTTTCTGCTCGGCGCAGTCCGACGAACAGCGCTGGGTGCATCTTTTCGAGGAAACCCCCACCGGTAAGGCCGATCTTGGTTGGATTGCGGCCGCAGATGTAATCATGGTGCGTTCGCCCGGGGTGATTCTGACCCCGCACCCCACACCTGACACCTAGCACTCCGTGCCCGTGCCTGACACCTCTGCAGAGCATTAGCCTCTGCACACTAGTTCTTTATAGCTTTGACCTCGCCTTCGGGCGGGGTTTAGCTATTCTTGCCACTTTGCGCCCGTTTTGACCCCTAGAATCAGCCTGTTTCCACCCAGCCCCTCGAAAGCTAGACCGCCTACGAAAATTCTCTAGAGCTTGCTTTTTTCCGCTCAGCCCTCCCTGCACCCCTGAAACTATTGACAAAAATAGAATTGTGTGCTACAATGGAAGTATCTGGACAATTTTTCCAGAAATCACTCGGAAATTCGCAGGGGTGAGTCCCTGCGCGCATTTTAAAAAAAGAAGGGAGGGACTATCTATGAAAAAGAAGATAGTTCGAAAAATTTTTGCAACTTTATTAACCCTGGCGCTCGTTGCCACTACTGTCCTGGCCTTTGACCAGGAGGTCCTCGCCTTCCAGAAGGGGACTTGGGGCAACTTGACCTGGTCGCAGTCCGAGGATGGTGTCCTCACCATCACGGGGAACGGCGACATGCCGGATTGCCCCAACACGGGGGGTAGTGGTGCTGACGCCAAGTATAAGCAGCCGTGGTATGATTCCGACGGAATCACCAAGGTCGTTATCGGCGAAGGTGTCACCAGTATTGGCAGTTATAATTTCTTCAAGGATAGAAATATCGAAGAAGTTGTACTATCCAGCACGGTGCGACATATCCGGCCGCACGCCTTCGACACCTGTACTGGGTTGCGTAAGGTGGACACGTCGCAGGCGAAGGATTTGACGACGGTCGGCGTCGGCGCTTTCTGGGATTGTGAGAAACTTGATAACTGCTGGCTGCCGGATAGCGTGCAGCTGGTTGGCGATCGAGCGTTCGAGAACTGCGGTTTTACCGAGTTCTATTTTCCGACTGGCCTGAAACGTGTATCTACGCGGATGCTAGCGGGTAATACGAAGCTCGGGCCACTCAACATCCCGGAGCAAATCACCAGCGTCGGCGATAAAGCTTTAGCGGGGTGCAAAATGAGCGGCGTGGCAATTCGCAATAAAAATTGCAAAATTGCGAATTTCACAGAGACATTCCCGGCGGGGGCACGGATTTTCGGGCACAAAGGTTCGACCGCGCAGACTTATGCGAAGCGGTTTAAACGACTTTTCCAGGATTTCGACGGGAAGGTGACCGATTATCGCAAGTCTTCGTCCAGTTCTAGCTCGACCACAGTGTCGGCTAAGAAAGTAAAGGCGAAGAAGATTAAGATCGTCGGGGCGCCACGCACCCTGAAGGCCGGCAAATCCGCTCGCTTGAAGGTGAAGTTCACCCCCACCGGCGTGACGACGAAGGCGCTCACCTGGAAGACCAGCAACAAGCGCTACGCTACCGTGAACAGCAAGGGTAAAGTCGTAGCGAAGAAAGCTGGGCGGGGCAAAAAGGTGAAAATTACCGCCATCACTCGGGACGGCAGTAAGAAGAAGTACACTGTCGTCATTAAGATTAAAAAATAATTTCCCTCCTTCCGCAGCCCTAGAATAGGATCCGCCTATGCGGGCTGCACTCATATGTTTAGGCTGCCCCCCCGGGGCAGCCTAAGAAGTTTCATCATCTCGCCCTTTCATCTTATTAACATTGTCTTTCCCCCACTATACCTATGTGCGGAGCGGATATATCGGCAAATTTTATGGCGCGATAAGGTATCCGGGCGTTGTGGGATATGGCTATTCCAGGATGCCGTATCTCACCGGAAACTCTAACGTTTATTATTTTAACTTTGGTTTTGATGGCACTGGCGTAAACCCATCGAATAATCACCCTCGCGATTTTGCTTTCCCCGTCCACGAATCCCAAACTCTATCAGGTGATAGAGTTTACAATTTTCCTACCCCTGTTTATACATCCTCAAACTCTCACGGCTGTGAGAGTTTGAAAAATCATGCCGGGCGGGGAAAGCATTATAACGATTGCTGCCATCCGATGGACCTACACGTGCATCGTCAAAGGCGACACCATAAGATTTCGCACCATCCTGCGTGGCTAATCGAGACCAATCTACGCCGTAAAGTCCAACCCATCTCATCCCATCATAAGCCGTGTTGATATTCCCGCTCCGCACATAGCATAGTAGGGGAGAAGCAATGTTTTTTCAATTATCAACTGAAGCCAACTTTAAAACTATTATCTCGACCCGCATCCATTTTACATAATTCATATGCTATGCTATACTGAAGTTGTCTTACTCTTATGCAATCAGATGCTTGTTTTTTCGTCATTGGTTGATAAAAGCGGCATCGCGTAAATAATCGATGACAAAATGCATCTGGTTATGGATAGGAGTAAGACACCTTGCGGTGTCGCTTTTTGTATTGGGCTAGGCGATCTTCGTTCGCTACCATACAAAGCATTATTCGCGACCTTTTGCCAGGCGGCATCGCGCCAAAATAGCATCAAACAGCCCGGATTCAATCAGGTGCGGTGGTTGGGTGTTAGTTTTTTGATGCAAAAAATAGCATAAGCCACGGAGGTAAAAATGAGTGGACTTTTATTCGGTAAGACCAAGTTATCGATGCATAAACATCAGTTTTCGTTAAGCAAAGCTAATTTTTCCCTCGACAAGGTGCGATTATATAACCGCATCAGCCAAATGAGCTGTTTGATCCTCGTTTTAGTCATACTCATCATCTTCTCACCATCCTCGACCGAGGATACCAATGCCCTGACCACATTAACTACTACAGATAATTCACTAAGCATTGCCTTAAGTCCTGATATTACTATGCAAATTTTTCCTGAATCCTCCGGCAAGATTATCACAGAAGAAGGCAATCTCCGAGTCTCTTCCGGCTTCAAAGACGGCTACAGTGTTTACGTTAGTTCAAGCAGTCCTGACATGCGGCGCAGTGATACGGGAAACGGAGAAATTAAAGCCATTACGTCAGATTTATCTACACAAGATTTTCCAATCAACTCTTGGGGCTACAATCTTAATTCTACGAAGGGAGAAAAGAGCACGCTTTATCATGGTATGACGCAGGAGGAGGTCAATGTCGCCAGTCGTGATACCGCCTCCGCCGACGAATATACGCTTAATCTGGCTACAAAGATAGATACTAGCTTGCCCGCTGGACATTACGGGACAGAGTTCACCGTCTCTGTCGTCGCCAACCCGCTAAAAGTCTCGACTCTAAGCGAATTAACTTATATGCAAGACATGACGCCTGAGATTTGCCAGAATACGCCCCTTATGCAATCGAATCCCTCCGTCATCGATCCGGATGATGCAAGCTTCAATGACTACAGTCAGCCGGTGACAAAACAACTTATCGACAAAAGGGACAATAAGATGTATTGGGTCGCGCGTCTCGCCGATGGTAATTGTTGGATGACGCAGAATTTGGCGCTGGACTTAAATCAGAATCAGCCGCTGACCGCCGCAACGTCGGACTTACATACAATAGATAGTTATACTGGATCATCTACAACGATTCTAGATACGACACAGCAATATTCAAGAGATTCAGCATCCTGGAACCTAGGAAAACGAGTATTAGCTGTACCGCTATTCAATAAGGGGTGTGGGCAAATAATTCAATATATTGATAGCTGCTCCTCAGTTGGCTTAACCGATGTTTCTGGTCCAGAGTGGCAAGCGACATATACTGCCCAGCAAGGGGATTGGAGTTTGCCAGATGGAGAAAAAGTACCAAAAAATCTGACCTACAAAGTTAATCATGGCGCAGTTGAAAAGACAGTGACTGTGCCCAATATAGTAGCAGTTGATACGACAAATCTAACCTACGATGCGCACTACTTACTCGGCAATTATTACCAACCTAGCATCTCGGCAGCAGGAATTCGGGATGTCTCCCAATATAGCCCTCAAGAATCTGCCAATTCGATTTGCCCCAAGGGTTGGCGCTTGCCAAAACATAAAACAATCAGCACAACGGATGAAGGACGAAATTTTGATTTCGAGAAATTGTTTAAACGCTATGGCCTAACTGAGTATCCAGTTGGAAAGGGACAGGACGGTAAAGATTATGCTTTAATGGCGCCACCATTATATCTTACAGCTAGCGGACGCACTTACTATTGGGATACCTACAACGAAAATCGAATTTCAGAAATAAATGGACAGGGTTCTTATACCACAAGTTCAGGTTATTATCGCAGCGACGACCTCTTTCGAATTGCCGCCCCGACATTTTCGCAGTCTAGTGTTAATACTCTAAATGGCAGAATATTACAAAACAATGGAGTTCCTGTGCGCTGCAGAGCACAGATCGACTCCGATAGTGAGATAATGCGCTGAAACCGGGTAAGATAGGATCATTGGACAGGGAAAGCCAATGAGCGGCCGTCAACATCCGAGGGATCGACGCCCAAAGTATTGAAGAAGAGACGGTAGGAGAAACGGACATCCGAATGACTCATCTGAGGCCAGCTGTAGCCATAGACACCCGCAAACCGTAAAGTATTATCATATGCGCTGATATACCCGCTCCGCACATAGTATAGTAGGGAAAGAGACAATATTTGTAGAATATTCTCATAATCATATAATAACCGAGTAAGAACCAACTGTCTTTGTTCTTACTCTTTTGGTGCAAAATGGTGTATTATGTAAAATCACTATTCAAATACTAATATCCTCACTCCATAAACCTTCCCTCAAATCCCCACTCGTTCTTCTTCATCCATCAGCAAATAAGGCGTTCACCCCCGTAAAATGAGGTAAACGCCTTATTTATTTTGTATCAAACGTGTCGTCTTTATATGGAGGCACCGACCGGAATTGAACCGGTGTACGCGGTTTTGCAGACCGCTGCGTCACCACTCCGCCACAGTGCCATATCTCCATTCTATCACACATCCCTGCGCGCTCAAATATTTCCCGAAATCTTGACAGCTTCTGCGAAATCGCTTATGCTCTTATTAAGAAAAATTAAAACAGGAGCTATTTTTATGGCAAACAAACAAGCAACTCGCACCACGAAGATCCCCGCTGGTTATGAACCGATTTCCATGTGGGGTTATTTTGGTTATGGTATTCTTTTCTCGATCCCCATTATCGGCTGGATTTTCGTCATTGTTTTTGCCATTTCCGCCGAAAATCACAACCTGAAAAACTTCGCTCGTTCGCAGTTCTGCCTCTGGATTATCTGGATTGCGCTCGTCCTCATCGCCTCGCTTAGTGGCCTCGCGACCAATCTGCTCCAGAACATGATGTAATTCTTGCACGCGCGCCGTCCCGCCTGCTAACTCTAGCTGGCGGGATTTTGATTTGGGGCTAGCCAAACCCTCCCAAAGCGACTATACTAAATATATAACTTAGGAGAAAATATGATTCCGCTAATAATCATTCTATGTATCGTTTTAATCCTCATCGTCGCCGTCTGGGGCACTTATAACAGCCTCGTGAAGCTCAACGAACGCGTCAATGAAGCTTGGTCCGACATCACCGTCCAGCTGAAATATCGCGCTGACCTCATTCCCAATGTCGTCGAGACGGTTAAGGGCTATGCCAAGCACGAAAAGACCGCCTTTGAAAACGTCACCAAGGCTCGCGCTGCTGTCATGGGGGCGAAAGATGTCAAATCCGCCGCTGAAGCCGAGAACAATCTCACCGGCGCCCTTTCCAAGATCATGGCGATCGCTGAGTCTTATCCCGAGCTGAAAGCGAATACTAATTTCCAGCAGCTCCAAGTCCAGCTGCAAGACGTCGAGGACAAGATCCAAGCCGCTCGCCGCTTCTATAATGCCGGCGCTAAGGAGCTTAATACCAAGGTGAAACTTTTCCCCTCCAATCTGATTAATAACCTGTTCCTGCATTTCAAGACTCGCGATTATTTCAAGGTCGATGATGCCGAACAGACTAAGATCGAGCAGGCGCCCGAAGTTAAATTCGACTAATCTCGTCGCGCTTTCTCGTCCCGGAGGTCTGACCATTCATGTATAAGCAAATCGCCGCCAACAAACGCAACACCGTCCTCATTATGATCGGTTTTATCCTTTTGATTGCGGCGATCGGTGGCGTTTTTGCTTACTTTTTCGACAATTTTTCCGTCGCGCTCTGGGTGCTCATCGTCGCCATCATCTATGCCGTCGTCCAATATTATCTCTCCGCTTCGCTGGCCGTCGCTATGACCGGCGCCAAAGAAATTACCAAAAAAGACCATCCCAGACTTTATAACACCGTGGAGAATCTCACTATCTCCACCGGCCTGCCCATGCCTAAAGTTTATATTATCGAGGACGCCGCTCCGAACGCCTTTGCCACTGGTCGCGATCCGGAGCATGCCGTCGTCGCTGCCACCACCGGTTTGCTCGACATCATGGATAATAAAGAGCTCACCGCCGTCATGGCGCATGAGCTTTCCCACGTCAAGAATTACGACATTCGTGTCTCCGCTATCACTTTTGGTCTGGTTTGTATTGTGGGCTATATTTCTGACCTCGGGATCCGCATGATGTTTTACGCTAATCATGGCGACGACGAAGACAATAGTCCGATTGGGCTGATCGCGGTGATCGCCGTCTCCATCCTCGCGCCGATTGCTGCTTCCGTGGCGCAGCTAGCGGTTTCGCGGGAGCGTGAATATCTCGCCGACGCCAGCGCCGCCCACATCACTCGCTATCCCGAAGGCATGATCTCCGCTCTGAAAAAGCTCGACACTCATGCTCGCCCCATGAAGCGCCAAAACGCCGCCACCGAAGCGCTCTTCATCAACAATCCTCTGAAAAAAGGCTTTGTCAATAATCTCTTCAGCACTCATCCCCCGATCGAAAAACGCATCGAAAGGCTCGAACATGGCAAAAATTCTTTCTAAGGTGAAATCCGTCATCACGGCGCCCTTTCGTAAGTTGCGCGCTCGCCTCGCGGAACATCATGCCGAGCATCCCAGGTATCATAAATCCTTCCACCGCTCTTACCGCGAAGATTATACTCGCCCCAGTGATACTCCTGGCTTGCTAGCTCATGCTATGCTGACTTTTCGCATGATTTTTCGCAATTGGCGCCTTTTTCTGCCTTTTATCATCCTCATGGCGATCGCTTATACTATTGCCGTGGGGCTGCTCAGCGAAGATGTATATGTCGATCTCCAAGGCACGCTCGAAGAGACATCTAGCGAATTAGCGGCCGGCAAGTTGGGCAACTTCGCCAAATCCGGCCTCTTGCTATTTTCTACCGTCACCACCGGCGGCCTCGATAATGGCATGGGCGAGACGCAGACTGCCTTCATGATTATCCTTTTCCTCGTGATGTGGCTGGTGACGCTCTACCTCTTGCGTCATCTTTTCGCCGGCGAAAAGCTCAAGCTCCGCGACGGCCTCTATAACGCCTTGACTCCGCTGATCTCGACCCTGGCAGTTTTCCTGGTGATGTTTCTCCAGGCGCTCCCGGCCATCCTCTTCATGGTGGCTTATTCTGCCGCGCTCGCTACCGATTTTCTCGCCACGCCGTTTTATGCTCTGCTCTTCTTCCTCTTCGCTGTCGTTATGCTGCTGATCAGCGGCTACCTACTCTCCAGCTCTATCATTGCCCTTATTGCCGTCACCACTCCGGGCATGTATCCCTTCCAAGCCATCTTCGCCGCCTCCGATCTCATGGCCGGGCGTCGCATCCGCCTCATTATCCGCCTCATTTACCTCCTCATCGTCATCGCGCTGATCTATGTAATCATTATGCTGCCGATTATCTGGGTCGATCTCGGGCTGAAATCGGCCTGGACTTGGTTGGGTGGTACGCCGATCGTGCCTTTCTGCTTGGTCATGACGACTTGTTTCGCCTTTATCTATCTGACGACTTATCTCTATCAATATTATCGCTGGATGCTGCAGCTCGATCATAAAACCGTCTCCGATTTGCCCCTGCGCCCCAAGTTCAAGCCGCATAAAGTCAAGACTAAGCCTAATGCCCAGCCCAAGACTAAAGCCAAACTCAAGTCACAAACCAAAGCCAAAAGGAAATCATAAACATGACCATCACCCATGCCGAAGCCGAGAAACGCATCCACAAACTACGCGAATTGATTAATGATTACCGCTACCACTATCATGTGTTAGACGAGTCCACCATGTCCGAGGCCGCCGCCGACTCTCTGAAGCATGAACTTTCTGAGCTCGAAAAGCAATATCCCGACCTCATCACTCCCGACTCGCCCACTCAGCGCGTCGCCGGCAAACCGCTGGACAAGTTCGAAAAAATCACCCACCAAAGTCGCATGATTTCGCTGGCCGATGTCTTTTCCGAAGACGAAGTGCGCGGCTGGCTGGCTAGTATTGAGAAGTTAATCCCCGGCGGCAAAGTCAATGAATTTTTCACCGATATTAAAATGGACGGCTTGGCCTGCGCCCTGCATTATGACGACGGCCTTCTGAATTTAGCGGTCACCCGCGGCGATGGCTTGGTCGGCGAAAATGTCACCATGAACGTCCGCACGATCGAAAATGTCCCCCTCAGTATTCCGGAAAAAGGTCATGTCGAAGTCCGCGGCGAAATCGTCATTTTCAAAAAAGATTTCGCAGAATTAAACGCCCAGCAGAAAAAATCTCATAGCAAGCCCTTTGCTAATCCGCGCAACCTCGCCGCCGGTAGCATTCGTCAGCTTGATCCTAAGGTCGCAGCTAGCCGCAAGTTGAAATTCATGGCTTATGATTTGGTCGAGCCCAATCTCGAGACTAATAGTGCGGCGTATGCCAAGCTGCGCGAGCTGGGTTTTCGCACCAGCGGGGAAGAAAAGGTGTTTTCGTGCTTAGAGAATACCCTATCTTCTAATTGTAGCACAGATGGCGCAAAAAGTCAAGAGAAAACGGTTTTTGGGGAGATTAAACAGCTGGAGACCTCGCGCCAAGCTCTGCCTTTCAATACCGACGGCATGGTAATCAAAGTGAACGATCGCCGAGTTTATCAAAAACTCGGGATCGTTGGAAAAACACCCCGCGGCGCCGTTGCTTTCAAGTTTCCGGCGGAGGAAAGTACCACCCGCGTGCGCGACATCGTCATCTCGATCGGCCGCACCGGCGCCGCTACGCCGGTCGCTATTCTTGACCCGGTGGTCGTGGCCGGCAGTACGGTGCGCCACGCTAGCCTCCACAACGCCGATGAGATCGACCGGCTTGACGTCCGCGTCGGCGACACCGTGATTATTTATAAAGCCGGCGACATTATCCCCCAGATCAAAAAAGTCCTCACCGAGCTGCGCACTGGCGACGAGCAGAAATTTGATTACGTTGAGGCTTTGCATCGCCAATATCCCGAGCTCGAATTTGAGCGTCCCGAAGGCGAAGTTGTTTACCGCGTTAAGGGCGAAAACGCCGATCTCGTCTTGAAGCGCAGTCTCGAATATTACGCTTCGAAACCGGCGCTCAATATCGACGGTCTCGGCGAGAAAAACGTCGAAGCCCTGGTTGATGCCGGCCTCGTGAAAAGCATCGCCGACCTTTATCGCCTGGACGAGAAACAGCTGACGCAGCTCGAGCGTTTTGGGCGACTCTCGGCGCGCAAATTGGTCGAGGCTATCCATAATTCCAAGCGTCCCCAGCTCAATAAGTTCATTACTGCGCTCGGTATTCGTCACGTCGGCGCCCAGACGGCAGTCACGCTGGCGGACGGCTTTGGTAGCCTGGAAAAGCTAGCCGAAGCCAGCGAAGAACAGCTGATGGATCTACCCGACGTCGGCCAAGTCGTCGCCGAGTCCATCCTCGCCTACTTCGCCGACGAGGACAATCTTAAGCTTCTCGCTGACCTGCGCGCGCTCGGCGTCCAACCCATCCACGAAGATAAGACTTCTCTGCCACTTTTTGGTAAAAGCTATATCGTCAGCGGTACGCTCGACAGCATGGATCGCGAAGCCGCCGAAGACAAACTCCGCGAGCTCGGCGCCACTGTCACCAAGAGCGTGACGAAATCCACCACCGCCCTCATCGTCGGCGCCAAACCCGGCAAAGCCAAAACCACCAAAGCCGAAAAGCTGGAAATTCCCATCATTGACGAAGTAGCCTTTCTCGAGCTCATAGGCTCCAAGAGGGAAGATTAGGTAAAATAATTTAAGGAACAGTCATATGGAAGAAGTTTATCACTACCTCAAAGCTCTCGAAGTGAACTTTCTCGCTACGAGAAATGCCAACGCAGTTAGTTGCCGCCCGTTCGGCGAACCGGTTAAGTTTGACCATAAAATCTACATACTGACGCACGCCGAAAAAGACGTCGCGCAACAGCTAGCCGCGAACAATCAGATTTGTATCGTAGCTTACAATCCCGAGAAGGACGATTGGTTGCGTATTTTTTGCGAGGCTGTGGATGATAGCGATAACTCGGCGGCGAAGCAAGCTATTATCGACGAATTCGACTGGGCGGAGGAAGCCGGCTATACTCTCGACAACCCCAGCTTCAAGTGCTATTATCTCGCGCATGCCAAAGCCGAAATTCGCGACTGTGACGGAAAGGTCTTGGCGAGCTATGAGTTCTAGGATTAATATTATCGTCGGCTGTGTGATCGAAAAAGACGGCAAATATCTCTTAGTCCAAGAAGCTAAAGCTAGTTGCCGCGGGAAGTGGAACCTGCCGGCCGGGCATTTGGATCCGGGCGAAACTCTTATCGAGGCTGCGAAGCGCGAGGCCAAAGAAGAGACCGGCTGCGACGTCGAGCCAGTCAAGATTTGCCAAATCGGCAATCGTGTTTCGGAGAATGATTTATTCGTATCGGTTATTTTTAGCGCAAAACTTATACGCGAAGACATTACGATTGACGAAACCGAAATTCTCGATGTGAAATGGTTTTCTTATGAAGAAATTTTGGCTATGAAATCCGAAATTCGCAATCAGCCCTTGATGCTTGGCGCTATCGGCAATGTTCGGAATAATTTGACCGCGCCGCTCGAAATTATCAATCAATATTAATACCATTACTCAAAAATTTGGAGGTAAAATGAAAATTTGTATTTGTTGTAGCTTGAGTTTCGGCGACGAAGTTCGCCAAATCGCCGAACAGCTAGAAAAAGCCGGCCACGAAGTTTTGTTGCCCAACGGAGTGATTAATCGTCTCGCCGAGCAGGATGACTTCGATCCAATTCAGGCCAAAATTGACACCGACTCTTGTCATAAACATACCGACAAAATACGCGAAGCTGATGCCGTGCTGGTCTGCAATTACACAAAAAATGGTATTGAGAATTATATCGGCGCCAATAGCTTTTGCGAAATGTTTGTGGCGCAGTATTTCGACAAGCCGATTTATTGTCTGAACCCGCTTCCCGACCAGCCTTACATCAACGAAGAATTACAATCTTTTGGCGTAAAAGTGCTTGAAGGCGATTTGACCAAGCTTGAGGGTGAGCATTGCTAAGACGTTATATTTTTTTGATCGCAGACAGTTGGCAGATTGTGCACTTGATGATATAATTAAAACTATTACTTAGGGAGAAAACAATTTAGCTCTCTATAGTCGTTGTTTAATTTTTTTGAAGGAGGAATAGAATATGGCTAATTTCCCGATTTACCTACCTTGGAGCCCTGATCGCACCGAGCTCGCAATGAAGTGCGCCAAAACTGACCTTTTTATGCTGGATGTCCAACTTGGCTCCGTCTGCAACGCTATGTGCCCACGCTGCGATAGTGCCTGTTGCGATCTGGACGAGCCAGCAGACCTTGATCTCTATGCCGTTTGTAGCTTAGCTGAGGAGCTCAATCGCCGGCACTTGAGCTGGAGTACCGAGAACCATCTCGGTACTCCAGCTGGCGGAGTTAATGCCGGTTTTATCTGTGGCTTAGGCGAGCCGACCGTCGCGCATAATATGACGAAGTTAAAATCGCTTCTGCGCAGCACGAAACCTACGAACTTCAGCTGGTCAATCTTTACCAATGGTATTGTGTGGGATGATGAGTTGGAGGAAGAGCTGAAGCATGGCAGGCTGTGCGTGATGGTCCAGTATAACAGCAATAAACCGGAGTTGGTTGCCGATATGCTGGGCGTTGGCCCGGAACGTGCCGCCGAACATCTCAGAAACCGTTTTCACTTGCGGAATTTGGCGAGATATCTCAATCAGTGGCATATCGAACGCACCGGTGAGAACTTTACTGGTGTGGCGGCCTCAATCGTGCCGGAGCGGGATAATCTTGACGAACTGGTTGACTTAGTCGGTGAGTGTCTGAAATATGGCATCTTCCCGCTTATCGGTGAGTTAGAGCACGCCGGACATTCGAGCGGTGATTACTACGAGCAGCACAAGCTCCATGACCACGAACTTCGTACTCTGTATCAGCAGATTGAGCAGCGCTTCGGTATCAGCTACGAAATGCCGACTTGCCCAGCAACAATCGGTGCCATCCATATCAACAACCGCAATATCGTGACGGTGGATGAGTTCACTGGCCTATCTTGTGGCTGGTTCGGTATGGGTGATCCCAAAGTCCACAAAATCGGCGACATCCGAAAGATGTCCTATACCGAAATTGTCCGAAATATTTTGGAATATCGCGAGTCTCGCATTCCGGCGGTGCGTCAGGCTATCAACGATTACCCTGATATGGTATTCGGCGGCTGCGGCGGCAATGCGCAGAAATTATTAACAGATTATGTCGCGCTGTATGACTGATGGTCAGTATTCTAAATTGTTCTTTGTGAAATACCTCGGTGCAACCGGGGTATTTTTATGCTATCAATCTCAAAATCTCCTTCCGCAGATACATTCGCTTCGGAATCAACATCTTATCCTTCGCCTCCCCCATCTCGAGCATTCGTCCTAATTTTTCCGCCATCGCCTCCGAGCTCACGAAAATATAACTCCGCCCTTCAGAAATACTAATCACATTCAGGAACCACTCCGGCGAAATCTGGTCAAACTTCCCGCGCAGTGCATCCAAGCTGTCCAATATTTCTCGCGCATCCCACAGAGTCAGTTGATAAGCCCCCAAATCGCCGAGTAGTTTATTGTCCGCGAAAACCGCCTCTTCGGGGCTATGCAGGACGGTCTCGCTCACTGCCGAAAAATACCAACTCACGAAATCTGCCAATCTTTCACCAATCATCTCTGCTAATTTCTCCGCCGCTACCCGGTCGCGTTCGGTCGTCGTCTCTGCGCTGAAGTTGAGCGTATTGTCCAAAATCGCCGCCAGCAGCAATTTCGCAATCGGCTTCGGCATTTTTTCATAATCCCAACATTCGTCCCACCGCTCAAAGATCGCGGTCGCCACCGCTCCAATCGGCTCAAAAATCGCTCGTTTACCAATCTCACGCCGCCAATAATCCTCGAACCCAAAATGATGGTCAATCAGTTCTAAAATCTGCTCACTAGAGACAAAACGGTGAATCGCTTCCGGGTTGGACACATCCAGAATAATCGCCTGATCTCCCGGAGCAAACTCAAATTCCGGATTTTCCCGCTCCGGCAAACGCAGCTCCTCCGGCACACTATAATTCGGTGCCATCGGGATATAAACCTTCGCCGGTTTATTCTGCTGGTTCAAAAGATCCGCATAAGCCAAAATCGCAGCATACACGTCCGCATCCGCATAATGTCCGACTACTGGCAACCAAATCATCTTCCCCCGATTATATCACAGTCTCCTCCTCGCCACTCATCATCGTGCTATAATAGAGCAAATGATCAAAAGTTCCCCAACCGCTCAAACCGCTCAAACCGCGCTGCAATCCGCCGCCTCGAAAAAACTTGATTTCAAAAAGGCCTATCCCGAATTTTACCTGCCGAAAAATCAACCCAGCATCATCCAAATTCCGCCCATGCAATATCTCGCCGTCAGAGGCCAGGGAAATCCTAATGCCGAGGATGGCGAATATAAAAACTCCATCGGCCTGCTATACGCTATTGCTTACACTATCAAAATGAGTAAGAAGACCGAGCATAAAATTGCCGGGTATTTTGACTATGTTGTGCCGCCGCTGGAAGGTTTTTGGTGGCAGCCCGGTTGCAAAACCGGCATTGATTATCATCATAAAGACGCGTTTCATTTTATTTCCCTTATTCGCTTGCCGGATTTCGTCACGCCGGCCGATTTCGACTGGGCTATCGAAACAGCAACCCAGAAAAAGCACCAAGACTTTTCTAAAGTGGAGTTTTTGACCTATGACGAAGGTCCCTGTGTTCAATCTATGCATCTCGGCAGTTATGATGACGAACCCCAGACCATCGCTTTAATGCATCAGTATATGACGGAAAATGGTTATGAACTAGACATCGAGAACCCGCGTTATCACCACGAAATTTATCTCAGCAACCCGAGAAGGTGCAGCCCGAGTAAGTTGAAGACTGTCATCCGACATCCGATTAAAAAGATAAAGTGAAGCATAAATTACGATAACTCGTATCGAAAATTAATCGAGAAACGTAATTTCAAAAGGTATTAGGAATGAGCAAATACGAACCATTATGGAAATACTTAAAAGCGAATAATCAAGCTAGTTATAACTTATCTTACAAAGAAATTAAAAATATTTTAGGATTTGACATCGACCATTCCTTTCTGACCTACAAAAAGGAAGCTGAAGCATACGGATATGTGGTGGGTAAAATATCCATGAAAGAAAAAATGATAAAATTTAACAAGATATAGCAAAAATTGCCAAATACTTTTTTACTTAAAATATCTCACCGTGAATTTCGTCCCTTCGCCCAATTTCGAATCCACCGTCACCTGCCCGTCATCCGCCGTAATCACTGCTTTGGCGAAGGCCAATCCAATGCCAATACTATTTTTCTGCGAGCCGGGCGCCCGATAAAACCTTTCGAAAATCCGTTTCTGGTCGTGCAGCGACATGCCTTCTCCTGTGTCGATAATGTCTATCCGCAGGAATAGCGGACAATCCGACACGCTCACTTCGACTTTCGCGCCACTCCGGCTATGCTCCAGGGCGTTTTTCACAATATTGGTCAGCGCTTCGCCTTGCCAGCGCGCATCCAGCTCGACTTTTGCTTCTAAATCTCCACTCAGCTCGATCGCCACATTCTCTAGGTCTGCCAACGCCGCCAAATTCTGCCGCACACGCTCCAATAACTCACCCACAACTACTTCCTCGCGCTGCATTTTCAGCGAACCGTTATCCAGCCGCGCCAGATGTAGCAAGGTCGATACTAGCCCGGACATAGTTTCGATCTGTTGGCTGATCGAGCGCAAGAAATCTTGCCGCACCTCCGCCGGCATTTCCGGGTCGTCATAGATACTATCCACCATGATTTGCAGCGAAGTCAGTGGCGTGCGTAGCTGGTGCGAAATGTCCGCCAGCGCCGTCTCTAGATTCTCCGCTAACTTGCGATTATTCTCCGCCGCCTCCTTCAGTAGCACCGTGATTTTGTATAATTCGTTCGTTAGGATCGAAAGTTCACCCTCAGTATTCTTCTCCAGCTTTAAATCATAAATTTTATGGCTCAAATCCTGCAAATATCGCACCAAGTCGCGCACTTTTCGCGCTCGCCGCCAGTCCTGCCAACCAAAATATCCGCCCAGCGCTAGCAAAACTATCCCCAGCGTCAGGGCAAAAGTTTTCGCGCAGTCGCGTGCCAAATTCGCACTACTATTCGTCGCGAAATCCCTATCGGTATAGCCGTATTTGTGCAAGATCTCCTCGCCCTTCGCCCGCTGTTCATCCTCCACGCCGTCCTGTAATCCCCGCATCACTCTCGCGATCTCCGCTTCCGGCACTTCTTCCGCCGCCGCTCCGATCATTGCCGCCCATTCTTGGTTCGCTGCTTGGCGGTATTTCGCCAGGTCAATTTGCATCGCGCTAAACGCTAAGAGTCCCGCGCCTCCGCCTACCAAGAGGATTGGCAGGGCGACTCGCTTCAGCCTACGCCACATTTTCCGGCGCCTTCCGCACCAAGCGATAACCCAAATTTTTCACCGTCGCGATCCGCTCGTTGCCGATTTTCTGCCGCAAGCGTTTCACATACACCGAAATCGTATTGTCGTTCACGATTTTACCCGACGCCGCCCAAATTTCGTCGAGCAACTTCTCCCGCGTCACGATTTTTTCCGGCGTCTCCATCAGACTGTGCAGAATTTTATATTCCAGCGCCGTCAGCGCGACCACACGGCCATTCACTTCCGCACTGTGATTCTCTAGATCCAGCTCGATGTCCTCGAAGCTCAGGTTCGCCGCCGCGCGATTCGTCTGGCGCAAAGTCTTCTGAATGCGCAGCAGCAATTCGCGGTTATGAAATGGCTTCACGATATAATCATCCGCCCCCAGCTCCAAGCCACGAATGATATTTTCCGCCTCATCTTTCGCCGTCAAGAAGATGATCGGGATCTCCGGCCGCTCGGCCTTAAACTGTTTCGCCAGGCTAAATCCGTCCCCGTCCGGCAGTGCCACGTCCAGCAGAATCAAATCCACTCCGTCTAGCACTGCCGCCTGCGCCGCTCTCGCCTCCGCTATCGTCTCGACTTGATATTTCTCTCGCTCGAGCAGATATTGCAAGCCCTTCGCCGTCAGCGGATTGTCCTCGACCAGTAGAATCTTTGCTAACATACTATATATTATATACTATTGCTAGATATTCTCATCCCGGATCGCCTCAATGATATTTTGCTTCTCCACCTGCTTCACCGAATACGACATAATCACCCAGATCAGCAACGCCACGGCCAGAATCGCAATCGCGATCGCTCCCCACGGCATAATGAACCCGAAATCAATCGAATTCGTCAGCGCTTTATAGAAGCCGAAGGATAGCAAAACTCCCAGTGGCAGCCCAATGATCAGCGCCTTCCCGCTATACATCAAACTCTCTAGCCGTACCATGCGATTAAACTCGCGACTCGTCATCCCTACCGATTTCAGCATGGCGAATTCCTTGCTCCGTAGCGCAATATTGGTCGTAATCGTGTTGAAAATATTAGTAATCCCGATTAGCATCACCACGATCACAAATCCATAGAGAAAAATCGCAATCAGCAGATACAGTCGGCGCTGCTGTTCCAGCATCTCCGCCATATCCTTCACGAAAATGCCTTCGTACGCTGGATTACTTTTCGCAAGCTCTTCCGTGTAGCTCGTCGCCGCGGCCACGTCATCCAAATCCTTGGCATACATCGTGGTGAACTCAAACAGCGGCTGCAGCTTATCGCGCTGATAATAATTTTCCGCCACATAGATTCCGGGCAAGCCATTGAAGCCCAGTGGGGAACTATCCGTCACTTTCGTAATTGGGAGATCGACTTGGCGCAGTGAAGATTCATCCACCGTTCCGTCCTTTTTAGTCTTGGTGTAAACTTCTGACGTATAATTTTGCCCCTCTTCGATGTCGGAATTGCGTTCGACGGCATAAGTCCCGTCTTCCTTCATCGTCAACGTATAATCATTCATGATCGCCACTTTGCTGTAATCTTTAGCGTAAATATGCAGCGACTTCGCGAATTCCTCAAATGACTTCTGATCCATCACCACGACGTCGCTATTCGTCGTTTTCGCCGCCCAGTAATATGCGTAATCCTTAATTCCGAATTTCTGCACCACGTCGTCACAAAGTTCTCGCGGCGCATTGCCTAGCACGAAATCATAACCCGCATCGTAAAATTGTAGATCCATTGTCTTCTCGCCGTAGCCCATGAAGCTTGACAGCCCGATGAAAGTCGCCACGGAAATCACGATCGAAATCACGGTCGTGCGATATTTTTTGCGACTGCGCTTAATATTTTTGTCCGCAATCACGCCGCCAATGCCGAACATTTTGTGTACCAATTTCGAACTATGCAGTTTCTTCGGTTTAATTTTCGTGTCCTGGTTGCCGCGGATGGCTTCAATCGGCGACATTCGTCCCGCCCGGATCGCCGGCATCAAGCTCGCCAGCAGCACTGTCGTGAGACCCAGAACGATCGTCACGCCAAACACCCACAGCGGCATGGCGAACTCCACCGGCGACAAAATCATGTCTCCCAGCAAACCATTCACCACCGCCACCAAAATCACCACGGCCAGCGTCCCGCAGAGCATCCCCAGCGGAATCCCCACGCCCGCGATCACGATTCCCTCGAAGATCACGCTGTGCCGAATCTGCCGCGGCGTCGCTCCGATACTCGCCAGCATCCCGAATTGCCGTGCCCGCTCCGTCGCCGAAATGCTGAAACTATTGCGAATGACGAACACACTCGTCACCACGATAATCCCAATTACGATTGTCGCGATCGAATACAGCGAAGCCAGCGCCGCGTCCGCCATCACCATCCCCTCGTAGCGCAGCAGTTCGCTATTCGTCCGCACGTTAATGTCGCGCCCCGTCTCGCTCATCAGCGTTTGCAAAATATTTTCCTCCGCCGCCGCATAATCTTTCGGCTCTTTGTAGCGCACGAAAATATTATACTCCGCCCCCGCTCGCTTCTCCGGCAAACTTTCCAGCTTCTGGTACATTTCCTGGTCATACGGCGCATGCAAATAATCTTCCTGGTAGAAGTTATAAGCCTCTTCATCCACGCTCTCTTTCGTCACCGGCTCGGAATAGAAATAACTTTCGACGTAATTATTATTCTCGATGTATTGCAGACCTTCCGCCGGCACGTTTTCGTACATGTCATGATAATCTCCCACGTCCGCCCGCGCATAATTCACCATCATCTGCTGGAAGCTCGTCACCATCCCCGCCACCGCCAGAATCAACGCCGAAGCCAGCACCACCCCTAGGATCGTCACTAGCGTCCGTCGCCGATTTTTGCGCAAATTTTCCATTGTCAGGCGTTGTAAAACTCTCATGCTTTCCTCCTCCGCCCCTTAGATCCGCTCATCTTTCGCAATCCGCCCGTCTTCAAACGTAATCACTCGGTCGGCCTGTTTCGCGATTTCTAGATCGTGCGTAATCACCACGATCGTCTGGTGGTATTTCTGATTCGACAGCTTCAGCAGCGAAACAATCTCATCGCCCGCTTTCGAGTCGAGGTTCCCAGTCGGCTCGTCCGCCAGGATGATCGCCGGGTCATTGATCAGCGCCCGCCCGATCGAGACGCGCTGCTGTTGCCCGCCCGAGAGCTGATTCGGCAGGTGTTCCACCCGCTCCTCCAGTCCCAGAATCTCGATCAACTCCTTCAGCCGCTTCTCGTTCACCGGCTTCCCGTCCAGATCTTGCGGCAAAGTGATATTTTCTCGCACATCCAGGATCGGGATCAGGTTATAAAATTGATAAATAATCCCAATTTGCCGCCGCCGGAAAATCGCCAGGGCATCGTCCGACATTTTATAGATGTCCCGCCCGTCGATCAAAACTTTTCCGCTGGTCGGCCGATCCACGCCCCCGAGCAGGTGTAGTAGCGTCGATTTCCCCGAGCCACTCGCCCCCACGATCGCCACGAACTCCCCCTCGTCGATCGAAAAACTCACGTCGTCCACCGCATTCACCACGTTTTCGCCCTTGCCATAGATCTTGCAGAGGTGCTTCACTTCTAGTATTTTCATGTCCGCATTCTGTCCTTTTTTAGATTATATCTCCGATTTTAGCGCACGAAAGTGACATTCGCATGACAAATTCATTTTCTTGTTTTTTGACTAAATCCTCCTATCAAAAAGGCGCAACCGAAGCCGCGCCTTTGGAATTTGATGATCTAGCCGTCTATCTTGCGCAAGATTGCTATGAGCAATGCGAGTCCGATCGCAAAAAGGATATAAAGCAGTGTGATATCCCCGACGTCAATCTGGAGTGTAGTCTCTCCCTCCTCAGAGCATCCCCGGAGATCCACTACGCATGTATCGACCCATATACGGTTATAGCCGAATTTTAAGACCGCAGTCTTAATATCATACTCCAGGCTAATTTTGCTGTCCTCCTCCGGAACCGCTATTTTCATGCACCAGAAGCGAGCTGTGCCTCTGCTGCTCACAATGGCGCTCAAGCTGTCGGCTTTTTCGCCATTTATCGTCAGTGAATCGAGAATTATTTGCACCTCAGTCGCCAGATTCGCGCTATCGCCGACGTCTAAATAGCAAGTCAGTTCCTCTCCCGCTAAGTTGCGGGTGGATATTTCCGTTTTGACATGAAACTTTCTGGATTGCCACGCAGCCGAAGTGCATTGTACTTTTGCTCCGCTGTTTCTAGATTCGTCCACTAATGCCGACTGAACCTCGAAGAATCCTCTTGGTAAGCGCTCCGAACGGACTGGTGCATCTTTGAGCCGTACGATCGTTATGCCCGATTCGCTCCTGAAATGATCCAGCCATCTCGCGGGCCTTGCGCACACCATTAATATAAACAGCCCAAAAAACACGATTTCACATCTTACGATTCTCTTTACCATTTTTTATCCCCCTTTTCTAGAAAACCTTGAACAATCTCCGAGAATCCACACTAGCCACATCAAAATATCATATTCTCAATGTACTAGCGTATCCCTCAGAAATCATTAGCTTCATCTACCATTATAGCACACATGCTTGAAAATGTCAATAGATTTCGGGAGAATCATGTTAAAATCATTGCAAAACCATAAAATTATCCTAAAAACCTTACGAAATAAAGCCAAAACTTGCAAAATATATCGTAATTCATGTGTTTTGTCAAAATTAACATTGACTTTTTTGACGAAGTATGCTACAATAGAGATATATAGCAAATGAAGACGCACTTCATGAAAGATTATACGTACTTTACGGTTAGTCTTTCACTCTTTTGAATAGAAATAAGGCTATTTTGTAGAAAGTGGTCTTTGACTATTCAAAAGGGGGAATAAGAATGAAGAAATACGAACAAATGTTAGTCATCCTGCAGAGGATTGGCTGTGACTGTGAAATTTTCAGTGATGAAAAAGGCATGAAAATTACCATGAAGGACGAAGAAAGCGAAGACTGCGAAGAAGGCGTGAAAGAAGAGGTAGCACCCGATTTTGAGAGTCTGCGAGAGCGAGCAGAAAAAATCGGGAATGCTCTAATAGACCATGGTGACAAATTCGGTTATTCTAGGCGTCGCTATCTTGTTCCAGGTACGCGGTATAAATTTTATTTTTTGGCAACCAACGCCTTGAATCCGAAGCATCCTCACCGCCGGCAGTTCTATTATTATTTTCAAAAAGATGAACTTGCGCTGGTCGAAGCCTGGATTAAGCATGATGAAGACATTTATGCTGAAGCGAATCAAAAGTACGGCGTCAAATAACGTCGTATGGATTGTATGACTAACCCTCCAAAAGCAGCCTCATCACGGCTGCTTTTCTATGCCATAACAATTAGGAATATCAGTTTTACAGAAGGTAGCACACTCTGTGCTACCTTTTTCAGCGGTATGGGATTTTGACTCTTAGCCCAGATATGTAAAATCTCGCAAATTAAGGTATAATATATCTATGCCCAAATTCGAATTAGTCTCGAAATACCAGCCCACCGGCGACCAACCTTTCGCGATCAAGCAATTGACCGAAGGGCTGAAAGCTGGTGTGCGTGAACAGACTTTGCTCGGTGTCACCGGCTCCGGGAAGACTTTTACCATGGCCAATATTATCCAAAATGTCCAGAAACCTACCCTGATTTTGGCGCATAATAAGACTCTCGCCGCCCAGCTTTATGCTGAGTTTCGCGAGTTCTTCCCGAAGAACGAAGTTCATTATTTCGTCAGTTATTTTGATTATTATCAACCAGAAGCTTATATCGCCTCGACCGATACATACATCGAAAAGGACTCCGCCATCAACGAAGAAATCGACCGCCTGCGCCACGCCGCCACCGTCGCCTTGCTCACCCGTCCCGATACGATCGTGGTGGCTTCCGTCTCTTGCATCTATGGTATCGGCTCGCCGGATCATTATACCGAGATGTCCCTGCCCTTGGTCAAAATCGACGGTCGCTGGCGCATTGCCGGCTCGAGCAATTGGTGGGGCGATCTGGGAAATAGCGATAACGACGGCGGGATTTTCTCGCCGAAGCTCCTCGTCGATTCGTTGACCCAGGCCGCCAGTTCGCTCAGCCAGCAAAATTTCCTCATCTATCTCGTCGCCATGCAATATCATCGCAATGATCTGGCCTTCGAGCGCGGCAATTTCCGTGTCCATGGCGACACCGTTGACCTCTTTCCCGCCAGTGGGGAATGGGCTTATCGTTTTGAATTTGCCTTCGACACACTAGAGGAAGTCCGCATCATCGATCCGCTGACGGCTGAGACTCGCGAAAAGCCCGACCGCATCCATATTTTCCCGAATACGCACTACGCCACGCCTAAGGATCAGCTCGAGCGCGCCATCGTCGGTATTGAACATGAATACCACGAGCGCCTGAAATATCTCGAGCGTCACGATAAACTGCTCGAAGCTCAGCGCCTCAGTCAGCGCACGAAATATGACCTCGAAATGCTGCGTGAAACCGGCTTCGTCAAGGGTATTGAGAACTATTCGCGTCATCTCGACGGTCGTCGTCCCGGTCAGCCGCCGGCGACTTTGCTGGATTTCTTTCCCAAAGATTTCTTGCTTCTGGTGGACGAAAGTCATATGACCTTGCCCCAAGTCCGCGGCATGTATAATGGCGACCATGCGCGCAAGTCCACCCTCGTCGAATATGGCTTCCGCCTGCCCAGTGCGCTGGATAATCGCCCCCTGACTTTCCCCGAGTTCCAAAAGCACATTTCTCAGGCCATCTACGTCTCTGCCACGCCGGGCTCGTACGAGTTAGAAAACTCGCCCGAGCCCGCCCAGCAGGTCATTCGACCTACTGGCCTCCTCGATCCGGAGATCGAGGTGCGTGGCAGCGAAGGCCAGATCGAAAATCTCATCAGCGAGATCGAGAATCGCATCGCGAAAAATCAGCGCACCCTGGTCACGACTTTGACCAAGCGCATGGCCGAGGACCTGACTGATTATCTCAAAGAACGAGACATCAAAGTGGCTTACATCCACTCCGACATCGATACGCTAGAACGAGGAGACATTCTGCGCGACCTCCGGTCTGGAGTCTATGATGTCCTTATCGGCATCAACCTCTTGCGCGAGGGGCTCGACCTCCCTGAAGTCTCGCTGGTCGCCATTCTCGATGCTGACAAGGAAGGATTTTTGCGCTCGGAGAGCGCCCTGATCCAGACCATCGGTCGCGCCGCCCGCCACGAACACGGCAAAGTCATCATGTACGCCGACCACATCACTGAGAGCATGGAAAAGGCCATTTCCGAGACCAACCGTCGCCGCGAAATTCAAATGGAATATAACATCGAGCACAACATCACTCCCCGCTCTGTCAAAAAGGAAATCGGCGCCGGCCTGCGCGCCATTATCCCGGAGAAAGAGGAACCTACCAAGCTCGACCTGAAGCGCATCCCGCCGGAAGAATTCCCCAGCTTGATCAAAGAACTCCAGTCGCAAATGCAACTTGCCGCCGCCAACCTCGACTTCGAGCAAGCCGCGCTGCTGCGCGATCAGATCGAAGAGATTAAGAATCAGCAATCCGGCAAATCCGCTAAGAAAGGCAAAAAATGACCCAGCGCTACACTTCAAATAACTGCGCCTTCATGATTTTGACACGCGGACAAGGCCGAGAGCGAGAAATCCTGCTCCATCTACGTGAGAATACGGGCTATATGGACGGCATGTATGATTTCAGCGCCAGCGGACATCTCGAGCCGGGAGAATCTCTCCAAACTTGCGCCATTCGTGAGACCGCTGAAGAAATCGGCGTCACCCTCGATCCCGCAGCTGTTCGCCTAGTGTTTATCAATCATAATATTACAGAGAATTATATCCGGACAATTTTTGCCGCCGAATTGCCAATTGACGCGACTCCGCGGGTCTGCGAACCGGAGAAGAGTGGCGGTTTGCTTTGGGCGAAACCTACCGAACTCCCGGAAAACATCGAGCCCTTCATCCCGAAGATCCTCGCAGCGCTTAGGCTCGGACTGAATTATGATGACGGCACGTTTACGAACCTAAAGCGTCTCCAAAGCCAGCCTAGTTCGGCAGGGCACTCCCAATCCCCTCGCGAAATCCACAAAAAGATCAGCTCCGAATATTTCGACCTCATCGCGAGCGGTCAGAAAACTTTTGAATACCGCGTCAATGACTTTGACTGTCAGCCCGGCGACACCCTTGTCCTCGAGGAATGGATTTATGACGGCGGCTATGGCGACACCGAGCATCGCTACCCCACCGGCCGCACTTTGCGCCGGAAAGCCGGCTACGTCGGCAAGACCAGCGCCTTCGACTGGCTTGACCGCCCCGATGTTCGCGCCGCCCTCGAGCAGCACGGCACCCAGATTATCTCGCTGCTGGACGAATAGCGCTATCCCCCATACACCACCGCCCGCTCCAGCATCGCCCCCAGACTAGCCAAGCTCGCCGCGTTCGCTCCCTTTGTCATCGCTACCACGATATACCGTCGTCCGCCGGCGAAGTCCACGATCGCCGCGTCGTTATAGACATAACCATCTCCATTCGGTCCGAAGCCAGCTTTATTATAGACCGTGGCCGAGCGTAAACCGCTTGGCAGCCCCTTGCGCAGATGCGCTGGCTGGCTCAGCGCCGAATTCAAGAATTTCGTCCACGACCCCGCCGACCATTCCGGATGCGCCAGATAACGCTGCATCAGCCGCGCGACATCATGCGCAGAAGTTGACAGACCGTTCGCCGCCGTCTGGCTCAGCCCTAAATTCCGCACCAGCGTCGCCACCCGCCCGGCTCGCGCCGGATCCTCCAGCATTGCCTCCGCACAAGGATTGTCCGAATTTCTAATCATCACGTCCAGGCACCGCCCCACCGTTGACTCGCCGAGATACGGCCGATTAGGGTCGTCCAGCCCAGCATCAATCTGGGCATAGCCGTCATAAGTATAGAATAATTTATACAATGATTTCGGACTCATTACGACCTGTGCCCGGTAGCTCGCGGCTACTCGTCCGTAGTTCACGTCATAAATTTCCACCGCCGCTTGTCCCGGCATACTCGCTGCCCAGCGCTCCACCACCCCTTGCAAGTCAATATATTCCGTCAGGTTGCGCCGCACCGCCTCGACCATTTTCTCCGCAATTTCCGTCTTTTGCTCCGCCAGCGGCTCTTGCTTGACGAAGGCGTCCGCTTCTGCCGCCTCCGACTTTACAATTTTATCATTTTCCAGCACATCTTGCCATTCCACGGCGACATCGCTCTCGGTCTTCATTCCGCTCGCATTAGCCCAGATCGGCACCTCCAGCAGCCCAAAAATCACCGCTACCGCACCCAAAATCGGGTTCACGACGCTCAAATTCAGCCGCGCTTGGCCGGTTTTTCTCGCAGTTGGTTGCACTTTTTTCATTATTACAACTACCTTATCCTTCCATTATAGCACACATCACATAAAAAGTCAATAGTATCGTATTAACTC
>CAZGXB010000004.1:0-35559 GCA_964529615.1 uncultured Candidatus Saccharibacteria bacterium
GCGCGGTTCGGGACTGCGAGGTCGTCGGTTCAAATCCGATCACCCTGACCAGTTTGAATACCTGAGCTTCGGCTTGGGTATTCAAATTTTTACGCCTTGTTCTACCGCCAAATTTCCTCATCCTGCCCCAGCCCCGCCGTCTCCCCACTCCCGCGCCGGCCCCGCCTCCTCGCTCCTACCCCAGCCCCATCTCCTCCCAAAACCCGCACCCAGTATCACATCAGTGCTATAATAAACTTATGATTAAACGCTCCGAATTTACTCTCAAAAGTCAACACGACGGCCTCGAGCTCGGCGTCAGCCTGCGCGTGCCCGACCGTCCCAAAGCCATACTCCAGCTCGTCCACGGCATGTCCGAATACCGTGAGCGTTATCACGAATTCATGGACTACTGCGCCGCGCAGGGCTACGTCGTCATCATCCACGACCACCGCGGCCACGGCGCCAGCCTCCGCAGCCCCGACGACCTCGGCTATTTCTATCGCGACGGCGCGGGCGGCATCATTTCCGACGTTCACCAAGTGACGCTTTTCGCCAAATCCCAGTTTCCGGAGCTACCTCTCGCCATGCTCGGCCATTCCATGGGCTCACTCGTCGCGCGCTGCTTTGCCCAGCAATATGATTCCGAGCTTTTCGCCCTCATCATCTGCGGCTCACCCAGCAAACGTTTCGGCGCCAGCGCCGGCCGCTTCGCCGTCGCCTTCCTCAGGCTCCTCTTCGGCGAACGCCACCGCAGCAATCTCGTCCAAAATCTCTCCTTCGCCGGCTATAACCGAACCTCCGCCAAGCTCGCCCGCCAGAACGGCAACCCTGCCGCCGCCGGCACTTACACCAGCCCCAATTCTTGGGTAGTGAGCGATCCCACCGTCGTCGCGGCCTATGACGCCGACCCCCGCAGCGGTTTCACCTTCACCCTCAATGGCTTCGCCGTGCTTTTCCAGCTCATGTCCCGCGCCTACCGCCCGACCGGTTGGCGCGTCGCCAACCCTAACTTGCCCATTTTCTTCATCTCCGGCGCCGACGACCCCTGTCTCATCAGTCATAAAGATTTCGCGAAAGCCGTCAATTTCCTCCATCAACGCGGCTACACCGACGTCACCAGCAAACTTTACCCCGGCATGCGCCACGAAATCCTCAACGAACGCGGCAAACTCCAAGTCTGGCAAGACGTCGTCGCTTTCCTCCAAAAATCCCTCTGACCTCTTTACAATTTCAGTAAAATACGCCAAAATGATGGCTATTTTACAGATTTTTGCAAATAACCATTGACTTTTTTATCAATCTGTGCTACAATGGAAGTATAAGTAATGAGGGGATACTTAAGCATATTATTAACAATAAGCATTAAGTCTAATCCCCTCCATTATTTTTCACTCAAAATGCCCAAAAGGGAAGAAGAAAGAAAAAGAAAATGGAGGAAAAGAAGATGAAGAAAAATTTTTTCAGCAAATTGATGGCGACAGTATTGGCAGTAGGACTCATAGTAGGGAATTTCCCGAGTGTGGCACGCGCTGAGGACAATGATGACCCGAGCAGCAAACAAGTCGTCGAAAAGACTCAAGAAGCCGCGACGCCGGATACTAAGGGTGACGCAGGCCCACAAAAGCCAGTCTCAAAGAATCAGTCCCTGAACAAGAAGAGCTCCGATAATCATGTCAAGGCTTCCGACCAGCCTGATCCGAAGCCTGGCCGAAGGGAAGAGGTCGAGGCCACGCTTCAGCTCGCGGAAATCCCGACTAAGCTTATCCGGAGACCACGGAAGTTCTCCGATCTCCACGAGCGCAAAAAGATCACTCATACCGGCAAGTATCTGGTAGCGATTGACCTTGATGGCGCTCGCAAGATCACCGGGGCAAATACCCTAGAGGTCAGATATGAGACCAGTTTCGATGGGTTTACCAGTTCTGCCTTAACTGTCACGCTTCAGGGCGAGACGTATAAGGCTGATTGTACTGAACTGATTCATATTGATAAGAAATCAAACGTCAGCGCGCTGAACTTAGAAGACGCCACGTTCGTTTATGAGGATTCGAAAGGTAAGCTTAGCTACGCCGCGCAGGGGGACTTGGCGACTCACCTCGTTCTCTGCTTCTCCGCTGAAATTGGCAGCAAAAAGACAGTAGAGCACGCTCATAGCCAAGAGACTTTTTCCTGGCTGGAATTAGGTAATCGGTGGTATCTCTCGGTCACAGAGCAGCGCAATTGCCTCAATGTTGAATTTGAAGAGACGGAATGTCGTCTCAAGGTCAAAAGCCGGCTTGAAGGCGGCGTGTCCACCGTTTTACCTATCGGCGGTACCTCCGGCCAGAAACGGCGCCAAGCGGAAATCGATTAGGCTTGTTGCTTCAACAAGGGCATACCAAAACGGTATGCCCTTACTTTTTATTTGAAAAAAATCAAAATTTCATCACAGGCCATAAACCTCATGGACTTTTCCGCCCAATTTCCATTTGCCCGCCATAGACAAACCTCCAGCTCGCCCGTATAATAACCTTATGGCTGATTATTATAATCAAACCGTCAAGGAGGTGGTAGCTGAATTTAAGGTTGATCCTGCGCTGGGCCTGTCCGCGTCCGAGGTCAGCAAGCGTCGCCAGCGCTACGGCCGCAACCTGCTCAAGGTCGCCGAGACGCCGCTCTGGCGCAAACTGCTGGCACCCTTTCTCGATGTTTTCATGCTGATTTTGCTGGTCGCGTTGCTACTTTCCGCCATTCAGCAGGATTGGCTCGAGGCCATCACTATTCTCATCATTATCGCCGCCGATGCCATCGTTTATTATGTTCAGCGCTTCTCCACCGAGCGAATTTTGCGCTCGCTGAAAAACACCATGCAACAAAACGTCGTCGTCCTGCGCGACGGCCGCGAGGAATCGGTTGATGCCTCCGAGCTTGTCCCGGGCGATATCGTCCTCCTGCGCGAAGGCGATCGTATTCCCGCCGACGGCCGCATCGTCACCGAATCTGGCGTCCTCACCAACGAGTCCATGCTCACCGGCGAATCCGACGCCATCGCAAAAGACGCCAAGGCGATTTCCGGCCCCAAAAAGATCTACGAACAACGCAACATGGTTTTTTCCGGCTCCTTCGTCTTCACCGGCAGCGGCAAATTCGTCGTCACCGCCACTGGCAACCAAACCGAATATGGTCGCATCGCCTCGCTCGCTACTTCCGCCGATCCCAGCAGCCCAATTTCCCAAAAAATCGATAAATTAGTCATCAAAATCGCCATTGTCGTGGTCGCGCTGGCCGCCGTCGCCCTCGTCATCCAGCTGATCGACGGCATTAGCTGGCTCGATGCTCTGAAATTCACCCTCGCCATGATTGTCTCCGCCGTCCCCGAAGGCTTACCTATTGCCATTTCCATTGTTCTCGCCCTCTGCGCCAAACGCATGGCGAAAAAACAAGCCTTGATCAAAGAACTCAAGGCTATCGAATCCATCGGCATCGTCACCACCATCGCCAGCGATAAAACCGGCACCTTGACCGAAAATCGTCTCGAGCTGAAAGACACCTGGGCCTTCGCCTCGGCCAAGATCTTCCGCGAGACGCTAGCCGGCGCCACTCTGGTCGAGACCGTGACAAACGCCGACACTACCCAGCCGACCGACCCGCTCGACACTTGCCTGGTCGAGCATTTGCGTGCTGCGGACTATCCGCTCGACCGTCTCGAACCGCTGCGAACCTACGCTTTTGACCAAGATATTAAGCTCTCTGGCAACCTCTACGAAGGCGACGCCGGGGAATATCTCCTCCTGGTCAAGGGCGCGCCCGAGACCATTCTCGCCCGCTCCGAATTGTCCGAGGCGGAGCGCGAGCGCGCCGAGAAGAAACTGATCGAGCTGGCGAATGCGGGGTATAAAGTCCTCGCTCTCGCCCGCGGCCACCTCCGCCACGAAATCAACGAACTCGGCCGCCTAGCTAAGCGCGACCTCTTCCAGTTCGTCGGGCTGTTCGCCGTCGCCGACGCCATTCGCCCCGAAGCCAAGCCTGCCATCCGCCGCGCCAACCGCTCCGGCGTCAAAATCAAGATGGTGACCGGCGACCATGCCGGCACCGCTTACGCTATCGGCCGCGAACTCGGCCTGGCCACGGATTTCGCCCAAGTCCTCGACTGTTCCAAACTCGGCAATATTAACGATGACGACCTGGAAATGCTAGTTCGCCATACGACGGTCTTCGCCCGCGTCACGCCGGAAGACAAATATCGCATCCTCGAAGCTATTAAACAGACCGAAATTTGCGCCATGACCGGCGACGGCGTCAATGACGTCCCCGCCCTAGTCAGCGCTCACGTCGGCATTGCCATGGGCGATTCGCCCAGCATTGTCCAGGACGCCGGCGACATCGTCCTGCTGGACAATAACTTCCGCAACATCACTGAAGCCATCATGGAGAGCCGCACCGTCCTGGCTAATATCCGCCGCATGCTCGGCTATCTCCTCGCCACTAACGCCGGCGAAGCCCTCACCATGCTCGGCGCTCTCATCCTCACCGGCGGACACCTCCTCACCCCGATCCAAATCCTCTGGGTCAATCTCGTCACCGATTCGCTACTAGTCGTCCCGCTCGGTCTCGAGCCGCCTGAGGCCGAGATTCTGCGCCAGAAGCCCGAGGGCAAAGACGCGCCCATTCTCTCCCTGCTCCTGATCCGCCGCATGGCGCTAATCGCCTTCACCATGGCCGTAGTCACTCTCGCTACCTACTACCTCGCTCTCGCCGCGCTCCACGATCCTGGCCAAGCCAACACTCTCGCCTTCACCGCTCTCGTCGTCATGCAGTGGAGCAACGCTTTCTCCGCCCGCGGCCTCCACGCTTCGATTTTCCAGCGTCTCACCGTGCGCCACCGCAGCTTCTATTGGGCGCTAGCCGCCGCCATCCTTCTCCAGATCGGCGCCCTCTTCGGCCCGCTCACTCGCGCCATCGGCGTCGTTTCCGTCCCCGCGCTCTGGCTCCTCGGCGTCGCCCTGGTCGCTTTCTTCCTCCCTATGCTCATCACCGAAACCTATAAATTTTTCACGAACCGCCGCTAGCTATTGACTTTTCCAGCAATCTGTGCTACAATAGAAGGAGAAGGGGTGTTTTCCCTTAGCCTCCTGCCTTGCGCAGGTTTTACCAGCTAATCGGTGAATTACGCTCCGTAATTTGGAATCTATCCTAGATTCCAAGGTCACTACTGTAAGTCATTTTCATATCCACGGCCTGAGACCGTGGGGAAGGGGGAACTATGAAACAAAATCAACCTAAAGGCAAACAAAGTCGCCGTCAGCGCTTGCTGGCCTGGCGCGATCTGCATCACGATGCTTGGTGTTCCATCCGTCAGCATAGCCGCGAGCGTGGGGGCTACTTACACTTTGTTCTTGTTGCTGAGATTGTGCGTATCGCACTGCTGACACTGATGCTCGCTTTGCCCGAGCTATTGCCGCAGAGCATTTCTGAGCGGCTTAGCTTGCTTATGGCTGAAGATTTGACGACCGCCGAGCGGATTAATCTAATTATTACCTTTGCCGCGGTCATTATTAGCTATCTGGCTTTGGTCTGGGCGGTGTCTTTCGCTTTCTCGAGTTTGAGTGCCTGGCTCTTGGTCAACTGCTATGCGCTGCATCAGCGCACCTTGTTGGCCTTATATCCGAATAATTGCGGATTTATCTTGGCCTTAGGTATATCGTTAGGTGTATATATTATGCGGACACGCTTTTCGGTGCCACTCACCAGCTTTTTACTGCTCGTGGTGCTATTCATGGCGCTGCTCATCAATTCCGCCATCTTTCTGGCGAAATGGCAACATGTCCTGCTCGCTCTCGCCTCGCGAGACGGCTCACTGACGACTTTACTTGCTCGTTGGTTAGCCAACCGAAGCCGAGACGCTTCTCCAGGATGCCACCCGTCAACCCATCAAGCGCGTCCGCGCGATTAGGAGGTGTATGTTATGAAAATTACCGAGAAATGGCATGCTCTGAGTCCGATTCAACGTTGGCTACTGCGCATGGGTTTCGTACGTCTGCTGGCGAACGCTGTTTGCGGTGGCGCTGTTTATTGGCAGCTAATCTTTTTTGAGCTCGACCTCGAGGATCCACTGGCTTCACTCCGCCGGTTCTGCCTCATTCTGGTGTTCCTGGTGATCATCACTCTGAGCTTTAACCATTTTACGGATTGGTTAGTTAAACGGCGCATCGGCGATGCAAAAGCGTCCATAGAATTGATGTACTGCTTGAGCACCAGCGGCATATATCTCGCAGCGTGCATCTATGGTCTGTATATGTTGATCGTAGATAAGGACGCCGTAGCACTTTTTATAGCCATCGTAGCCATCTTTTTTATGAAGACTTGTTTGCGCGATATGCTTAATCTCTGGCGCGCCGAAGTCAAGCCACTCACTGATTAGTAGTTGCCTCAGTCACTCGACTGGGGCAATTTTGCTGGCTTTGGGGCGCTTTTTTTAGCCAAAATTTGCAACTTTCTTAATGTTGTATTTTTTACAACATTTAGTCCTCCCCTGGGAGAACTTGCTAAAAATCATCCAAAAACCCGAACATGTAAATTTTACAACAAAAACGCTTATCTATAAGCCAAAAACCTTACAGGGAAGCCCGCTCAAAATTGTTTGATAAACACAAAAACAATGCTTGACTCCCCACATCTAGTGTCATACAATAGTACCAAGACGCTACATATAGCGTCCGACCCTACAAAATATCAGTAAAAACAAACATAACATAGAAATTGCAAATGAGGAGGTATATTTTTTATGTTCAAAAAAATCGTAAAACGTGATGGCGAAATTGTCAGCTTCGATCCTGAGAAAATCACCGAAGCTATTGCTAAGGCCGGCCTAGTGACCGAAGAATTTAAACGCGACCGCGCCAAGCAACTTTCGGACAAAGCCGTCAAGCGCATGGAAGCCGAAATCAAGCAGCGCACTCCGAGTGTCGAGCAGATCCAAGACATCGTCGAACAAGTTCTGATGGAATCAGCCTTCAAGCGCACCGCCAAGGAGTATATTACTTATCGCCAGGAGCGCAACCGCGTCCGCGAAGCCAAGAGCAACTTGATGAATATTTATAAGACTATCGCCATCGCTGACGCTTCCGAGGATTCCGACGTCAAGCGCAGCAATGCCAACGTCGATGGCAACTCCGCCATGGGCAAAATGCTCCAATTTGGCGCCGAGGGCTCGAAAATCTTCACCAAGACGCTCCTGATGAAGCCGGAATATGCCGCTGCGCACGATAACGGCGAAATCCACGTCCACGACCTTGACTTCTACGCCACCGGGACTTTGACCTGCTGCCAGACGGACCCGCTGCAGCTCTTCGAGAATGGTGGGTTCAACACCGGTCATGGGCACCTGCGCACCCCGAATTCCATCGGTAGCTATGGCGCCCTCGCCGCGATCATTCTCCAGGCCAACCAAAACGAGCAGCACGGCGGTCAGTCCATCCCGAATTTTGATTATGCTATGGCGCCCGGCGTTGACAAAAGCTTCCGCAAGGCGCTGCAGCGCGGTATCAAACAGTACGAGAAGTTCGTCGGTAAAGAGCTAAAGGTGAAATTGCCGGAAGATTTGCATTACGGCGACGAAGCGGCGCTCAAGAAGCTAAAAATCCCCGAAGATGTCATCGAAAGCGCCAACGAAGACGTCGAGCGTCAGACTTTCCAGGCCATGGAAGGCTTCATTCATAATCTCAACACCATGCATTCTCGCGCTGGCGCCCAGGTGCCTTTCACCAGCATCAACTTCGGCACCGACACCAGCCCCAGTGGCCGCCTTGTCAGCAAGTGCCTCTTGCAGGCCACTGAGAACGGCCTCGGCCACGGCGAGACGCCCATTTTCCCGATCTCAATCTTCAAAGTCAAAGAAGGCGTCAATTATAATCCCGAAGACCCCAACTATGATCTCTTCAAGCGCAGCATGGAAGTCTCAGCCAAGCGTCTCTTCCCCAATTTCGTCTTCATCGACGCCCCCTTCAACCTCCAAGGCTACAAACCCGGCGACTACCGCAGCGAAATCGCTACCATGGGCTGCCGCACCCGTGTCTATTCCAGCATCTTCCCAGAGAGCGACGGCGTCACTACTGGCCGCGGCAACCTCAGCTACACCACAATCAACCTCGTCCGCCTCGGCATCAAGCACGGTATCTGTCTCGGTGAGCGCAAAGAAGCGGATTGGTCTGGCTTTTACAAAGAATTGGACGATAAAATGGATCTCGTGGCCGGCGAATTGCTCGAGCGCTACGAATTTCAAGCCAATCAGCATGTGCGCAACTTCCCCTTCCTCATGGGTGAAGGCAACTGGATCGGCAGCTCGAAACTCGGCATGAATGACAAGCTGCGCGACGTCATCAAGCATGGCACCCTCGGCATCGGCTTCATCGGCCTCGCCGAAGCGTTAGTCGCGATGCTGGGCGTCCACCACGGTGAAGATGAAGAAGCCCGCGAGCTCGGCCTCGACATCATCACACATATGCGCGAACGCTGCGATGAATATTGCAAGAAATATCACCTCAACTTCAGCCTCATTGCCACTCCAGGAGAAGGGCTTTCTGGCCGCTTCACCAAAATCGACCGCAAAGAATACGGCACGATCAAAGGCGTGACGGACCGCGATTACTACACTAATAGTTTCCACGTTCCCGTTTATTATCCCATTGGTGCCTTCGAAAAAATCGAAATCGAAGCCCCCTATCACACGCTCTGCAACGGCGGCCATATCACTTACATCGAACTTGATGGCGACCCCAGCGACAACATCGAAGCCTTCGAAGCCGTCATCCGTAAAATGAAGGAAAGCAACATCGGCTACGGCTCCGTCAACCATCCGGTCGATCGCGACCCCGTCTGTGGCTATTCCGGCATCATCGACGGTGATCGCTGCCCCAGTTGCGGCCGCATCGAGAAAGAAGGCGACGTGCCCTTTGAAAGGCTGCGAAGAATTACCGGATATCTGGTTGGTAGCCTTGAGCGCTGGAACGACGGCAAAAAAGCCGAAGAGCGTGACCGGGTGAAACACAATGTGGCTTGCAATAAAAACGGTGTTTACAGCGTCGAAGAGAAGGCCGAGCGTGAACAGGCCAAAAAGAGCCGCAAGGCCATGACGGGGAAGAAGTAAGCGATGCAGATTAGGCTTTCGGGTCCGCTTGAGCACGACAACATCGTTAATGGCTATGGCTTGCGTGCCGTGCTCTGGACTCAAGGCTGCAAGCGGCGCTGCATGGGTTGCCAAAATCCTGAGACCTGGGATTTCAACGCCGGCGTTCTCGTCGATCTCGACGAAGTCAAAGCCAAACTCCGCACCTTCAAGGGTCAAGCCGGCATCACTTTCTGCGGCGGCGAGCCCTTCGAACAACCCGAGCAGTGCCGCGAAATCGCCGAGTGGTGCCGCGAGGAACTCGGCTGGAACATCTGGAGCTTCAGCGGCTACACCTACGAGCAGCTCCAAGAAGAAGGCGGCGCGAAGTGGGGATTTCTCAAAACTCTCGACGCCCTGATCGACGGCCCCTTCATCCTCGCCCAGCGCGACTTGACTGTGAAATTCCGCGGCTCGCGCAACCAACGCCTTTTGCATCTCGAGCCCGGTACTGGCAAAATTCTCAAAATCGAATAATCCTTCAAGCTTGTGCTTGGCGCTGGCTCGAAAGTAGGCTAATATTAAGACATTAGGAGGTCTCATGAAACATCTCAGCATGATCGCTTGCGTCAGTTCCGACTTCGGTCTAGGACGTGACAATGCCTTGCTCTGGCATTTGCCGGCTGACCAAGCCTTCTTTCGCCGCACTACCATGGGCCACCCCGTCGTCATGGGGCGTAAAACTTTCGCCTCGATCGGTCGTGCTTTGCCCGGTCGGGAAAACATCGTCCTGTCGCATCGTCCCGTTTCTGCGCCCGGTATCCAGAGTTTTTCTGATTTCGGTAGTTTGGAAGCTTATCTCGAGACCCTTTCTGGCGAAAAATTCATCATTGGCGGCGCGTCGCTTTATAGTCATTTTTTGCCCGCCGCCGAGCGGATTTATCTCACGGAAGTCGCCGCCGAGCAGCCTGCCGACACCTTCTTTCCGCGGTTCCAGCGCACGGATTTCACCCGCCAAGTCCTCTCCCGGCACCATGAGCAGGATCAGGATTTCGAGATCGTACTCTACGAAAGGCGCCAGGCATGAGCCCAGAATATCTAGTTTATGACGAGCAGACCGAGCGTCTCGCCCTGGCTGAGCTCTCGGAGGCTCTGGAAATTTCAAAAATCAAGGACGCCCTCCCTCATGCGCGCTGAAACAGTATCAACCGAAGAGTCGAGGCATTCAATACGTTATCTCGATTATGCCGCCACGGCGCCTATGCTGCCGAGTGTGCGCGAAAAAATGCAAGCTCTCATGGAGATCACCCTTGGCAATGCCTCCGCCCTGCATAGCGCCGGCCATCGCGCGCAGTGTATCATCGAGCAATCTCGAGCGGACGTTGCCCGCCTCATCCATGCCGAGCCCGAAGAAATCATCTTCACTTCTGGCGGGAGCGAAGCTAATAATACCGCCATGCACATTTTCGCCGGCCAGCGCATCGCCGCGAGTAATATCGAACATCCTTCCGTCTTGCAGGCTGCCGAATATTATGCGGCGGATTTCGAGCCTATTCCGGTCGATATGACTGGTCGAGTCGACCCGCGCTCTGTCCTTAGATCAGTCGATCTGGTTTCGGTAATGCTGGCGAATAACGAGCTCGGCACCCTCGAACCCATCCCCGACATCGCGCGGCGTCTCCAGCACGCCTCGCCGACCGGACCGCGAGATCAACCCCAAAAGCCTGCGCGGAAAGCTTACCTCCATTCGGACGCTACCCAAGCTTTGGGCAAGATCCATATCGACGTGCGTCAGCTGGGCGTGGATTATCTCACGCTTTCCGCGCATAAACTCGGCGGTCCGGTCGGCATCGGTGCTCTCTACGTGCGGCGCGGCGCGCCTTTTACGCCCCTCATCCTCGGTGGCCACCAAGAATCGGCGCGCCGCGCCGGCACGTCTAATACCGTCGCGATCGCCGGCTTCGGTGAGGCTGCGCGCTGGTGTTGGGAGCATTGGAGTTGCCGCAAATATCAAGCTATCGCTAAATTGCGCGACCAGCTCGCCCAGCGCATCCTCGCCGAGATACCTTATAGCTCGGTCAATACACCGCTGGACAACGCTCTGCCCAATATCCTAAACGTTAGCTTCCAAGCTGCCGAGGGCGAATCCATCCAGCTCTATCTCGATGCCGCCAGCATCGCCGTCTCCACTGGCTCGGCCTGCGCCGCGGGCGACATCGCCCCCAGCCACGTCCTCATGGCCACCCACCACGACGCCGAAATCGCCCACAGCAGCCTGCGTTTCTCCCTCGGGCTCGATACTACTGCGGCTGACATTGATTATATTATGCAAGTTTTACCAGACATTATCAAGCGCCTCCAAGGCATGAGCACGGTCAAACCGACCAAACCCCAGATTAAATCTCGGATTAAACCCCAGAAAGGTAAAAAATGACTCAAAAAACACCCCAACCTACCATTGTATCACAGAATGCTGAAAAAGTCAATACTAATTCTGCTAATTCTACTAAAACTGTCAATTCTGCTAATTCCGCCAAATCCACCAATTCCGCGGATTTTGCCGCTTTTATCCCTAAAACTGGCCCCCAAGATTGGGTCTATACCGAGATCGTCAAGCAACATTTCCTCGATCCCCAGAACTTCCTCATGGGAGATGAAGCCGCCTATGCGCATGACGCTGAAGGAGTCGTCGGCAATCCAGTTTGTGGCGACCAAATGAAGATGTATTTGCGCATCACCGACGATGTTATTGCTGATATTAAATGGAAAACTTACGGCTGTGCTAGTGCCATCGCTTCGACCTCGGCGCTTTCTGAGCTGGCGAAGGGCAAAACCCTCGACCAAGCTCTCGCGATTACCGCCGCCGACATCGCGGATTATCTCGGCGGTCTGCCAGCGCACAAATTCCATTGCTCCGTCCTCGGCCACGAAGCGCTCGCTGCTGCCATCGCCGATTATCGCCGTCGGACTTCCTAGCTCGCTCAAAGGCCAAATTGGCCAGAAGTCAGCGTGCGCTACCCCCGAATCTGTGCTATAATTATGGTAATATGTTTGAGTTCGACCCGGGCAAGATTAACCGCCTAAATCTGGCGCAAAGGCACCGCATACTTCTCGAAGGGCGCGAACTTTTTGTGGTCTTCGCCGTGATTATTTTTACCCTCGGGCTGATGATTATGCTGGGTGGGGAAGGAGTGTGGGGTATGTGGTTCATCGTCCTGGCGCTGATTTTGATCGTCATGAGTTGCAGCCGCATCCTCTTCATGCGTTCCGAGAAACAAGACCGTTTCATCATGTCCAGTCTGGTCGAGAAAGCCATGCGCCGCAGCGAACGCCAAACCGGCCATGTCTTTTCTGAAGCTGAGCGCGACAAAATCCGCTTCAAATACGACCCGATTTTCCATGATCAAATTACCGCGCACTCTTATAAACACATCAAAACCCATCATCGTCAAAAAATTGCTCAGTTGCGCCAGCAGCTCGCCACGCTGGAGCGCGAACGTGCCGCGGAACTAGCTCGCCTCGAGCACATTCGCTGGCAGAATGCCGGCTCACGCGACCTCTGTTATAGCCTGAAAGACGGCCAAATTCGCCTCAACCAGACCATCATTTGTGCATTTTCGGAAATTGAGCATGCCGAAGTTATCTTCATGATCGACCAGCGCGAAGTTAAACGGGTCTCCGGGCGAGCTGTACGCCAGCGCTGTGACAAGTTCAAAGATGCGGCCGAGACTAAATTGCACCAGCAGCTAGCGAAGCACGGTCGTGATCACTCCGCGGAGATCGAGGAGATTTTGCCGGAATTGCCGCCCGACGCTCGTCAACCGGCTGAATTGGTCGAGCATCACCCCGTAGTGACCTGTAGTCGGATCGGCGTCCAAGTTCGATTCAAAGATCGCACCACCACCGCGATCATCTTAGTACCGGGGAGCGTCGATTGGAAAAGCGCCAAATGCCAGAAGGCTTATCGTCTCGCGCAGCGCTTGGTTCGCGAGCTTGAGCTGCTCGCTGCCACACCTATGCCGGAGCTGATTATCCCGGTGAACGAAGAGCCTAGCGTCCTGGAATACGACCGACGTATCCAGAAAGTTCGCGCCAAGCTCGAACGCACCACCACTCATCCGCCCCAAGCCGAGATCCCTGAGCGCTATCTCATGGGTGACGAAGATCCTACCGCCGTCGAGGTAAAAATCGCCCGTCCGCCTCAACCTCGCTCGAAACGCCGCACTCACTCGGCTCCACTGTCGGAGACTAAAACCGTCGCCATTCCTGCTACTGCGCAGGAAAAACCTGCCCAGTCCACCGTGATTGCCCCAGATGTCTCTGACCTCGAGCATCTCGGCACGATCGAGAAGTCAGAGTTTGACCTTGACCAAAATACGGACACTAAGTCGCCGCGCAGCGTGCACCACGAAAACCCTCAAGCCGCTTCCACCAATCCAGATCCTGACATCCCTGATCTTAGCGAAGTCGCGGGAGTAGTGGACGCAAGTTGTATAAAAAGCCAAAACGACGTAAAATAAGAATATGCATTTACCGCGCAAACTGCTTTCGATCATCCTCCACATTTTTCTCGGCGCCCTGGCTGCCATCGCCGTCATGGCCGAATTTCACACCTGGTCCGTAGCGGCTTGGCGATTGTTTAGCACTTGGGTAATGCTCGGGATCAGTCTCTATGCGCTGGGATGTGCGTTTTGGCTCGGGATGCATTATCGCTCACCGTCTTCGCCACAATCCCAGCCCGCCGGGAATTTCGCTCCGCGCCTCGCCGGACTGCTGGCTACGAATGCTCTGCTGATTCTCGTAGTGAATTGTATCAGCTGGTCGGTCGAGCTCGGCCTGCCACAATCTGCGCATGGTTTCGGTCAAATTTTGGTCAATTATCTCGTCCCGCTGCTGATGCTTGCGATCTGGTTTGGCTTCACGCCGCAGGGAAATTTACGCCCAGTCGAGCCGCTATATTACCTCGCGCCAATTGTATTATATTGCGCGCTGATTATTATTACAGCCGATTCGGCTTCGAACGCAGAGATCCTGCGCTACCCGTATCCGTTTTTCAACTACCAAGTTTATGGTCTCGAAACCCTCATGTTTGCTCTGCTCGACCTCGCTGCCTTAACTACGGTGCTGGGATTTGTCGTCTTCGCGTGCGATTTTGTGCTCAGCGGGCGTTTGTCGCGCTATGTCGTCTTGCCCAAAGTCAAAACTATCGTGATCGTCGATGCGCCCAAGCCCGATATCGCGCTCTCTGCTGCTCCGGGCGGCAACGCGGCCTCTAGCGGTCGAAGCAAACGTCGTACCGTGAACGACGTCGTACGAATCGTCCCGCAGTCGGGTAGTAAAGCTAAAAAATCTCGACCGTCCCAGAAAGCTGGCTCCGCTGCGCCAGATAGCGGAAAAGAGACGAATCGGAAGCAGCCTGCTAGTGCTGATGGAGTAGCTACGTCTGCCCCGAAAGCCGATCCCAAAGCCCCCGCCCCAGCTCGCCCCAAATCCCGCTCGAAATCTCGCTCAAAGTCTCATGCCGATCACGCATCTCCGGCTCAATCGACCGCGTCTCCCTCTCCTACCTCTAAGCCCGACACTTCTAAAAGTAAAAAACAACAAAAACTCGCCAATGTTGGCAAGTTGCAACCCATCCTCGATCTCGAGGATAAATCTAAAGACTCAGCTCCGAAATCGAAGTCCAAAAAAGCCCTCGGTGATAAAAAATCCTCTAACTCCACTCGCCTCGAAAAAGGCTCATCCAACAAGGATAACTCACATCAGCAGACAGCTACCAAGACCACGCCGCTTAAGTCCGACGATACCAAATCCGATCAAACTGCTGACAAATCCCGCAAATCTTCTGAGTTTCAAATCCCGCGCAACAAGTCGAGCGATGCCGCGGTTTCCGCCGATTCTACCAGCGACAGTAAGAAAACCCCGAGCAAGTCTTCCAGTAGTAAAGACGCTGCTCACTCCTCTAATTCAAAAGCTAACCATGCTTCGTCTGAGCGCGAACCAGCATCCGGCCAATCCAAGTCTGAATTCCATCTCCCGGGTTACGCAGCGGCCAACGCTAAATCTGACCCGCCGAAAGATTCCTCCGCCAAAAAAGACGGCAAAACCCCGCCCAAAGATCCGAAAAAAGCCATCCGCCACTTCTAGAAAACCCTTAAATTCGCCCAAAACCGATTTTCTGTGCTATAATATATAGCAGAGTGGGTCGTCGCCAAGTGGTAAGGCACTGGGTTTTGGTCCCAGCATTCGCAGGTTCGAATCCTGCCGACCCAGCCAAGAAATAAAGTGGACAAACAGTCCACTTTATTTCTTGTTGGATCAGTCCAGAATTGGAAGGTTTTAGGTTCGTTATCCGCCCGGGCACGCAGCGAGATTGATTATCCTGACGAGTTTAATTTCTTGTCATAGCTTAAACGCAAACAGTCCATCTTCAAGCTGATTATCATTATCTGTTATTTCGTTAATTATTGTCTTCCAGAATCCATAAGCCGACGCACTGCCATTTGCTGGACTAACTTCCCAATTCCCGGGATGCATCTTGAAACACCGCCTTGCCACCTCTCGACCTACGCCGTTTTTCCTAAACCTCGGCAAAATTAAGAATTCAGCGATAGCGTGACCGCTTTGCGCTTTTTGTAAATACTGGTTAATCATCACGAACCCCATCAATTCGCCGTCTGGGGCTTTGATGAGATAAGCTTCTCGATTATCGTCTGTAAAATAATTATCAAAATGCTTATATTCAAAACTGCCGTCTGGCCCCGCCACATTATTTCCCGAAGGACTGGTCTCAAATACCATGTACTGCAACAAATTCCAAAGGGTTTGCCGGCTTTCCTCAGTGACTTTTTCCAGTTGAATCTCACTTGGAACTATCTGCTTGCTCATGATAAAATCTTATCATGACCCACGCAATATCTAAAGGTTAGAGCTTTCATGAAAGCCAAAACGAAGGAAAAATCTATGAATCCTGACACTATCATCTTCTGCTTCGCAAACCATAAAATCGCCCCCGCCAGTTTCTTAAGCGGGGGTAATCATTTGAGTTATGGAACGGTCGCGGCGTTACCAGATTGCGTAGGAAACCAGCTCATCCCACAACTCATCGAGGTCGTAGAACTCACCGGTTTTGAACGGCTTCTTCGCCATCACTTTAGCGACGCGCAGTACGTCTTCTGCCAGCTCACCAAAACCAATTGTGCGACATTCGAGCTTTTCCCTCGACTTGATTCCAGGGTCAAGCTCCCAATGGCAAGACAAGTTCTCTCGCGGCAGATTCGCCCAGGATTGAACTTTGATTGTTTTTCCTGTTGCTTCATAAATTCTCCGTTTAATCACTTCCGACGTCTCGCTCGGTAGGCGCTTGCCTTCGTAAAAGCTTTCATATAGCGTCAGGTCTCCGTTGCTGCTCAGCGCTAACTTGACTGCCTCATCGATAAATCTCTTCACACGGAAGCGGAAGTTGCCCCCGCGAAAAATCGGTACTTGTTCTGTCGCAGCATAAAGCATCTTCATCTGCCTTTTACTTAAGCCCGACGTTCCACTCACTAGTGGAGTGTGCGTACGTACCGCCAGATCAATCACTTTCGCGAAGACGTCCGGATGCGAAAAATCTACGATCACGTCAATATCGAGCCTCCTCACAGCTTCAATTAGTCCACCGATCCCAAAGAGACCAGTGTCATAGCTCAGCCAGCTCACCCCATCGAACAAACTGCCGCTCAAAACGACGTCATCTGCTCCTGAAATGTGGCGTTTGATTCCCGCCACAATCTCCGCGCCCGGAACATATTTTAACTGCTCCATCGCTTCACGACCCGTCTTGCCAGTCAGCCCGCTCCATAAAATTCTTGTAGTCTCCAAATTCCCACCTCCATTTTCTGGAAACTAGTTTTTAAAGTGCCTATCTCTTCATTATATCACACCTCATCAAAAAAGTCAATAGAAAATCCACATTTTCTCCAAAATCCCCCAAGATCTCCCAAAAATCTCCCCAAATTCGTCCAAAATCCCTTCAAAAACGCGCAATTTCACTGGAAAATCGCCGTTTCGCCTCACACCGCTCCAAATCACCGTACTTTAGCTCACCTCTTTCAAATTCGGTAGTTCTTCGAATAACACCTTGATGCAGCCGGCGATCGGGATCGCGATGATTGCCCCCAGCAATCCAAACATATACATTCCGATGATGATTGCGACCAGAATCATGGCGGCGGGCAGATTCAAGGCGTTGCCCTGGATCTTCGGCGCAATGAAGTTATTTTCCACTTGCTCGTAAATGATATAGAAGATTAGGAAGATTACGGCGGCTAGCGGGGAACTGAAGAGGAGGATGAGCGAGATTAGAATACAGCTGATCACCGGGCCAAACATCGGAATTAAGTAGAAAACCAGCGCAACCAATCCCATCGGCAGCGCCAAACTGCTCGAGAATCCAGTCACTAGCGATAGTAGAAAGACCGCCACCGTCACCACACAGCCATCCAGAATCGCCACCATAATCTGGCGCGAAACGTAAATTGCTACCACATCCACCATCCGCTCCGCCGTATGCTTAAACGGCTTCACTTCGGCCTTGCGGTACTTATGTTCAATCGTTTTCCAGAATCCACTCAAGATCGCTGGCCCTTCCACTAGGAAGAGCAGTGTCAAGACCAAGACCAGGATAAGATTTGTCGTGAATTGGGAAATCGTCCCCACTCCGGCCATCACCATGTCGCCTAGGTTATTCACGAAATTTGTCGAAAAAGCTTGCAGACTATTAAAAATTTCAGTTTGCAAATCCGGAATGCCGATATTTTGCCCAAAAGTGTTGATCCCGTCCCAGCCCCCCAATCTGTCCTCAAACATCGCCGGGAGCTGCCCGACGAACTGCGCCGTCTCGCCAATCACCACCGGGCCAATCACTGCGAAGATAATCCCGACCACGCCGATCGACAAAATATAGGCTAGCGCCGAAGCCGTCGTCATGCTGCATTTTTTCAGAGTGGTGTAAATTTTGTTGGCGAGGGGACGCATTGCGATCGCCAGGAACGCCGCGATCCCGATGATAATAATCCCAGCCAGGGCGCGATAGACTAAGGCGCCAAGGAGCACGAAACCCAGCAAAACCAGCCAAAACCGAATAAAAGTTCGCGTATCTACGTCGATTTTCTTGGTCATTTCGCCTCCTTTACTTAATCACATTATACTATAATTTCTCCGTGTCGCCATAATATTGGGCTAAAAATTCGTGCTTGAACTGCCCGAAATCTCCCTCCAGCATACTGCGGCGCACTTCTTCCGTCAAGCGCACGATGAAGCGTAAATTATGGATCGAGGCTAAATTATAATATTGGCGTTTTTTCTCCGTGTCGCCGGAACGCCATAGTGCCCGCAGTCCGCCCCGCGTCCAGCCTGCGCGACAAGTCGCACAGTCGCAGCCCGGCTCCAGTTCTTCGCCCGAGCCGGTCATCTTGCGGAGGTTGAAAGTCCCGCGGCTGGTATAAATCTTCCCGTGCCGCGCCTCGCGCATCGGTGCCACGCAGTCAAAAGTATCCGCCCCCATTTCCGCCCCAATCAGAATATCATCTGGGTGTGATAAACCGAGCAGATGTCGCGGCTTTTCGACCGGCAATTCTTCGTTGCACCAGCGCAAAATCTCCCCTAAATCTTCTTTCAGAAAAGCTCCACCCAGGCCAAAGCCATCGAATCCGATGCCGTCCACCTCCATTTTGGCCAAATTCCGCGCCGCCCGTCGCCGCAAATCCTCCCAGCGTCCGCCCTGCAACACGCCGTACAGATTCTGCCGATAACCCAGATCATCGCGGTGTTTCAGGTGTTCCGCTAGGCTGCGCTTTGCCCAGCGCTCGGTGCGCCCCAGTGCCTCAATATTATATTCATAACTATCCGCCAGCGAGGTCAGCTCATCAAACGCCATGTGAATATCCGCGCCAATCTGGCATTGGATTCGCATCGATTCCTCCGGCCCAATGAAATCCGGCTGACCATCAAACGGATCGACGAAACTCACACCCTCTTCAGCCACCGTCGCCAGGCGCTCCTTGTGTGCGGTGTTCGTCACCTGGCGTTCCTTCTCCATCGAAACGACCTTGCCCAGACCAGAGCCCAGCGACATCACCTGGAAGCCGCCCGAGTCCGTCACGGTCGGCCCGCGCCAGGCAGTATTGTCCGTCGCATCCGCTCGCTCCGGCTGCCACTGTGCCAGTCCCCCTGCCGCGGCGATTTCGGCGGCCTGACGACGCAAATGATAGCCGTTCGCCAGCATCGCCTGCACCTCGGCGGCCTCGAGGTCGGCTGCCGCGAGAAACCGCACATAGCCATGCGTCCCCACAGCGAGGAAGGTCGGCGTCCGAATCTCGCCGTGCTCTGTCTGAATCACACCGGCGCGCCCCAAGCCATTCTCGAGTTGCCGCTCAATTTTCCATTTCATAATATATATTATACGTTATTTCTCTAGTATTTTTTACAACATTTTCTTAGTAGCAACGTAAGCCTTTTATGCTACAATGAAAACCAGAACCACATGGGTGGCAGCAAAAAGGGAAAATCCGCATCCTTGGGCAAGGTGCAAACAGGTATAACGGAGAGTGGAGGCCCCGATGAGCAAAAAATCACAGAACAAAGACATTGATAAACATGACGAAAATTTTGCCGCGCCCAGCGAAAGTGTGAGCGAAGCCGTAGCGGAAAAGCCGCAGTCTAAGGCCGAGGCGACGCGCGCCGCTAGCAGCACGATGTTTTTCTTGCCGCCCGAGCAGACTCAATCTCAATATCACAAGCTACGTGATCTCGAACGCCGCCTCGAACGCATCGAGCGCAAAGTCAACAGCAACGAACGCTTCGCCCGTACTCTCGCGAAAAGCGTCACTACCCAGACTCTAGCCGCCGACTCACTGCTCTATGTCTTGCGTAAAAGTCTCCGCGAAGACGTTGAAATCCGCGATGAGCTTACTGCCGCGATCAAACAATACGACAAGCGCAAATTCCGCCGCTGGTTTTCCGGATTTTTCGGTATCGTGCTCTGGATCGCCTCGGTAGCAGCGGCCGCTGGAGTTGGCGCCTTCATCTATTGGGCCTTTTCCGGCAAATAGACCTTGAGCACTCACCTCTTCTCTTTTTCATAAACGTAGCAAACTAATCGGAGATCATCACCTATGTCAGAAATTATCAAAACCCAGACCAAAGTCCAGCGCCTTTTCGGATTTTTGCCGATCTGGGAGAGCGTCACTACGACCTCCAGCCGCCAGCTCGAACCCAGCCTGAAACTTTTGCCCCAATCCGCCGATACCACTTCGCAGGATACTTGCGCCTGCGATATCTCCGCTACCTCCATGGATTTTATCGGCACTAAGGGTGATCAATATACCAAAGAAATCATCCAGCGCATTCTCGATGAAGGCTGCCTCGACAAATATCCCAGCTCGACTTATAGTGACGGAGTTCCTGCCCACACATATAGTGCTAATCATGCCATGCTCACTTACGACTTGACCAAGGGCGAATTCCCCCTCATCACTCTGCGGCCGATCGCCGTCAAATTCGCCATCGGCGAATTGCTTTGGATTTACCAAGACCAAAGCAACAATCTCGACTTACTCAAGGAAAAATACGGTATTACTTGGTGGGACGAATGGGATATTGGCGATCGCACGATCGGCGCGGTCTATGGCGAGACTGTCCGCCGCCATCATCTCGTCCAAGACCTGCTCGACGGTATCAAAAACAACCCTGACGGTCGCCGCCACATCATCAATATGTGGCAGGTCAGCGATTTCGAGGATAAACACGGTCTGAAGCCTTGCGCCTATCAGACGTCTTGGAATGTTCGCCACGGCCAAGACGGCGTCGACTATCTCGATATGTGTCTCTTCCAGCGTTCCAGCGATTTTATGGCGGCCGGCTGTATTAACCAAGTTCAATATCTCGTCTTCCTCCATCTGGTCGCGCGCCACTGCGGCTATACGCCAGGTCGTTTCTCTTGGTTCGTGCAAAACATTCATATTTACGATCGTCATCTCGAAGCCGCCAAAGAACTCGCCGCGCGTCAGCCGGTTGAGTGCCAGCCTTATATTTGGCTCAATCCCGACAAGACAGATTTCTTCGATTTCACGGTTGATGATATCAAAATTAAAGATTATCCCCGCAAAGTTATCAGCGAAATCAACCCGCAAATGCGCTTCGATCTCGGCCACGAGAATATTGATACGCAAGGTTTCGATCTGGAAGAATTCAAGCGTCGCCAAGCCAAGAATTGATCCACGGGCATCTTAATACAATCATATGATTGCGTTCGGAAATTAAGGCGGACGGGGAAAGCATAGTAGCGATAATAGCTCGGCGGATAAATGCTCGAAGCGTCAAAGTTGAGATAATAAGCCTGCGTATTCCTAGCGTCAGCCGTCTCAGACCAACCGTGACCACTAAGTCCAGCGTTATTCAGGAGGCCACTTTCCGCATCGATAGTCCCGCTCCGCACATAGTATAGTGAGATTGAGGTAAGATTGTTTGGCAGCTAGCTCACTATGTAATCTTGTGAAAACCCGCAAAATCACGTGCTATAATAATCTAAACCTAAGAAGATAATTATGCCGACCACATTTCTCCAAATTCGTCGCCAGCTATTCGCCACCGCTGACGCCAAATATCGCGAGTTCCATCAGGGCCTCTGCCCGCAAGCTGACCATATGATTGGCGTGCGTATCCCGCTCCTGCGCCGCCTAGCTCGTGAAATCTCCCGCGCTGACTTTCGCACATATCTCGCCGCCACTCGCGACCACGAGCAATATTACGAAGAAATTATGCTCGAGGGAATTATTATCGCCACTGCGCCGATGTCGTCCGACGAACGTTTCGCTTATTTACGGAACTTTATCCCCAAAATCGATAATTGGGCAGTTTGTGATTCAGTTGCCGCTAGCTTCAAACTTCAGCCTAACGACCAGTGCGAATCTTCGACTGCACTTTCAGCGGAGTCTGCGCCCAGGACACTGCGTACTTCCTCCGCGCTCCGCACTGTCCCGCGCGCCGCTCTCTGGGAGTTTTTACAGTCCTATGCTCATAGCGAAGAACCTTTCGCCGTGCGCTTTGCTCTAGTGATGTTCTTGGACTATTTCCTCACGCCAGATTATTTGTCTCAAATCTTTAATCTGCTCCGCGAGCTGAACGCCGCAGAAGTTAGCACTCCAAAGCCAGATCATGCGCTAGCGCAGAATCAGAGATCAGTTCACAACCAGGACAAAGCGCAAATTCCACTTCCGCAGCCGGTGAACCAGGCATATTATGTCATGATGGCCGAGGCTTGGCTGCTTGCCGAAGCCTTCGTCGTCCAACGCGCAGCGACCCTGAAGTTTCTGCGGGAGAGTTATGCGCAGGGAATATTACCTAAATTCGTCCAGAATAAGGCTATCCAAAAAATCCGTGAATCTTATCGCGTCTCCCCGTCCGACAAAGCTCTGCTCCTAACGCTGAAGCGGCGCTAATTTCCCCGACATCAAGCAACCATCATCATCTCTGTCCCGCCAGCTCAAATCTCGCCGGCTCCGCGCTTCGAACCTCAGCGCAGCGCCATATCGGCCGCACTGATTTTCCGTCTCACTTCGCACTTCTATCTGACTTATCATGGCACTCTCGCCTTGTTCGACTGCCGCCGCCGGCTCCTCCGCTAAGTGTCCGCCTAGTGCTACCAGGATCGAGGGCAAAATTAAACATTCCACCACGTGAAACAGCACATGCGCCCCCATCAAAACCACACCCAGGATCCCCACCTTCTTCACCTTCAACTTACCCAAATATTTCTCGAGGTGGCATTTTTCACAATGTTTCATGCCCCTAATATAGCACTTTTATCGCCGAATTACTAGAGACACTACGCTATTGATTAGTTCATGTTATAATTAAACTAGGATGAAAAAACCGAGTTATTGCTACGAGATTTTGTTGGGTGAAAAGTCATCTACCCCGGCGGATTGGCAGGATTTTTTACAGCAGTTGCAGAATCAACTACCTGAGCTATGCCGTTGGCGCCTCCGCGTCGTGCTGCAGGATCGCACTCTGCATTATTATCTGCTTTCGCCGGTGCCTTTGTCGTTGGGGCTTAATCATGCCGTGTTCCTTCTGCGGTCGGTGGAGCCGAATGGCCAAACTTCGACGCATTTTTTGTCAGACACTGCGCGCCTCATCCGTGCTCAAAGTCTCTATCTCAACCGTTGGCACCAAAACTTGATTGACCTGATTCACCGTCTAGCTGCGCGCCAGTCCAAATTTCATGGGCTGGAATTTTATTTCCGTAGCTTCGCTGGTAAAACTTATACTACGGCTTATTTGTACCATGCTGCCGCTCGCAACTCGACAAAATCCTCCTCGCCAGTCATACGGCGCTCGCGCCTATTGCTGCCCGATCTCGGTAATCTGCTTAGCATTGATTTCCGCCAGGCAGCCGACTTTGGCTATACTAAGATCCCCAAATATCTCTCCACCGAGAAGCTCCTGCCGCTGCTTTCTCCGAGTGCGGAGGCGGCACTTTTCACTGTCCCTACCTTTCCCTATAATGCTCAGTCGTCATACTTATCGCATCAAGCTTATGACTTTGCCCGCCACTCGCTCATCATCGGCAGTAGCGGCTCCGGCAAGTCCAAGCTCATCGCCCTGCTTATTCGCCAAATCCATGCCACTGACGCTGCTAATTATCGCATTGTCGTGATCGACCCGCACGACGCCCTGCGCCAGGATCTCGGCGGCATTGACCCGTGTGTGCTGATTAATTTCGCCACTTCCGACTCTAGCGTTGATCTTTTCCAAAACCAAATTGCGGCACTCAGCGTCAGTGTCGAGCTTACGCTGGGACTTTTTCGCAGTATTTTCGCCGAGGCCTATAACGGCCGTCTCGAGCGAGTTTTGCGTTATAGCCTCTTCCTCCTCATTTCCGCACAAGCTTTCTCTTTCACTAATTTGCGACAACTTCTCACCGATCCGAATTATCGCAGTCAGCTTCTGCGCGATTACTCCAATCAGCTCCCAGTCAGCGTCAGCCAGTTTTTCCTCACGGATTTTTCTGAGCTCAAAACCCAGTCCTATGCCGAAGCCATCGCTCCGATTATTGCCTTTATCGACGAAATGCAGATGGTGCCGATTTTTAATCAAACCGCGCCCGCGCCGCATCTCAGCGACATCATTCAAGATAATTTCCTCAGCGTCTTTTCGCTTAATCGCTTGCGGCTCGGTGATAAAGTCACGCGCGTCATCGCCGGCTTGTTGGCACAACAACTCTTCCTCCTGGCCGAACGTCGCGCCGCGGCTGCGACGAACGAATTCTTGCCGCACCTCATGATTATCATTGACGAAGTTTCGCTGGTCGAGAGTCCGATTCTGGCGCGAGCGCTTTCCGAGCTGCGCAAATATAATGTTTCAATTATTCTCGCCGGGCAATATTTTCACCAAATCTCGGCTAATCTGCGCGAATCGATTTTGACCAATGTCGCGAATTACTATCTCTTCCGTCTCTCCCAGACCGACGCTGATCTTCTAGTCGATCATCTCCAGGTCAAGCTGGCTCGTTCTGTCGCCCGCGAGGATCGCCTAGCTCTGCTCACTGGGATGAAAACGCGCGAATGCCTCGTCCGGATTACTCGGGACGGAAAGTTTTATCCGACTTTCATCGCGCAGACCTGCGACGCGCCCGACTTCCCGATGACGTCAAACCTTGCCGAGGATGACGCTTCGCTACTTTTGCCGCTGCCGGCCACTCCCACCACTGTCTTTCACTTTGATTTCGACGTTGATATTGGCGCGAAGGATATCATGCTGAAAAACACCACCAGTCGCAAAAAATACCAGGAGAAAACTTTATGACCGAAACCGAGACCCTCAAACTCGCTAATCAAATTTTCCAAAACATTTTTGGTCGGGATAATCCCTACAACTTATCTGAGCTACGCGAAAAATTCGCCTTCGATATCGAGTTGCCTACCGTCGTCGAAGATGCTCTGACGCACCAACCGACTTATACCGCCGTTCCTAATGCTAAGAAATTCCTCTCCAACCCCTCGACTGATGTTTGGAACGACGGTAAAGGCTGGATGCAGCCTAAGCGCTCACTCACCGGATTAAAAGATCTCTTAGAGGCTTGGGAAGAAATTAATTACACCACCTCCGATCGCATCTATGATTCGGAAAACGTCAGTGCCAGCGACCCGATCTATAATTCCGTCAACGTCTATTGCTCCACCAACTGTGGCAAGTGTAAAAACGCAATTTTTTGCGACGGTACATATGACAGCGAAAATGTCATCGCCTGCCGCCGCAGTTCCGATGTTCAAAACTGTTTGCGCGTCGATGACTCTGCGAATTGCAGTAATTCCTATAATGTGATTTGTTGTGGCAAAGTCAGTAATTCTATGTTTATCCAAGACGCCAGCAATCTCCACGAATGTCTCTTCTGTAGCCACATTTCGCACCAAGAATATTGCATTGTAAATATGCAATTCGAGAAAGCGGAATATGAATTCATGAAGTCGAAAATTATCGAATGGATTTTTCGTAAATAACCCCCGCTATGATTTATTCCGTCCTCGTTAAGCCTAGTTCCAAAAAAGGTCCCCTAGTCGAGCAATCCGGGTGCGACCTCACAGTCTTCTTGCGCGAAAAACCAATTGCGGGCGCTGCGAATCAAGCCCTCATGAAGCTGCTCGCTCAACATTTTCGCGTCTCGCGCACCAGTATTATTCTTAAAACCGGCAGCCGCAGCAAGCATAAGCTGATTGAAATTCCCGACATTCCCGCCGAAACTAAAAAAGTGTAGTATAATTGAAGTAATTATTTCAAAACGGGAGAATTTCATGGCAGAAATTTTACAAATTAATGGTGCCGAAGTCAAAATTGGCCAAGACGATGGGAAAGTCATCACTACTCCGATCGCGACTTTGCAATTCGCCAATCCGCAAGTTGGTGACAAAGTTGAAGTCTTCAAGGACGAGGATAATTACATCATCAAAAAGGTCGGCGGCACTTGCGCCAGCACGGCGAACGACGAAGAAACCGCCGAAGGTGTACGCACGATCAATAAGCACGTCTTCGTCTGGATCGGCACTTTTATGTTTGGTAGTTTCGGCGTTGACCGTTTCATGCGCGGGCAAGTTGGCCTGGGCATTCTTAAATTATTGCTTTGTACTATCGGTTGGCTGACTATCATCGGCGGCTTCATCGGCTGGATTTGGGATTTGGTGGACTGGATCAATGCCTTGATTAAGGCTTACGGTGGCGCCTATGGTACCGAAGAAAACTTCACCTTCACTTCCGAAGGCCAATATACTAAGTAATCCCGAAAGACAGGTACAATATGGAGGTAGAATTTCGACAGGCAACTTTCGACGACATCGGCGATATTATTGCCTTGACCAACGAATGTTTCGACGAAAACACACCGCTGGCTTATGCTGAAGAGGTCTGGCGAGCTCACGCTGATGATCCTAAGCAGATTTATCTCAACGGCTACTTGAATGGCGAACTAGTCGCGCATGCTAAGATTACCATCATCCCCACGATCTATGAAGACATGAATACTTTCGCTATTCTGAATCACGTCTGCGTGAAACCGTCCGCGCGGCGCCATCATCTCGGCACGAAATTGCTGGATGAAGCCTTCCGCATTTGCAAGGAGAATCATGTCAAAGCTGTCGAGCTTTGGTCGAAAAATTTCCGCCAACCCGCTCATGCGCTGTATCAGAAATATGGTTTTGAAGTGGTGGACGCTAAATTCTTCAGTCGTAATGTCTAAATCGAGGATAATCAAGAGGTGGTATGAAAATCAATAGTGTATATATCGGTGGCTGGTTCCAACGTACTATGTTGCAGCTTTCCGAAATCTATGACTTTATTCGCAACGGCGAATCACAACTCAAATTAAACAAACGTAAGCTCGCCGAGCTACACAAAAATCTCAACATTGGCAGCGTGGATTATGGTGTGCAGGGCGAAGAATTTGTTTCTTTCGTCACCGGAGATCACATCAAAGTCAAGATCTTCGAAGACGGTTTGATCGTCGTCAGTAGCGAAGACGTCAGCGAAGAGACCCTATTCACCGACGTAGAAAAGCTGAAAGATTATTATGAAAACCAACTTTCCGCCGCGATCAATTATCTTTTCAGTTTGGGTGCGCCAGTGCCAAAAGAACTCGCCAATATCGAAAACATCTATCCTTATTTCGTAGTTTGTCATAATGCTAGTCGCGACGAAATCTCCGAATTGCTCGCCCGCACCGAGCGCCAAAAATACTTCGAATTCGACAATAAAGATTACACCGTCGTACGCGGCGACAAATATTATTTTATCAATAATAAGAAAAAGAACCAAGCCAACATCGAACGTTATATCGAAGAGCAAGTTTTCATCCGGGAGTTCAAAGGTCAGCTGCATCGGTATCTTAACCTTCATCGTATCATCTGGGAGAAGATTGACCGCGTCAAGGATCGCGCCAAAGTCAAAGGTAGCGACGTCATTATGTTCTCCAGCAAGCTCGAGGCCTATGCTAAGACCATCACCCTGATCGACGGCCGCATTCGTCAAATGTCCACTTATCTGCCCACGCGCGAGCGCATCGCCAAGAGTGATGAAGACCTCAGTGAGTTCTTAGCGATATCCGGATATCGCTACGAGACTTTGCGCGATACTCTAGATTATATTAAAGATCTCTGGGATATGACGAAAAATTACGTCGTCTCAGCCCAAAAGCTCTTCGACGGTATCAAACAAGACGTCACCTCGAGCAGTATCGATAGTCTAACCATCGTCACCTCAATGTCGGCTGGCGCTGCTATCCTCGATCTTTTCACGGAATCTGAGCCTTCCTTCACTAGCTTCGGCTTCATCTATTTCTTCATCCTGGCGTTAGTAGGCTGGCTCGCGACCAAAATTCTGGCGAAGATTAACCAAAAGCGCCGCTACGAGATTTCCGATATTGATTATGATAAAGATATTAAATAAGGAGAAAATATGACCATCACACAAGAAAAATGGCTCCGGCGGGGAATTGCTGCCGTCCTCGGTATCGCTTTGCTCTGCGGTATCGTCATGAATACTTCGGCCTTCGCTACAGTCGATGATGTTCCGCGCGCCGACGCCCCCAGCACTAAGCAAGTCCCAGCCGGCGGGGAAGTCGATAGCGACAAAAACAGTGATAAAAATACTGATAATAGCACTGACAATGCCGGCGCAAATACCAAGGCCGACCTAGAAGCTGAGACTGTCGCCCCGACCTTTTCCGCCGAGGAAGATCGCGATAACTTCCGCCTCGCCATCGGCAGCAATTTGCTGGCTTTTGGTAATGAAATTGTCCAGAGCGAGCCGACCCACGGCCTCGCCGTCACCTTCGGCAATTCTGTCCGTCTCGAGAATCAAGCCAAGTATAATTTCGTGGCCGGCAACACCGTCGAGATCGCTGGCGAGACGAAAAACGACGTTTTTGCTGCTGGCAACATGGTGCACATCGCCAAAGACGCTCAAATTTCCGGTGATGTCTTCGTCGCCGCTAATGAGCTCACCGTCAAATCTAGCCTCCCAGGCGATCTCGCCGTCACGGCTGCCGTGGTGCGCCTCGACGACGTACATATCGCCGGCAACCTCGACCTCTCCGCCGAGAAAGTTATCTTCGATGGCGACATTACTATCGGCGGCACCCTGACTTATAATGACGACATCACTCTAGTCGGCTTCGACAACGCCACTTATCAATCCGTGGAGACTTATCACGTCGAGAAGACCGAGCCCTCCCTGCTCACTATCTTGTATGGCAAGCTCTTTAGCGCCGTTGCTCTCATGATTGCTATGCTCGTCGTCATCCTCTTTGCCTCCCGCCTGCACGAACATATCGAGCACTCCACGCGTCCTGCCGTCATCATCTCCGATGTCTCGCTCGGAGCTTGGATTCTCCTGCTCATTCCGATCGTCGCGATTTTCTTGCTCTGCACTATGGTCGGTGCGCCGCTCGCCATCGTCATGTTCGTACTTTATCTTGTCGCTATTTATCTTTCTCAGGGTTTCGCCGGCGCTTGGCTGGGGCATCTTTTGATCGAAAAAGCCTTCAAGAGCAAGTCCAATATCTTCGTCGAGACGCTAGTCGGTATTTTCATCCTGTCCGCGCTCTCGCTGGTGCCATATCTCGGTGAACTGACCGGACTTTTCGGCATGCTGCTCGGTCTTGGTCTCATGGTGAGCTATATCAAGCCGAAGTTTGCCTTCGTCAAAGAGCGCGCTAGCCAGAAAGTTTCCCAATCAAAGTCCGCGAAAAAGTCTAAAGACAGCGAAAAATAACCCACTCGTTCCTTCATTAAATTAACCCGGAGATACCATGCACGAAAGTTGGAAAGAATTCCTCGATGCCGAATTTGCGAAACCCTATTTTCAAGAGCTCAGTCAGTTCTTACACGAAGCCTACGCCACGAAGACCATTTTCCCGGCCAAAGGCCAAGTTTTCCGCGCCTTCATGACCGACCTGCACGCCGTCAAAGTCGTCATCCTCGGCCAAGATCCATATCATACTCCCGGCGCAGCGCATGGTCTAGCCTTCTCCGTCCCGAGTAGTCAGCCAATCCCACCCTCGCTCGTCAATATCTATAAGGAAATCGACGATGAATACGGCGAGCATCAGAATCCCACCGGCAGTCTCAAAGCTTGGCAAGATCAGGGCGTCCTACTGCTGAATAACGTCCTCACTGTCGAGGCGCACAAGGCCGGTTCGCACCGTGGCCACGGCTGGGAGACTTTCACCGAAGCTACCGTGCGTCATCTGGACGCTAACTGCGACCATCTCGTCTTCCTGCTCTGGGGTCGCGACGCCCGCAGCAAGAAAACTCTGATCGACCAGACTAAACACCTCGTCCTGGAATCAGCGCACCCTTCGCCGCTTTCGGCCTACAACGGTTTCTTCGGCAACGGTCATTTTCGCCAAGCCAACGAATTCCTCGAGGCGCATGATCTCCAGCCGATTGCTTGGTAGCGAACTTGCATCCGGGAAGTTGCTATTTTCTCAGAGCGAGAAGCATCATAGCACATTCTGGGTCGATAGTATATAATATATAGCGTGAAAGCTCAGGGTAATTACATTCCAGAGAAGTGCTGGGTTGGCGATCAACAAAAGATCTCCTACCCTACGCGCGAGGCCGCCGAAGCCGCGGCTTTGATCGCGCAGCACGATTACCATGCGCCCCACCTCAGAGTCTATAAGTGCGAATATGGCGATCATTGGCATCTCAGTTCGCGCTAGACTTCACCGTGCCAGCGTTTGGCACCTTCGGCCAGCGTTTCTTTGTTGCACTCGCCGGAGTTGTCTCCGTGTGTGATTCCGGCGCCTCTGTGGGTCGCTTCGCCGGCTCCGCGGGCTGTTTCGTCGGCTCTTCGCTCTGGATGGGATTCGATTCCTCCGGGATTTGTGAAGGTTGCTGCGTCGGGAGCATCATTGAATTCTCCCCGTCTAGGCGTATTCGCGTAGCCTGCCCGCGCCAACCAGCTTGGTCATAGGGGATTAAAGTTAACTCTGTACCAGCCTTGACCCCGCTTAGTCTAATCTGCTGCTCGCCCTCTTGCCGCGCTATGAAGCCTAAGCTCGCTTCGTCTAGGCTGACAAAGATTTTTTCCGCGGCCGTCTTGAAGCTGACCTCATAATTCTCCGCTTCCGCCGCAATCTTCACATCGCTGATTGTGCTCCGATGCTCCTCCGCTAGCCCCACTTCGACTTTCGCCGACATCGTACTGGTTCGTCCCACTTCATCTCGCGCCCGCACTCGGATATAAAACTCCCCCGACCGAGCATAGCGCTGCGTCATTTGCGCGCCAGTATTTTTATATTCGTACTCTCCATCGCCATCCAAATCCCAGTCGAAGCTCAGCTCGGCCTTGCGGGTCATTTCTGAAGCCGCAGCGTCGAAATAGAATTCATCACCTGCCTGCCCAGAGTATTCCTCGCGCGGCAAACGTACATTCGGTCTCTGAAAAATCCAGTCGCTCGACAGTTCCAATTCCGTGTCAATGTCAAACACGGCTCCATCTGTCGCCTCGGCTAAGCTCCGGAAGAAGTGACGCTGACCACTGGTAGTAATGGTATAAATATTCACTGGGTCGATTTCCAAGCTGCGTTTTTCCACCTCCTTCAGTGTCGTCCCGTCGCGGTCCGGATTGAGATAGGGTGCATCGCTCAGGATTACGATCGACTTATTCGCCCCGAACCGCCATTCCAGTTCGTTCATCGCTGTCATCGCCGCGGAAAGCGCTGATTCTCGCGTGTCGCCGCCGCCAGCAGGCTGGATCTGATCAATTTTCTCCGAGAGGGAATCTAGGTCGCAGTTAAAATCGCATAGCTGCCGTGCTACGAAAGGATCGTCGAGATCGCGATATTCGTATAGTGCCACCCGTCCGCCTGCTTCTATGACATTCTGTGCTAATTTCTGCGCTTGCGCCTGATAGCGCTCGATCATCGGCTTCATCGAACCAGTCGAATCGAAGAGGAAGACCACGTCGTGCAGCGGCCCGCTAGTACCAAGCGGTTGGAAAATCTCAATGTTAGGCCAAGTTTCCTGGATTTTCTGTGCAATCACCTCTGCGGCGGCGCGATATTTCTGCTCCGCTACATAAGCCGTATGGTCGGCTATGCTCATCCGCGCACTACAAATCACGTCGTGATTATTGCACCACACCCCTAGCTTATCGCGGTAGCCCACAGGTTGGTACGGCCGGTAGCTACCCAAAATCCCCTCATAGACGTAGCAATCCGGCACATCGACGCGATAATTCGACAAATTTTGCCCGCGACAGGCCGGCGGCATCATACCTTCGCCCTCCGGCAAATACAATTTCGGGTCGCCAAACGTCGCCGCGTAGATGATTTTGTCCGGCTCAATCTCCGGCAAGGTACGCGATACCACCATCGCCCCCTGCGAATAGCCCCCGAGCACGAACTTCGTCTGCGGACAAGCGCGTGCGACGCTCCGGAGATAACTGCGCAGCTCCGCCGCTCCCTCCACCACACTGTTGCCAAAAGCATAAGCCTCACCCGCGCTAAAGTAGGCCTGCGTCGCCGTCTCTAGGTTGATTTCCACCGCCGGATAGCGAAAACCCTGCTGGCTCCTGCTCCCCAGTTCATAAAAATCATAGCGCAAATTTTTCTGACCCTTCATTACCTCCTCAATGCTGGCCTGCCATTCAGTCGCACTAGCGCCGCCTAAGGGCTCACCCGATCCCCGCGCGAAGACGAAATTCACGTCCGAACAAGTTGACGCTGCGGCTGCCACCCTGCCATCTCCCCCTCCTCCGTCAACCAGGGCAAAACTTCCGCTCGTCGGTATTCCGCTCATCGCCACCACCATTCCGACCGCCAAGATCCACCATCTCGCCCGCCACCGTTTGCGCTTATTTATCATCCTCGCTCTTATTTTTGTTTTCATTTTCATTTCGCCTGCTCCATCTTTATTTTCTCCGGTTTAACTAATTGCCTGCAGTATAACAAAATTTTTCCTAAAATTACTAGCACAAGCATGATAAAAATCCGATTTTCCTACCATTTTCTCTAAAAATGGGACACTTTTGCCAAAAATGTCCCAAAAATCCCACCAAAAATTAGACACCTGTCCCATTTTCTCAGATTGATTTCATAGAAAAATCAATCTTACGCACACATAAAGTTTTTATGCTATAATGGAGGATAAGTTAAACAGGTGGGCCGGTGAGTAAACTAGCGCAGTATTTGAATGAGCATGTCGTGGGGAATGTTTTTGATAATCCCAAGATTCTCGACCAATTTCGCTTCGACCAATCGATTCTGGAAATGCGTCCGCGCCTCGTGGCGTACCCCGAGAGCGCGGATGATATTCGACGTCTGACGTTTTTTGCCGATCAACTTGCGAGCAAAGGTTTTTCCTTACCGGTCACAGTCCGCGGCACGGGCCTTGACAAAACTGGCGCCGCGGTCGGCCCCGGCCTCCTCATCTCCACCGACCACCTCGACCAGATCGAAGAGCTCGACCTGCGCGGTCGCCTCGTCCGCGTCCAGGCCGGCGTCACTCTCGACCAGCTCAACTCCGCCATGCGTCTCATGGGTCTCGAGCTCCCGATCAAGACCGACCCCGGCGCCACCATCGGCGGCTTGATCGCGAATTGCCCCAGCGACGACATGATGGATCGCTACGGCGGCATTTTCCACTTCGTTGAACGCCTGGAAATGGTGCTCGCGAGCGGGGAACTGATCCAGCTCTCGCCCCTCAGCTTGCGCAGCCTAGCCGCCGCCCAGCAGAAGCCTGGCCTCGAAGGTGCCATCTATCGCAACATCGATCAGCTTTTTGACAAGCACGCCGACATCATCATGGACCGCGATATGCAACCCTTCGATCTCAGCGGCTATGCCAACATTACCAAAGTTCGTCAAGGCCACCATTTCAATCTGCTCCCCCTGATTTTTGCCTCGCAGGGCACCCTCGGTATCATCACCGACGTCATTTTGCGCCTCGAGCCAGTCCCTTCCGCCACCCAGCGCCTCGCGGTTTCTTTCCACGACATTCGCCAAGCCCAACGCTTCCTCACCTTTGCTCGCGACCTCGAGCCGCGCACCCTTCAAATCTATGATCTGAAAATCATCGAACGCGCCAGCGAATTCGGCAATAAACCCAACCTTTTCCGCCGCAAAATTGGCAATGGCTTACTAGCCGTGGCCGAGTTTGACGGTTGGCGTTTTCGCATGCAGCGTAAAATCCGCGAATGCCTTGACTTTTTGCCTAGCGACGTCTATTCCGTAGTTGAAACTCCCGAGAATCAGGATAGTTTTCGCGAGATCGAGCACGCTCTTCTCAGCTTCCTCAACGATGACGTTCGCGGTGAACGTGCGGCTCTACTCGACGACGTTTACATCCCCGATCTGAAATTCGACGAGTTCTGGCGCCAGCTCAAGGCTATGGAAAAGGCTTTCGACACCGAGCTTACGCTTTACGGCTCATATGCCACGGCTAATTATCAAGTCCGCCCCGAATTCGACTGTTCCACCCCCGAAGGCCGCACGAAGATGCAGGATTTCCTCGAAGCTTATACCAAATTGGTGACGGCTTCCGAAGGCTCCATCACCGGCGGCACCCCCGAAGGCCGCACGAAGGCTATTTTACGCGAACCTTTCCCAGTCGGCGAACAAGCGCTCTACCATGAAATCAAGGAAATTTTCGACCCCAATCACATACTTAACCCTAATGTCAAGATTGACGTCAATCGCAAAAAAGTTCTTAATAGCTTCCGCACCCAGCCACTTCCCGGAATTACCTGTTAATTTTGCAGAAAATCAATAATTTTTGATATAACCATTGACTTTTTCGCCAATCTGTGCTACTATAGAAGTATAGGGTGGTTTTACCTTAAAAATCATAGATTTTTCAGAAAAGGAGGAGGGAATTATGAAAAAACTCTATGAAAAAATAAAGCAGCGCGTTAGGTTTGTCCAAAACGGCGTACTCGCAGGGCGGCAGGTGTGCTATCTCTGCGCTTGTCTAATTTGCGTAATTATTTTTACGCACGATATGGAAGCGACAGAAAGTCAAGCGCAGCTGCAGGCTCAAGTCAAAAAGACAGAGGCGCAACTCGCACAGTATAAGGAAAAGATGGCGCAACTCGAAGAGAATATGCGCAACATTCCTCCGAGCGTTTTTCATCGGGATAAAAATACTTCGCCGGGCGAAGGCTCCCGGGAAAAAACTTCATCGAAAAACGACTCCTCTATACAGAGTGAGTCAGAGTCAAAATCACCAGCTTCGCGCAAAGACAAGCGCCGCGGCGAAAGGGATTCTGGTTCTAAGTCTAAAACGAAGCCTTGGAAGAAGCCTAGGAACGAGACTAAGACCGAGTCCAAGTACTCCAAGTCCGGGGACTCAGCCTCGACTACGATCTATGCGCCCAGCCGTGCAGCTCTGCTCTTTTGTTGCGACAAATCGTCGGAGCATTATGGCTCTTATGCGCGCTTGGAGGATCCTGAGGACGTGCGTGATCTGCGAGATCAGCTTCAGCACTCTAAATCTCGACCCTATTGCACTAAATATGGCGTCGATGAGTATCTCGTGGAAACTGGCGACGGTCTGGATTGGGTAATCTGCTTCTATAATCCGAGATCACAGAAGCAGGTGCAGTGGGTCGAAGCTGGCTTAGCGGAGAAATTCGCTCAGCCAAGGTTCGATGCTGGCGAAGACGTACTTTAAACGAAGGTGAGCTTTCGGGCTCACCTTTTTGCTGTATCCTCCTAAGCCACTGGCTTGGCCAGTGGTGCGTGTGAGGCTTTTGCCGTTGAGCAGAAAACTCCTTTTGTTATACTTTGATTGTAGCCCGTCAGCTGCAATCTTATAAATAAAGTTAACAAAAGGAGTTTTCTAGTCATGGGAATGAATGATATAAACAGTTTAAGCCACACCAAGTGGAATTGCAAGTACCACATTGTATTCACTCCGAAGCTGAGGCGACATGTATTCTACCAGCAAAAGAAAGAA
>CAZGXB010000005.1:0-33493 GCA_964529615.1 uncultured Candidatus Saccharibacteria bacterium
CCGTCTTGCTAGGCAGGAATATGCCCACTACAAAAAGCGACACCGCGGGGGTGTCATCAACCTTTTTCGAACCAGCATATATAAACAGGATCTAAGCGGTGTCGCTTTTTCCCGTCAATATATACCTTCGAAAATGGTACATTGTGTACCAAAAACTGGGTTCGAATTGATTGATGACATTCTCATTATAGCACATCTTTAGAAAACGCAAATGTTTTTTGATGGGGTAATAGCTGCATATTACATTGCCTCTTTCCCTACTATATCTATGTGCGGAGCGGGGATGTTTATGTGGGATATGGCGCTTTAAGAGTAGTTGGCATCGACGGCTACATTTGGCCTCGTACGAGCCGTCCAGATGCCCGGAGCACCTACAACCTTAGCTTCTATGGTTCGGGCGTCAGACCCTCGGACTACAGTGCTCGTTGTGTTGCTTTCCTCGTCTGGCATGATTTTTCAAACTCTCACAGCTGTGAGAGTTTGAAGATGTATAAACAGGGGTAGGAAAATTGTAAACTCTATCAGGTGATAGAGTTTGGAATCACACATAGATACAGTGGGAGAGGTAAAGTTGTACGAGACCAGATTATCTTATTAGAATCCAAAGATAAGTCGTATGATGATCATGAATATGCAGACGACAAGTGCGCCTAGAAGGAAAATGATGGGCGCGAGAAAAATGACGGCGAGGATGGTGCTGATAATATAGACCGCTCTGTGCGGAAGATGGCCAAATTTTTTGCGGAAGGAGTGTGCGCTGTGGATGAACTGAACTCCGAAGATGAGACCGAAAGCAAAGCTGAACATTAAACAGGGTGCCTCAATGAAGCCGACCATATGCATAGAGTTATGGTCGAGCTGATATGAAATAACGATATAAGCTAAAATGCCGAAGGCGAATATGCTGGCAGTGAGTAGCTTAGCGCAAAGCTCGTCGAACTCGCTAAGGGCAGTTTTGCGAGCATTATCGTCAGAGTTAGGAGAACTGATTATTTGGGATGGGGAGTTAGTGTTTTGTCTGTCCATGTTTGCTCCTAGTTTGAGATAATGTTAGACTGATTATAACACGTAAAAGATTGTGGGGCGGAGGAGAAAGAGATGAAGCTGTATTTCGAGATATTGAAATTGGTGGTGCGGAGATATATTGGTAGGCAGTCGAGTGGGGCGGTAGTGCGGAAATTCGCGGAGAAAATGGGTCTCGCTTATATTAAATTTGCGCAGATGCTGGCGATGCAAAATTTCGGGGAAATCTTTACCGAGGAGGATCGGCGGGATTTATCGACAATTTGTGATCGTTGCAATCCGATAAAATTTGCAAAAGTAGAAAAAATTTTAAAAACGGAATATGGAGAAACGAAGTTGGCGGAGAGTTTCTTGAGGATTGATCCCGAACCGGTGGGATCGGCTTCAATTTCGCAAGTGCATCGCGCGTGGCTCCGAAGTGGCGAAATGGTAGCGATCAAAATCAAACGCGAAGACGTGACACGCACGGTAGAAAAAGATGTGGCGCGGATGCGCAAGATCGTGCATCGTTTTGGGCGTTTGGTGAAATTTGGGAATTTTAGCGGGGGCGATGCAGCGCTAGATTTGTATCTCGGATGGATTAGCGAAGAGACGAATTTTCGGCATGAGTGTGAGAATATCAAAACTTATCAGAAATTTTGCGATCAGATGAATCAGAAAAAGGTGACGGCGAAAGAAATTCACGTGCCGAAATTATACGCGGAACTTTGTACGGAAAATGTGATCGTGATGGAATTTATTGCGCAGCCGACGATTAATCAGCTGGAACTGACGCAGAGCAACAAACAACGCGTGACACAGGCGATGAATAGCTATATCCAGGCGAGTTTTTATGCGTTTTTTCATGATGAGGCGGTGGTGTTTCATGGCGACCCGCATGGTGGGAACATGTATCTCGATGCGGCGGGAAATTTGGGGTTTCTCGACATGGGATTGCTCTTCGTCTTGTCGGAGGAGGATAAAGAATTGACTTTGAAATTTTTCTTGGCGGCTTATGCCGGAAATGTGGAAAAATTGTATGAAATGTTGATACCGTATGGCAAAATGTCGCTTGCGGAGAAAGAGCAATTTCGCGCCGATATTGCCACTTATTGTGCGAAGGTGAAGTGCAAGAACATCACTTTCTATTTTATCGATATGATGAATATTTGTTTGAAATATGAGTTTTTGCCGCCGAAGTTTTTGTTTTGTATGGCGAAGGCTTTTGTGTGTTTGAATGGGATTAGCGTGTTCACAGAGAATGCGACTCTGGCGCAGGAACTTTTGCAGGAGCAAACGACGGAGTTTCTGCTAAGACGGACTTGGCGAGATTCGGTTGAGCTAGTGGAAATGGGTTTGGGATTGGCGCCGAAATTCCTAGCGGAATGTTGCACGCAGGGGATGTCGAAAGGCTTCGTCGGAGAAATTAAACGGCTTGCGGATTTGCGTGAACAGTGCCGTTTGGCACTGACACATTTCGAGGAAATGTGTGATGTATTATAGATAGTAGCTGGATTGATGTCTAGAAACCGTGGCGAGTTTTGCAAGTGCGAATGGTTTTCTTGATGCGGGTGGTTTCGGCGGTAGTGAGGTTGCCATTTTGACCGCCGATGAAACCTTCGAGGTCGTCGAGGAAGCTTTGGGTAACGGCGATAGAATTGGGAGTTTGGTCATCGCGGTTGGATTTGATAGTTTGGCGTTCGGTCGTGGCGCGAACGTAGAGAATGCTGGGATCTTCGTCGTAAACACATTGCGCGATGGCTTGGCGCTGGGTGGTAGTGAGGGCGCGGGATTCATTATGAATCCAATCGTCGATGAGTTGGATATAGCGACCTTGGAGATCTTCGGCGCTGGTCTCTTGGCGAGCGATGAGGGTGCGAATGAACCAAAAAACGAAGGCGATCGCGAGGATGGAGATGAGGATAGTGCTGGCGAAATGAAGCGTGTTGCTGGCTTGGTGATAGTCGGAATGATCCATGCCCTAATTATAGCATAAGCTGGTTATTGCGGCGATTTTTGGCAGAGTTTAGTAGATTTTTTGGCCATTAGGAATGGGGCGTTCGCTGGTCAGGATGACGACTCCGGCGTCGGTATCGGCGCCGAGGAGCCGGATTTCACTTTTGACGTCGCCGATGCGGATAGGTGCGAAATTAGTGACGGCGACGACTTGTTTGTCGATGAGGTCTTTGGGTTGATAAACGTCGGTGATTTGGGCGGAGGAATTTTTCGTGCCGAGTTCTGGTCCGAGATCGACAGTCACTTTATAGGCGGGTTTGCGCGCGCGTTTGTTGAGCTTGACAGCCGTGATTGTGCCGACCCGCATGTCAACTTCATCAAAATGTTCCAATGTAATGCTCATAATTCCCTTCTCTAATTTACGAATTAATTATATATGAAATGACAGAAAGCAGCAAATCTAACTAGGTTCGAGATGATCATACTCGAGATCGTTATAATCGAGGTTGGTAGTGTCGATGCGGCGTTCGGGCGAGAAGTCGGTGGAGTTTTCGGCGGCGGCGATTAGGGTGTCGTGACCGCTGAGTGCGGCGAAGGGGGCAAATTGGGCGGCACGGCTGGTGCGCGGGAGAGGAGGATGACTGGAGGAAACGGGGCGCTCATGATGGAGAATGTCGGCGTAGGGATGAGAATTGGTTGAAGCGGAGGTGGGCGATGTCATGCTTGGTGTCCTCCGATTTGCTGATGGCGCTGGCGCATTGTGGCGCAGTCTTCGAAATTCGTGCCGCGGAGGATGGCGTTGTTGCCGAATTTGCGGCGGATTTCGAGGATGGCGCGCTGGATTTTCGATTCGCGTTCAGGAGAAGGGTGGGACGAAAGTTGCGGGTGCGAAGCAGAGGGACGGCGGAAGAGATTAAGCTGCTGATAACGCGGCGAGAGCAGGCGAGGGTCGTCGGTATAGAATAAATTGCCGACAGTGAGATTGAGCCGGCGGACGAAAAAATCCGGGTCAACGTAGCGATTATAAAGTTCGAGAAAACCGCTGCGTAGGTCAGTGCTGGAAGAGGAATGCTGGGCTAGGCGCAAGGTGCCGTGGGCGGATTTGGGGACGCGGTGACCGTAGCGATTGAGCTTGGTGGGGCCACTATATGTGGGGCGGCCTTCGAGGCTGGAGGAATCATAGCTGAGGTGAAGGACGAGTTGGTCGGTGAGGAGATTTTTACGCGAGAGATCGAGGGCGACGGCTTCGGACATCTCTTTGACGATGGTGCGGGCTTCGTCGAAGTTGTAAGGTCGAGCGAGGACTTGGCCGGAGCTGAGACTGCGGTGCTCGGGGCGGTAATTTTTGACATCTTGAATCTCGACGCATTCATGACCCCAGGCGTGGTCGATTAATAATTCTGCGTTGACGCCGAACATCTGGTAAAGTAATTCGGGATTTGTGAGCGAGCAGCGGGCGACGTCGCCCATGGTACGCATTTGGCGAGTGGCGAGACGTTTGGCATAGCCGGGGCCAACACGCCAAAAGTCCGTGATCGGCTGATGTGTCCAGAGCTGTTTGCGGAAGTTGAGTTCGTCGAGCTGGGCGAGGCGGACGCCGGCAGCATTAGGTTCGGCGTGTTTGGCGAGAATATCCATGGCGACTTTGCAGAGAAACATGTTTGTGCCAATGCCGGCAGTGGCGGTGATGCCGGTAGTTTGGTAAACATCATTGATCATGGTGGTGACAAGTTCAGCGGCAGACATGTGATACATTTTGAGATAATGTGTGAGATCGCAAAAGACTTCATCGACGGAATAAGCGAAGATGTCTGCGGGCGCAAGATATTTGAGATAGGTTTGATAAATCTTGCGACTGTAATCGAGGTAGTATTGCATGCGGGGGCGAGCTACGATAAAATCTTCCGGGACTTTCTGGCGGACTTCGAAGAGGCGGGCGCGGCCGGGGAGGTGATATTTAGTCTTGAGTGCGGGAGAAATAGCTAGGCAAATAGTTTTGTCGGTGCGGGATTCGTCCGCAACCACGAGATTCGTCGTCAGTGGGTCGAGTCCACGTTCGCGACATTCGACGGAAGCATAGAACGATTTGAGGTCGATCGAGGCAAAATTTTTCTCCATAATTACTATATATTATATAGTATTTTGGGACGAGAGGGGTGAGAGATTGCTGCGGGGAAACTATTTTGCTTTGTAGGAGCTGATGATGTCTTGGAGACTCATCTTAGTGCCGTAGTGCAAAATGGCGCTCGAGTAAACTTTGATGGCGATGCGAGCAATGATGAGGCTGGTGAGGATTAGGATGATAATAGAAATGATCAGCTCGCTGGGTGAAGTTAGTCCCATCATCATGCGAATCGGCATACAGAAGGGCGAAGAAAACGGGAAAAGTGCGGCGAAGAGATTGAGGTTGCTGGTAGGATCGGTGAGGGTGAAATAGGCGAGATAAAAGCCAATCACGATGAGGATGGAGACGGGCATATTGGCGGACTGGATGTCTTCGGGCTTACTGACGGTGGAGCCGGTGAGGGCGTAGATTAGGGCGTAGGCGAAATAGCCGAGGATGAAATAAAGTAGGGTGACGAGAGCCAGAGTTGGAGTGAAACTGGTAGTGTTGATGAGCGAGCCGAGGATTTCCGGATCGAGGAAAAGTTTAGCGCTGAGGACGACGGTGATAATGATGAGGAGCATTTGCAAAAGTCCAACCAGACCGATACCGAGAGTCTTGCCGAGGACAATGCTGCGCGGGCTGGTGGAAGTGACGAGGGTCTCGATGATCTTAGAAGTTTTTTCGGTGGTGATGGAGCTGGAGACTTGGAAGGCGCAGAAATAAACTGCATAGAAGAGCGCGATCGAGACTAACATCATGGCGAAAAGATTGCCGCCGATTTTTTCGGTTTCAGCTTGGCTGAGCGAAGTTTCGAAAGTGGGCGAGATAGTCTGGAGTTGTTTGGCGGAGAGATTGAGTTTTTGAATTTGGAGATTTTGGTAGAGCGCGCTGAGACGGTCGGTGAGTCCGGTGGGGAGTTGTCCGAGGGCGAGGTTCTTGACTAGCCCATCGAATTTGATCCCGGTGGCAGTCGGTTCAATAGTGATAGCGGCGCGAAAATTGCCGTCAATGATTTTTTGATTAAGTTCGGCGGGGACTTCGGTGGTCGATTCGAGTTCGTAATCTAGCTCGGGGCTATTGAGTGAGTCGATTTGACCTTGGAACAAGTTTTCGCGATCGACGATCAGGATTTTGCTGTCGGAATCGTTTTGGTTGAAGGAGGATAGAATATTGGGTACGTTGAAACCGACGACGATTAAGACTAAAACAATTAAAGTGGAAATAAGATAGGATTTGCGAGACAGCATGTCGCGCATGGTGAATTTAGCTACAATGAAAATATCGCGCATAATTATTGCTCAACTTTCTCGATAAAAATATCGTTTAGGGTAGGTTTCATAATTTCGAATTTATCGATCGGTACATTGTCTGCGACTAAGCGACTTAATAAGTCGCGCGCAACCGAGCTTTTGGGGATTTTGATGGTGTAGTCGGAAGCTTTGTGATGTTCGAGACTGAGCTTGGCGGCTTTGAGATATTTGGTCAGGTCGCATGAAGTATGAATTTGGAGGTGAGTGGCGGGATAGTGGGATTTGATCTCGTCGAGATTCCCTTGCAGGACGGTTTTGCCGCGATTCAGAATGAGGATGTCGGTGCAAAATTCTTCGATCACCGGCATTTGGTGAGCGGACATGATGACATACTTGCCTTGATCGACGAGGTCAATGATGACGTTTTTAATAATCTCAGTGTTGACGGGATCGAGTCCGCTGAAAGGTTCGTCGAGGATGACGAGATCAGGATTGTGCAAAATTGAGGTCATGAATTGGATCTTTTGTTGATTGCCTTTCGAAAGACGTTCGGCGGGCAGGTCGAGATATTCCGTGACTTTGAGAATGTCAGCCCAATGCGCGATAGCTTCGGCGGAAGCAGCGGGTGTGAGGCCTTTGAGCTCGGCGAAATAGGCGAGCTGATCGCGGATTTTAGTTTTGGGATAGACACCGCGTTCTTCTGGAAGATAGCCAAAGTTGACGCTTTTACGCGTGACGGGTTGATCGTTCCAAGTAATTTCGCCTTGATCCTTGGTGATGATTCCGAGAATCATGCGAATGGTGGTGGTTTTGCCGGCGCCATTGGTGCCGAGCAGTCCGAAGACGCTAGGGTGATCGAGACTGAAAGAAATATCTTGTACGGCTTGGTGTCCGGCAAAAGCTTTGGAGGCATGTGAAAGTGTGAGGCTCATAATACTTTCCTGTTTACGGTTAATGAAAAAGTTGCGAGTGAACTAGAAATTACGGACTGTGATTCTCGGGGGGGGGTCATAATGGTCTTATTATAACACGATTAGTCGATGTTGATTTTGGTGAGTAGTTTGCGATCGATGAAATAGAGCACGACGATGAAAATGAAATAGAGCAAGCTAATAAAGGCGAGTAGGCTGGTCATGAAATTCATGGTTGGAGCAAGTTGGTTGGTGAAAATGTAGTCGTTAATAGCGGGATTAAAAAGTGACCAGATTCCTAATCCGCTGACCATGAGAATGGCGCCGAGAAAATAACATGCGACTCCGGCGATAATTACTTGCATCCCGCTGTGTTTCGGGGAGCGTTGACCAACGATGATGCCGGTGACGCCGCAGAGTGTAGTGAAAATTAGCTGGAGCAAAGCACCGCAAAATAGTGTGAGATAGAAGAGGAATGTATTATCCTCGGGATTTTGCAGAGCGCCAAGATTGAAGAAGCCGCTGGCTTGGCCGGAGATGAAAATTGCGAGAATGATACCCCCGAGGCTCAGAAGCGAGATGAGAATGAGGGCGCAGAATTTCGCCGACCAAATTGTCGTGCGACGGACGGGCAAAGTGTGCGTGAGGTAAGCCGGGTCGCCGTAGATATTTTGTTTAAAATAGTACCAAAAGCGCGTGGCGACCGTAATGACGAGCCCGATACCGAGGGCGAAAGCGGCGTTTTGGAAAAAGGTGTGGAGGAACTGGACGAAGCCAGAAGCATGGATGATAACTTCAGTGCCAGATTCGTGAACTTTATAGGTCGTGTCGTAGGCAGTGAGGGCGAAGGCGCCAGCAGAAATGAAAATTGCGACGAGATAGAAAAGTAAAGGCTTGATGAGGTATTTGAGATCTTGTTTGAGCAAATGAATAAACATGATGATTCCCTTTTTTGCGTTAATAATTATTTTTGTGCTGCGGTTTTGAAAGTTTGGCGAAAAAATGTATCGATTGAAGCGTGGTGTTTGTTGCGCAGTGCATCGGCGTCGGCTTGCAGGACGATTTTGCCATGATCGATGAAGATGACTTCGTCGAGGATACGTTCAATGTCGGCGATGAGGTGGGTGGAGATGAGGACGCTGGCGCCGGTGGCGAAGTTGGAAAGGATAGTGTCGAGGATGAAGTCGCGGGTGGCGGGGTCGATACCGCCGAGTGGTTCGTCGAGGATGTAGAGTTTAGCATCGCGGCTCATGACGAGAGCGAGCTGGAGCTTCTCTTGCATACCTTTACTCATTTTCGTAATGCGTTGTTGAGGGCTGAGGCCAAGTTCCTTGATGAGATGCTGGGCTTTTCTAATATCGAAATTGTCGTAGAATTCATCGAAGAGTTTGAGCGTGGCGGCGACGGTGAGAGACTTGTCGAGATAAGTACGTTCGGGTAAATAGGAAATCGCAGCTTTGCTGGCAACGCCAATGGGCTGACCGTCGAAAAGTATCTGTCCGGAGTCGGGTGTAAGTAAGTCGTTGGAGAGTTTGATGAGGGTGGACTTGCCGGCGCCGTTTTGGCCGAGCAGACCGATAATCTTCCCGGCGGGAATTTTCAGCGAAATATTGTCGAGGACTTTCTTATCGCCGAAGCTTTTGCTGACATTTTGATAGGTGAGTAATGTTGTCACTCTTGATCTCCTTCTTGAGTGATTAATTTGATAATTTCAGCTGAATCTAAATTGAGCTCTCGGACCTCGCCGAGAAAGTGGCGGATTTTCGTGCGGGCAATGGCATCGCGGCGTTCGGCGAGTAAATTTTCGTCTTCCGTGACGAAGCGGCCACTGGTGCGTAGGCTGAAAACTAATTGGCGATTTTCTAGTTCAATCAAGGCGCGCTGCATGGTGTTCGGATTGACCTTGGCTTCGTTGGCTAGTTCGCGGACGGAGGGCAATTTCTCGCCGGGTTCGATGCGACCCGAGACAATGTAGAGCTCGAGTTGCTCGACCAGTTGAAGATAAATTGGACGTTGATTATCGAAATAAAAAACCATAAATTGTATTACTTTCTTAATACAATAATACGCCAGAAAGACGGAAAGTCAACCAGAATTAGCTAGATTTTGCCGGAAAATAGGAAAATTTGCTGAAAATTAGCGGAGAAACGCTGAATTGTATGATTGTACTAAGGTAATGGATGATTATAATAATGAATTGACAGCGAAAAGCTCCGCCTAGTGAAAGGCGGAGCTGAGGCTGGACGGTTGAGGAATTTTGTGGAAAAGACTGGATGATGTTGAGCGTTTTTTGGCCGAAATGAGCCGCGATTTCGACTTATTTGTCCCAGTCGAAGCCTTCGCCGAAGTGGCCATAGCGCGCAGTCGGTTCGTAGATAGGGCGGAGTAGGTCGAGGGTTTGGATGATTCCCTGCGGCGTCAGATCGTAGCCAGTGATTTGCTCAGATTGGCCGTCGATCGTGACGGTGCGTTCGAGCGGTTCGGCGAAACCAATGGCGTAGGCCAGACGGACGAAGACTTCTTTAGCTTGGCGTTGGCGGAGATAATCGACGGCGATGCGACGCGCCATGTAAGCCGCGGAACGGTCAACCTTAGACGGATCTTTGCCGGAGAAAGCGCCACCGCCGATGGGGATACGAGGGCCGTAGTTATCGACGATTAGCTTGCGGCCAGTAAGTCCTGTGTCAGCTTCGAAACCGCCTTGTTGCCAGTCGCCGGCCGGGTTGATGTGGAAGGCAGTGTCGGGAGAACTGAGACCTTGGCAAAGTTCGTCTTGGGCGAGGAACGCTTCGACGATGGAGCGAAGTTCGGACTGGGGGGCGTTTTGAAAACTAGCGACGACGGAATCGATGACGGGGCTGTCGCTGGTGTCGCGCAAAGTGACCTGAGTCTTGCCGTCATAGGGGAATTTAGCGAAAATGAATTGGTTGAGTCGGCGAGCGAGGATGACTTCGAGCGGCAGCATCTCGGGAGTTTCTGCGGTGGCATAGCCAATCATGATACCCTGGTCGCCGGCACCGCCAACATCGACACCTTGGGCGATTTCGGGACTTTGCTGGACGAGATTGAGGGAGATTTTGAGCGATTGGTCGCCCGTGATGCGATGAATGATCGTTGTGATTTCGTCAGGCGAGACCACTGCGCTCGAGGTCACTTCACCGACGACGAAGACTTCACCGTGTCCGCCACAAGTTTCGACGGCGACGCGAGCTTGCGGGTCGTCTTGGAGGTAAGCGTCGAGAATTGCGTCCGAAATTTGGTCGCAAAGTTTGTCTGGGTGGCGCGGCGAGACGCTTTCCGCCGTGCGATAAGTAGTAAGATTTTCCATGGTCTAATTATAGCGGCTGGAGGCGGATATGTAAAATTGGTGAAAAAGTATGTTATAATAGGAGATATGAAAATCGCGATTTTTACGGATTTGTATGCGCCGTGGGCTGATGGTGGAGTGGTGGCGTCGATCAGGGCGCAGAAGGATGAGCTGGAGAGACTGGGGCATGACGTGACGGTGTTTTGTCCGGGTTTTGATGCGCGCGAAAAAAACGTCGTGACGGTGCCGACTTGCAAAGTCTGGCGAGTGAATGGTGCGCGGCTAGGTAAACGTCCGGAAAAAATCGAAGCTTTCGTCCTGGAAAAGTTTCCGAATTTCGCGGAATTTGATTTGGTGCATGTGAATTATGAAGCGGAATGTAGCATTGCCGGAGTGTGTCTAGCGCGGAAATTTGGCATACCGCTAGTACAGACGATGCACGGGCGGGAGGATATGGCGATTGCAGTAAATGTGCCGCATCCTTGGAAGCATTTCGTGGCGAACTGGCTTAAAAAACATCACGCGAAATATATACCATATTCGATCGAAGTGAAGCGGGATAAGTTTCAGGCACCGACGCGGACGCGAGCGCTGATGTGGGAGATAATGGTGAACCAAGCCGAGCAAGCGGATATGGTGATTGCGCCGACGGATCATTTTGCGCGCAAGTTGATGCATTATGGTGTGACGAAGCCGCTCGTGGCGGTGTCGAACGGCGTTGCGCCGGAGCTAGTGAAGACGAAATTTCCGGTGCGCAAGATGGCGGACGGTGATGTCCTGAAAATGGTGTGGAGCTCGCGCTTGTCGCGGGAGAAGCGAATTATACCGTTTCTCGAAGCGTTGACATTATTGGAACGGCCGTACTTGGTGTGTATTTATGGCGACGGAAATCAATTTCGGAAGGCGCAGCGCTATGCGAAGAAGCACGATCTGAAAGTGAAATTTTATGGGCGACGCAAGCCGGCGAAGATCGTCGAGCGGATGCGCGAGTCGCATATTGGCGTGATGGCGTCGTATAATTTTGACACGCAGGGCATGACACTGTTGGAAGCTGAGGCGACGGGATTGCCGGTGTTTTTCTGTGATCCGACGATGACGGAAGTGGCGCCGAACGGCGGATTTGTCCTAGCTAGCGGTCCGGAGCCGGAGGCAATGGCGATCACGCTGAATCATCTGGCGCCGGAAGAGATTGCGCCGATGAGCAAGGTGATGCTGGATGTGCGCAAAGAAGTTTCGCAGACCGTGCAGATCAAAAAGTTGCTGAAAGTCTATGAACAAGCTATCAATCATCGCCGAGTGAAGGCGAAGAAATAATTATAGCGGATTATTAGTACTCGCGGCTAGGCGGACAGAACGGCAGCCGTGGCGGCTTCGAGATGGTGTCCGGGATTATAGAGCTCGAGTGCGAGGATGCGGGCAGCTAATTGTCCAGCCCAAAGCGAGATCGGAGAATAGTTGGTATCGACGATTGGCGTGGTGATGATCTTGCCGTTTTGGGCGGTAATGATATTTTCTTGGTGAAAGGTGAGGAGAGTGAGGGGATAAGTGAGAGTGAATTTGTGCAAAGTTTCGAGGGTGGGGATGAGGGGCTGAGAGAGCATGATCATTTTCGGATAATAGACGGCGCGGAAGATTTTTTGCATTTGAGCTAAGCTGGCGACGAGAGTGATTTGGGGAAAGTTGAGCCAACGCTCAGCGTCAGCCGCCAATAAATCGACACTATCGCGCGTGAGGACGACGGATTGAGGTGAAGTTGCACTGGTGGAGATGGCTGAGTTGAGGACGCGGTGCAGACTGTCGCTAAGGGCGATAGTAGTGGCAGAATTGCGTGAAAGATCGCCGATGAAAAGTACGCCGTCGGACGCAGCCATAACGTCGTCTAGTTTGGTCGAGGCGGCGAAAGAACCGCTGGCGGTAGAAGTGCTGAATTCTAGGTCGGGGAGCGGAGGAAGTTTGCCGCGGAGGCTGTCGGGGAGAAGTGTGGTGATGCGCCTTAAGGGGAAGGTCTGCTGGAGAAACTCGGAAACCTTGACCACGGTAGCGAAATTTTGGCTGTTGCCGCCGAGGACGGTGACGGTGCCGGATTTTTGCTCGGGGATGTTCCAGAGTAAATCGCCGAAGAGGGGCGAAGTTTGTTTCTGCCAGTATGAAAAGTCGGATTGGAGCTTGGCGTAGTGCATAATTAGAATTCCAAATCAATCGAGATCGGACAGTGGTCAGAGCCGGCGTGATGCTCGTAGATTTCGGCGCTTTCTAAGCGAGGTAGTAGGCTGCTCGAGATGAAGAAATAGTCAATCCGCCAGCCGATGTTGCGCTCGCGAGCTTTAGCCCAGTGCGACCACCACGTGTAGCGCTGGACGTTGGGATAGACGGTGCGAAAAGTGTCAATGAGCCCGCTGCTGAGGAGGTTCTTGATTCCCTGGCGCTCTTCGAGAGTGAAGCCGGCGCTGCCTTCATTCTGGCTGGGGCGGGCGAGGTCGAGCGGAGTGTGGGCGGCGTTGAAATCGCCACAGACGACGACGGGCTTAATGGTTTCGAGCTGATGGAGATATTGACAGAAGGCTGGGTCCCAGATCTGCTCGCGTAGGCGTAGGCGGCTGAGGTCGGGCTTGCTATTAGGCGTATAGACATTGACTAGGAAAAAGGGCTCGAACTCGGCGGTTTGAACGCGACCTTCGCAGCGCGGGTCGCCGTATTTCGCGAGGTCGGCACATTCGGCGGAAAAGTAACCGTTGATTTCCGGGAAACGGTCGAAATTCGTGCTGACGGAAAGCGGCTTAAATTTGGTGAAAATTGCCGTGCCGGAGTAGCCGGGGCGCTCGGCGCTGTTCCAGATCTCGAGGTAATCCGGTAGGTCGATTTCGGCTTGACCGGGTTTGGCCTTAGTCTCTTGTAGGCAGAGGATGTCGGGCTGCTCGGCGGCGATGAATTCCTGCAGGGCGTTTTTGCGAATGACGGCGCGTAGGCCGTTGACGTTCCAAGAAAAGATTTTCATATCTATATTATAGCGAATCTGGGGAGATTTGGCGGGTTTTGTGTGTTGTAAAAATTACAACAATTTTACTGTATAGGCGATTGATTTTTGGCAGAAAAGCAGAAAAAGTATTGACTTTTACTTCAGTGTGTGCTATAATGAGAAGATAGGGGTGCGTTTGCACCGAGAATAACCTTAAATTGCTTGACGCTGGAGGTGGCGATCGAGATCGCGGCGTTTGATCGTCTCGCGTTTGTCGTATTTTTTCTTACTTTTGCCGGTGGCGATGACGAGTTTGATATAGCGACCGCCGGCGAGGAGGCGGACGGGGACGATCTGGAGGCCGTCTTGTTTAGCGCGGGCGAGCTGGGTGAGTTGGCGCTTGGTGACGAGGAGTTTGAGATTTTGGGCGGTGTCCGCGCCGAGAGTAAGATTATTTAGCCATAATTCCCCGCGCCGCAAGGTGACGAATGAACCTTTGAGCTGGACGTGGTGATCGCGAATCAGGCGAACTTCGGCGCCGGAGAGGACTAGGCCACAAGTCAATTCTTCGCCGAGTTGAAAATCATAGCGCGCGCGGCGATTAACGGTGACGGTGGTGGGGGATTTTTTAGCTTTCACTCTGTCATTATATCACAGTCTGGGGAGAAAGTGCTGTCCCGGGAGGCTGGTGAGCGCGAATTTGGATATTGTGAAGAGAAGTGTTATAATAGAGATTATGAGAATTGCGATTACTTCGGATTTATACTACCCGATGACGAACGGAGTGGCGGTTTTTGCGCACAATTTGGCGAAAGGTTTGGCGGAGCGGGGGCATGAAGTTTTGGTGATTTGCCCGAGTTTTAATGGAAAAAAGCACCGAACGAAACAAGGGCGAGTGACGACGGAATATCTGCGTTCGATCCGGTTTCCGTTTTATCCGGACCAGATCAATGAAGTGCCGGCGGGGAAAGAATTTTTAGGTCTGCCTTTGCCGCGCCTGGCTTATCGACACGGACTGTGGATTACGGTCGATCCGTATCCGGAGGTGAAAAAAGCCTTGGCGAGATTTCGGCCGGATGTGATTCATAACCAGACGGCGGAGATGGTGGCGATCGCGGTGCGGCGCTATGCGAAGAAAAACGATATTCCGATGGTGAGTACAGGGCACGCTTATCCGGATAATATCACGGGGCAACTGAAACTTTTGAAGCCGATTAAGAAGCCGCTGGACGTGCTGCTGCGGGCGTATATGGCGAGTTTTTTGAAACATTCGGAATATGCGACGATGCCGACGGAAATGGCGATCGAGGATCTAGTGCCGAAGAAGCGCAAAAGTTTCAAGGTGCCGGTGGAGCCGCTGTCGAACGGCGTGGATCTAGCGAAGTTTAGTCCGGGGAAAGCGCCGGCGCGGATTTATCGCAAATATCATTTGCCGACGGATCGGCCGATTGTGATGTTTATCGGGCGGCTGGATCCGGAGAAAAGTTTGAGTAATGTGGTCTTGGCTTTCGCCGAAGTGCTAGAAGCGGTGCCGGAAGCGATGCTGGCGATTATCGGCGATGGAATTGATCGACGGCATTTGCAGGACTTGGTGCAGTCGCTGGGTCTGGAAAAAGTGGTGAGATTCGCGGGGCGAGTGATGCCGACGGATACCCCGGATCTTTATCGGGCGGCGACGGTGTTTGCGACGGCGAGTGAGACGGAAACGCAGGGTATCGTTTTGATCGAGGCGGCGGCGACTGGCTTGCCGCTGGTGGCGGTGGATGCCGGAGCGGTGCGGGAACTTTGCCAGCACAAGAAGAACGGTTTGCTCTGTGCGCCGGGTGATATTGATGAAATGGCGGATGCTCTGATCCGGATTCTGCGGGATACAGAGTTTCGAGAAAAATTAGGCGATTATAGCTTAAAAGTGGCGCAAAAGCACGACCTTAATCGGACGTTGGCGCGGTTTGAGGAGATTTATGGGGAAGCGATTCGTCTGAAGCAGGAGTCGCTGCAGGACTGAGAAAGTCGAGGATAGCCTGGGCGGTCTCGAGCGGCTGTTCGTAATTATGGAGGTGGCCAGTGCCAGGGAGAAAAGTCGCCCTGGCGTGCAGCTTTTCGGCCAGTTTTTTCGTGTCAACTTGCCGAATGAGACGATCTTTGGCGCCGGCGAGGAGCAAAACTTGTTGCTTGAGGCGAAAATCTTTGATGCAGTAGTGAGTGGAAAAACGGGTGGCTTTCATGATTTCGCGGCGAAGCGGAGGGCGGTCGGCGGAGCAAAGGTGGGTGAGATGCAGGGTCTGCTTGAATAGAGTGGAATTATGCGGAGTGAAGAGATATTTCGTCGTGACGTAATCGATTAAACGGCGCGGAAGGAGGCCAGCGAGGGGCGAAATGCCAGCAACGAACCGCGGAGGGCGCGTCGAGAGCGGCGACATGAGGATGAGTTTAGAATCGAGTAAATCAGGATAGCGATTAGCGGTGGCCGCGGCGATGACCGAACCCATAGAATGGCCAATGAGGACTGGGTGGTCGATGTGATTTTTCTCGAGGTAGCTTTTGATGAACTCGGCGTAGTGATCGGGGCCGTAGAGATTGAGAAACTCAGCGCCAGCGAAAGGCGGAATGGCGGGGACAAAGACTTCGTAGCCGGAGAGGCGCAAACGATCAGCGATAGCCTCTAGTCCGAGCGGAGCGCCGCGGAAACCATGAATGAGGACGAGAGGCGGTTTAGCCATTGATCTCCTTGAGGGCGGCTTTGATGGCGGGGCGGTCAAAGCCGACGATTTTTTCGCCGTTGATTTCGGTGACTGGTACGACGTCGATGTCGGGGAGATTTGAAGCGTCGATTTCTTCATAGGCGATACCTTGCTGCTCGAACCAATCCATGAGAGCGTGGCAATAGGGGCAGGTCTGAGTCGTATAGACCTTGACTGTGGCTGATGAAGCTTGGTCTGGGTTTTGGTTGGTCATGATTATTTTTCCTCCTTAGTTTTAGTTAAATCAAGTTTTTTAGCGGCGTCCATTTGGGGATCGCGATTATGATTGGTATCGTCGTAGGTCAATTCGACGGTTATGTCGGGGGTGATGCCGTTGTCGCTAACACTGATTCCCTTCGGCGTGTACCAGTGGGCGGTAGTGATCTTGAGTAGGGCGCCTCCTGGCAGATCGAAGAGTGTCTGGACTACGCCTTTGCCGAAAGTAGTTTCGCCGAGGATGGTGGCTTTGTCGTAATCTTTGAGGGCGCCAGCCACGATTTCGGAGGCAGAAGCGGTGCTGCCATTGACCAGGACGACGGTGGGGATGTTGGCGAGCTTGGCCTTGCCCCGAGCAGTGGTTTCGATATCGGTAGTCTTGCCGCGGTTCTTCTGGATGAGGATGTCTTGATTATCGATCCAGAGCGAGAGGAGATCGCGAGCGGCGGAGACGTAGCCGCCGGTGTTATTACGCAGGTCGAGAATGACTTTTTTGACATCCTTGTCCTTGAATTCGTCGGCGACCATCTTCTGGACGGCGGTGCCGGTGTCATTGTCAAAGCGAGTGACGGTGATGATCGCGGTGGAGCCGTCGAAATCGAGGTAAGCCGAGACGTTATTGATGGTTTCGCGAGTGATTTCAAAATCTTTCTCGGTGTCGTCGCGGATGACGGTCACTTTGACCTTGGTGCCGGGCTGTCCACGGAGCTTGGCGGAGACGGAGTCGAGAGACTCGCCGAGGACATCTTCGCCATCAACTTTATAGATGATGTCTCCAGCTTTCATCCCGGCAGCGCGCGCGGGATTGTCGGGGAGAGTGCGGATGACGCGGACGTAATTATCGCGCAAGGATATTTCCACACCAATGCCAGCGCCGGAATCGCCGTGGAGGCTGGCGTTAAACTCGGCGGCTTCATCGGCGTCCATGTAGGCAGTATAAACGTCGCCGACTGCTTCGACTAGGCCTTTTTTCGCACCTTCGACGAGGGCGGTTTCGTCGATTTCGCCGTCGTAATTGGTGACGAGTTCGGCATAGACTTCGTCTAGCGAAGACCAGTCGTGAGTCGCGGCGGGTGCATCAAAACCTAGATATGGTAAAAAATTAGGGGCATATTTGTGCCAGCCTAGACCGACTAAGACGCCAACTACGAGAGCGACGACGCCACCAATGATGGCATTTCCAAGAGTGATTTTTTTAACTTCCCATTTTGTTCCCATAGGACTATTTTAGCACAAAATATGCTGATCGTTGGGTTTCGCGTGATGAAAACTACCACAGAGGTTGGTCGAAATGGATATAGACGTAAGCGCCAGGGCTAACGTTGTAGCGGGCGCCGAAATCACCTTCGCGACCACTGGCGGCGCTGGCAGTGTTGTTGTATTCGGTGAGATTGATTGTGCCGTTGCTATTGACGCTCTCGACCCACATGACGTGGCCATAGGCGCCGGATGTGCTGACGGCGACGGTATGGGCTGCTGGGCGGCTGTCAACGCGGTAGGCATGGTAGCCGCCGTCGCGTCCGCGGGCGGTTTTGCTGACGCCGCCGGCTCCGATCCAGTTGCGTGCATGCCCCCAGCCGGAGATAGAGACACCGAAGGCCTCATAGGCTTTCCAGCCGGCATAGCTGGTACATTGACAAACATAGCCACCGTATTTGCTGTCGCCGCGGTTAATAGCGGCGTAGGTATAATCGGGGCAGTCGCCGCTATACGGATAGCTATTGAAGCCGCTGCCGACGGTACCACCGCTGTTATAGCGGGCGATTTCAGCGGCGATTTCTTGTTGCATAGTTTCACGGGCGGCGGCAGCGTCGGCGGCATAAGCTTCGGCATTGGCTTCGTATTTCGCCATGAGCGTATTCTGCTCATTGCGTTTTTCGCTGGCTTCATAGCGTTTGCCTTCCGAGCTGGCGATGAGGGCTTCGACGCTGGTGCGTTGGGTTTCGAGTTCGTCTTTCAGAGCTTTGATGGCTTTAGTCGAGGTCGAGACTTGGGTTTCGACGGTGTTTTGGCGCGAGCGTTTTTCGGCGAAATCGCCGATTGATTCGCTGCCGGCTAGAAGCATGATGACGTCGGAAGTGTCTTTGTCTTCGCGGTAGGACTTCTCGAGGAGCTTGGCGAGAGCGGCCTGTTGAAGCGAAAGTTTGGCTTCGTTTTCACTAATCTGGGCGGAGAGATCGTCGGCGATGGCTTGATTGGCGGCGATGTCAGCTTCGAGCGAGGCGATTTCGGCGCTCAAGCGTTCGACTTCGCCGGCTAAGGTCTCGGCGTTGGCGGCGGCTTCGGCGGCATGCTGCTCAGCGGCACTGGCGCGATCGGCGGCTTCGCGACAGGCTTGGCTGACGCAGCCAGCGGGGTAAGCCGAGGCTTTTTGTTCTTGCTGAAAGAAGAAATTTGTGCTGAAAGCAGTGATACTAAAAACGCACAAAATCAGCAGAAAATTGCGGAGACCGAGAGTTTTGTGTGATTTTCTGCTAGCCATAAGTATTATATATCACAGATTTTAGTAAAAGTAAATTAATGGAGGTACTTTTGCATGGCGAGACGGGCGGAAATCGTGCCGATGAGGACACCAATACCGCACATGGCGAGATAGACCAAAACGATCATGTTCGATTCGAAAATTTCGGTGGCGACTGAGACGTCGATACCGTAGCTGGCGAGTTTGGGAGCGAGGAAATGGAAGCCGAGATAGCTGATGGTGCTGGCGAGGATGCCGGAGATGATGCCGCAGATTTGAGCTTCGACCAGGAAAGGTCCACGGATGAAGCCGCCGTCGGCGCCTACGAGTTTCATCATATAGATTTCTTCGCGGCGCGAGAAGATTGCCATGCGGATAGTGTTGAAGATAACGAGGATGGAGATGACGAGGAAAACAGCGCCTAGCACAAGTCCGCCGTTTTTGGCAATGTTGGCCCAGGAATTGATTGTGGCGATTTCGGTTTGGTTGACGTTATAGGTGGGTTCTTCTTCGGGATCGATGTTGTTTTGGAAGATTTCGGTGGTTTCGACGAGGTTTTTGATACTATCGAGATTGGCCGAATCGTGAACTTTAACACGCATTGTGGGGTGCATAGTTTGGAGCATGAGATCATGCATCGCGGGGTCTTCGAGGGCGGTGAGAAGTTCTACGTTATCTTGACGATCCTGGAGGAAGATATCATATTCGGCAGCGGAATCAGTGACGTCGACTTTTTGCACGTTGCCGTCTTGGCGCATAATGTCTGCCATTTTCTCCATGACTTCTTGGCCAGTGCCGGGTAGGAAGTAGATCGAGATGTCGATCTTTTCTTGCATGGTTTTGGCTGTGGCGGTTAAAATTAAGCTAGCTAAGACCGTGACAGTTAGAATTACTAGGGTGACAGTAATAACTAAGGTAGCAGCGATGGAAAGCCAAATATTACGTGTGAAACCGACAGCGCCGTATTTGACGATACGTCCGGCGGAAAGGACTTTGTTGGCGCTGCTATTCTGCTCTAGCTTGCGCAAGTGTTCTTTTGTAGCGCGACGGTCGGTGCGAGTTTTGTTGATGGATTTTTTGTCGATCATTCCCTTACCTTTTAGATAACGCGTTTTTGGCGATTTTTAGGCATAATATTGGCGGATGAGGTGAGTCCGGGGGCGGGCTTGAGCTTCACGGTTTGTCCGAGGCTGAGGCTACTGAGTTTAGGCGCGGCGCGGAGAGGTTTGTTCGCGGTGTACCACTGGTTAGCCGAACCCGGACGCAAATCTTTTTGAGCTTTTAGCGAAGCGAGACGCTGAGCTTGGCGAAGTTGCTGCTCTTTTTGAAGAGCCTGCATGCGTTCGCGGACTTGTTGCATTTGGCGCATTTGTTTGGCCTTGAGACTTTGGCTGCCGGGCTGTTGGATTTCGCGCTTCGGCGGTTCAGGCTGGGAGACTTCGGATTTGTTGGCGGTAGCGGTTGGAGTTTTGAGGTTGATCGGGGCGGATTTTTCAGCCTTCATTTCGTTGAGTTTAGCGAAAGCGAAGTTGCGGGCTTCGATATCGCCGCGTTGGATGCGCCGGACTAAGTCTTCCGGTTCGCTGTCGAGACGATAGATACCGTGGCACTTTTGGTCATCGACGATTCGGCCGGCTTTGAGCGTGACGACGCGCTTGCTGAGATTATTGACGATGTTTTCGTCATGGGTGGTGACGAGGACGGTGGTGCCGAAATCGTTGATTTTTTGTAGTAGTTCGATGATTTCTTGGCGAGTGAGTTTATCGAGGTTGCCGGTTGGCTCGTCGGCGATGAGGATTTTCGGCTGACGCGCCACGGAACGCGCGATGCTGACACGCTGCTGCTCACCACCAGAGAGGTGTGTGGGAAACTTATGGCTTTTATCGGCTAATCCAACGAGATCGAGGACTTTAGGGACGGTTTTAGAGATTTCGCTGCCGCGCATACCGGCGATTTCGAGGGCGAAGGCGACGTTTTCGTAAACCGTGCGGGTGGGTAATAATTTGTAATCCTGAAATACGACTCCGAGACGGCGGCGGTAGTGCGGAATATGGCGTTTGCGGACGTAGTCAAGGTCAATTCCGCCGATGACAATTTTGCCCGAATCAGGTTGCTCTTCCTTCGTAATCATCTTGATCAAGGTGGATTTTCCGGCGCCTGATTTGCCGACCAAAAAGACGAACTCGCGCGGTTCGATGTGTAGCGAAACATTGTCGAGCGCTGGCTCTTCATCGCCAGGATAAGTCTTGGTGATACGATCGAGCAATATCATAATCCCATGATAGCACAAGAAATACCGCCAAGCAAGAATGGACTTATGCTAAAAATAGTTGTGTGATTTAGTTTTCTAAGGCTGGAAGTTGATCGAGATACGCTTCGATGAAATCGTCGAATTCGCCGTTTAAGACACTGTCGGGATCTTTGTTTTCGTGTTTAGTGCGGGTGTCTTTGACCAATTTGTAGGGCTGGAGGACATAATTGCGGATTTGTTGGCCCCACTTGGCCGATTCGCCGGCACGCAGTTTGTCGATGCTTTCGGCGTGTTGTTCTTGTTGCATTTGGGCGAGCTTGCCGCGCAGAATTTCCATAGCCTTTTCTTTATTTTGGAGTTGGGAGCGCTCGTTTTGGATGGCAACGACGGTGTTTGTTGGGAGGTGGGTGATGCGGACGGCGGAATTGGTGGTGTTGACGCTTTGACCGCCATGACCGCCGGAATGATAAACATCGATACGGAGATCTTTGTCGTCGATTTTGACTTGGTCATCGACAGCAATGACAGGCAAGACTTCGACCAGGGCAAAGCTAGTTTGACGGAGATTGTCAGCGTTGAAAGGGCTTAGTCTAACCAGGCGATGGACGCCATGTTCGCTTTTTAAGAGTCCATAAGCATTATTGCCGGAGATCTCATAAACTGCAGTTTTGATACCGGCTTCTTCGCCGGTGCTGCGTTCGAGATTTGTCACTTGCAGGTTTTTATGCTCGGCCCAACGCAGATACATGCGCTCGAGCATACTAGCCCAGTCCATGGCTTCGGTGCCGCCAACTCCGGCAGTAATCCGTAAAATCGCGTCGTTATGGTCGAATTTGCCGTTGAATTTGAGTACTTGTTGGAGTTGTTGCAAGGTTTTTTCAAGCGCGCTGAGTTGAGCCGAAAGTTCGTCGGCGAGATCGTCGTCACAGAGTAAAATTAGCTCATGTAAATCTTCCGCTTGGGCGCGTAGAAGTCTCCAAGGAGCGATTTCGTCGTTCAGCTTGGCGAGCTGAGTGTTTTTTTGACGGGCTTCGTCTGGATTGAGCCAGATTTCGGGTTCGGCGACGGCGGCTTCGAGCGCGGAGAGTTGAGTAATTTTATCGTCGAGCGAAAGTTTATCCCAGGCAGTTTTAATTCCCTGTTGGAGCTTTTCTAGGCGATCGGAGAGAGGATTTGACATTAGTTTAGAGCGTTGATTAGATTTTGATATTTTGCACCACGGTCATAAACGTTATCAAACATGTCGAAACTAGCGGCGGCGGGCGACATTAAGACGACGGTGGGGGTGTCTGGCGATTTTTCGGCGAGGATCTCGGCGGTGGAGCGGGCGGCCTGGACAGCTTCAGCGAGGGTATCGGCGAGGATGAAGCTATCGGGGGGCAGAAGTTCAGCTAGGGCGTGGCCGGATTCACCAATTAAGATTGTTTTGGCGGTTTTAGCTTGAATATGCTCGGCAAGGGCAGGCAGGTCGGCACCGGCTGTTTTGTCGCGACCACCAGCGATGAGAACGATTTGCGCAGTTGGAAAGGCTTTGAGGGCGACGAGTGTGGAGGGTAGGGTAGTGGAAAAATTATCATCGTAATATTGCACATGATTGAGCTCGCGCAGGAATTCGACGCGATGCGGGAGACCGTGATAATTATGAAGAGCGGAAACTAGTTGTTCGTAATTTTGAGAAATAAAATCAGACAAAGTTAGCCGATAGAAGCTAGCGGCGGCGAGGAGGGCGGCTTCAGCGTCGTCGCGATTGTGTTGGCCGACTACTTGCAGGTGATCGAGCATTCGATCGATGTCTGCGCGGTTTTCCGAGATGGGGAAAGCGATTTTTCGAGCAGGACTGAGCTGAGTGATTTGAGTAGAAGTAGGATTTTTACTATAATATATACAGTAATCTTGGGCGGTTTGGTGTCGAGCAATATTGCTTTTTGCTGCGACATAATCATCGAAATCTTTATGAATATTGAGGTGATCTGGTTCGATGCGCAAGACGACGGCAATGTGGGGCGATTTTTCCAGATCCCAGAGTTGGAAACTACTCATTTCGTAAATCACGACGTCGTCGGCTTTGATTTTGTCTAGTACGTCGAGAGCCGGAGTGCCGATATTTCCCACTAACCAGACTTTTTGTCCGAGTTTTTCTAGAATGTCGCGGAGCATGGAACAAGTTGTTCCCTTGCCCTTCGTGCCGGTGACGCCGATAATGGGGGCGGGGCAATGAGCAAAGAAATATTGGGTCATACTACTCCAGCCGGCGTGGGGAGCGACCGAGGGGCTGCGCAAAATTAAGTCGAAACGATCGAGCGGTAAGTTGGGCAATTCAGCGGGAGAAAAGTTATCAAAAATCTCAATTTCGGCAGCTTGGTCGCGGAAATATTGCTCGGCGCTTTTGCCTTCTTTGCCATAGCCAAGGATTGCGATTTTCATAGATAATAACCTCTCCTCATATAATTATATTGTAGCACAGATTATGGCCTGAAGCCTTATTCTGGTGTGGCGACGGCGATACTGTCAACGTCGAGATCGAATTGGAGCTTATCGTCGAGCTGGTTAATGAGGGCTTTTTCGACTGAGCTCACGGCGACGAGGACGTGGAGATTATGCGCGATGAATTCTTGAGCAAGGCCGACGATGGTGGTTTTAGTGATGTTGTTGATGAATTTGGGCATGTGGTCGTATTTTTCGAGTGTGCCGTTGGTGAAATAGCCATCGGCGTAATAATCGGAAATTTGACCAACGGTTTGGGCACCCATTTGATAACGGCCGGTAGCATAGGACTTGGCGGCATCGATGTCTTGGTCGCTAATATCTCCCCGCAGGACGCGCGCAATTTCAGTATGGATGAGATCGAAGAGTTCTTCGGCGCTTTCGGCATTAACTTCGCCGTCAAAGTCCCAGGCGGCATTGTGCCAACCGTTATTGAGGTCGCTGCCCATACTATACACTAAACCTTTCTTGCGGGCTTGCCCAAAAATACGACTACTCATAGTGCCGTTTAGAATATGATTGAGGCAGTTCATAGCATAGACTTCGGCTGGTGTGAGCTTACGCGGAATCATCCAAGAAAAGCCAAAAGTAATATTACTGGCGTCTTTACGGCGGATTAAAATTGGTGCGGAATTTTGAAGATGATCTTCGGGAATGGCGAAGCGCTGGCCAGGCTTGAGATCCCAGCGATTGAGGGCTTTGATAATTTTGTGCTTGCGTCCGCGCAGGCTGCCGGCGATGATGAAGCGCATATTGTGGGCGGTGTGGGTACGGCGATAATGTTCACGGATGTCTTTTAGCTCGATGTTGCTAATAGTTTTGAGGCGTTCCTGCAGGACTGGGACATCTTCGCCGATGGCTTGCTGTAAGCGCGGCCAAAGTAAGCGTCCATAGTCATTCATGTAGCCGGTGAGCTCGGAGCGTACGTTGCTTTTTTCGCTTTTTAGTTCAGCTTCGTTGAATTTGGGTTGGGTGATGGAGATTTTTTGCAGCTCCATGATGCGATCCCATTCAAAATCGGCACATTCGACTTCGTAGCAGACGGAAAAGTCGGAAGTCCAAGCATTGTGATAGGCGCCGTTTTTGGTGAATTCAGCCTCAAAGGCTTGTTCGTCGGGATATTTGGCGTTGGCGCCAAAAGCTAGATGCTCGACGATGTGAGCGATTTCGTAAACTTCGGGTTTTTTCGCGTAGCGCATGCCAGCCCGGAATTGAATCTTAATATTGGTGACGCTAGCGTTCGGAATGTCGATCAATAAACCCTGGGCGCCCGAAGCTAAGGTGATTTCTTCGGCGGAGTGTTTTATTGTCGTTTCCCTTTCTTCTTATTCTGGCGTTGCTGCTTTTTACTTTTGCGAGCTTGGTTCTTTTTGTGATTGGCAGTATTGGAAGTTTTGACCTTGGCGGATTTATCCTCGCTGAATTCTTTATCAAGGTTCTTCTCGCCGACACTAATTTCGTTGACGCCTTTTTCGGTGGCGCTTTCGGCCATTTTGGTGAGTTCGGACTCATACTCTTGGCCGTCGGTGACATCTTCTTCGATTGCTTCTTGCTTCGTGAGGCTGAGGAGAATCTTCAGGACTTCTTCGCGGAGGTTTTTCTCGAGCGCGCTGAAGAGCTTTTGCGATTCACTGCGATATTCGACTAGCGGATCGCGCTGGCCAACGCTGCGCCAGTGGATACCTTCGCGGAGATGTTGCATATTTTCGAGATGTTGCATCCAGAGCGTGTCGAGGACTTTAAGATAGACTTCACGCTCGACTTTGCGCATGACGTCTTCACTGAATTCAGCTTCTTTGGCGGCGTATTTTTCGGCAATGGCCGCGCGAGCAGCTTTAATACGATCCTTTTCTTTGCGGATTTTGCCGATTTTATCGATTAATTCGTCATCAAAATCGAAAACAGCTTTGAATTCTTCGTTGAAATGTTTATTGACGCGTGAACTGTCTTTGGCCAGATCTTCGGCGGTAGTTTTAATGAGATGTTGGATTTCATCGTGAATATTCTCGCCATCGAGGATTTTGCGGCGCATTTTATAGACGACTTTGCGGTGGCGATTGATGACGTTGTCGTATTGGACGACGTTTTTGCGAGAATCAAAGTTGAAACCTTCGATGCGCTTCTGGGCGCTTTCGAGAGTCTTACTGACGCGCTTGTTTTGGATTGGAGTATCTTCGTCGACGCCGAGATGGCTCATGAGCATGGCGATACGATCACCTTGGAAGACGCGCATGAGATCATCTTCGCAGCTGACGAAGAATTGAGTGGTGCCGGGGTCGCCCTGACGGCCACCACGACCGCGGAGCTGGTTGTCAACTCGACGAGAACTGTGGCGCTCTGAGCCGATGACGACTAATCCGCCGAGCTCCTTCACGCCTTCGCCAAGCTTAATGTCGGTGCCGCGACCGGCAAGGTTGGTGGCGAGAGTGACGGCGCCCTTTTCGCCGGCTTTTTCGACGATGGCAGCTTCGCGCTCGTTGTTTTTAGCGTTGAGTAATTCGTATTTGATGCCTTGCGTGTCGAGATAGCGGGCGATCATTTCGTTTTTGGCAATACTGGCGGAGCCGACGAGGACGGGTTGACCGCGGTCGTGGTATTTTTTGATTTCGGCGGCAATAGCACGCAGCTTGCCGGCTTCGGTTTTGTAAATCAGGTCGTCTTTATCGATACGTTGAATGGGGCGATTGGGCGGAATTTGGATAACGTCGAGCGAATAAATTTGTTGGAATTCTTCGGCTTCGGTGAAGGCAGTACCGGTCATGCCGGAGAGTTTATTATAGAGGCGGAAGAAGTTTTGGAAAGAAATAGTCGCGAGCGTCATGGATTCTTGTTTGACAGCGACGCCTTCCTTGGCTTCGATGGCTTGATGCAGGCCTTCGTTATAGCGTCGGCCTTGCATGAGGCGACCAGTGTGCTCATCGACGATCACAACATCGCCATTATTCGTCACGACATAATCTTTGTCGCGCTCGAAGACGACTTGGGCGCGCAGGGCTTGTTCCATATGATAGACGAGGCGAGTGTGTTTCGTGCTATAAAGATTTTTCACGCCGAGCATAACTTGGACTTTTTCTACGCCTTTGTCGGTCAAGGTGACACTACGGCGTTTCTCGTCATAAATATAATCTTCGGCTACAAGCTGGGCGGCGATTTTGGCGAATTGGTAATAGGCGTCCGGGTTATCACCAGCGGGAGCGGAAATAATTAGCGGAGTGCGAGCTTCGTCGATTAGAATTGAGTCAACTTCGTCAACGATGGCATAATTCAGCCCGCGCTGACGAAGGAATTTGGGCTCGCTGACCATATTGTCGCGCAGATAGTCGAAGCCAAATTCGTTGTTAGTACCATAAGTGACATCGGTGGCGTAGGCTTCTTTGCGGGTGGCGGGCTTGAGGTGGCGGAAGCGTTCATCGTCGTGTTGGTCGTTTTCGTATTCGGGATCATAGATAAAGCTGGCTTGATTAATGATGACGCCGACACTGAGGCCGAGGAAATGATAAACTGGTCCGTTCCAGCCGGCGTCGCGCTGGGCAAGGTAATCATTCACCGTGACGACGTGGACGCCCTTCCCGGTCAAGGCGTTGAGATAGGCGGGCAAGAGAGCGACGAGGGTTTTACCTTCGCCGGTTTTCATTTCGGCGACGTTACCTTCGTGCAGAACCATACCACCGATCAACTGGACGTCGAAGGGTCGAAGTCCGAGTTTGCGCTTGGCGGCTTCGCGGACGGTAGCGAAAGCGTCGGGGAGGATAGCGTCGAGCTCTTTTTGGGAGCCAGTTTTGAGTTTGGCTTTGAGCTGTTCGGTCTGCTGCGCGAGTTCGTCATCGGACATGGCTTCGTATGTCGGCTCGAGCTTGTTGATCTCCAGAGCTTTTTTGTACATGCGCTTGAGGATTTTTTTCTGAGCATCACCAAAAACTCCCTGTAAAATGCGGGTTAATAGAGTTTTGTCGGCCAGCTTATCGGTCGGTTTCTTTTCTTTAACTTTTTTGGTTTTGGCAGGCTGATTCAGCTTACCGGCGGTTTGCTTTGTCATCGGTCATTCTCCACAACTCTCACTCAATTTTATCACCCTGATTATAGCACACTATCCCCGTTTGTTGAAGAGGCTTCGCAGGCCGCGGCGCGACATGTGGGGCGTAGATTCTAGCTTGAAGCGGCGGATTTGGCCTTTGAGCTTGGCTTCGAGGATGTCGATGCCGGCGAAAACATTAGAACATTCATCTTTGGCGGTAATAACTTTGCCGCCGGTGATCTCCATGGCAGCGGAGATTTCGTATTTGTTGCCGTGGGGATGGTCAACTTCGGAGACGACGATCTTGGTGACGACGTCCTTTTTGCAGGCGTGAGGCAGAAAACGGTCCAACTTGCCAATGCGCTTGGTGGCGTATTTACGGAAGCTGTCTGAAACTTTATAATTATGTCCACTGATTTCAATTTTATCGATCATAAATTAGAGCCCCAAATTACCTAGATTACCCATGAGCGGTTTCATTTTGTCGGTGGCGATTTCTTGAGCCTTGGCGTAGCCGTCGCGCATACAATCTTCGATCCAGCGTTCAAGCTCGTGGATGTCATCGAGATCGATTTTATCGGGGTCGATTTTGACGTTTTTAATCTTGAGTTCTCCGGTGATCTGGACGGTGACGGCGCCGTCGCCGGCCTCGACTTCGACGATTTCGTTTTTGAGAGATTTTTGCGCTTTACGGAGCTGGTTTAGCACTTTCATTTGATCCATGGTTGCGCCCATTATTCCTCACTTTCTGCTTGAGTTAAATCTTCGTTATTAACTTGCCCGCTTTGATCAGGGGCAGCGGTATATAAGTATATTCTATCAGAATTGTCGGATTTTGGGGAGGTTATAATCTGGTTGATTTCGGCGGCCACGTCGGTGTGGCCGAGAGTGGCGAAATTCAGGGGCAATGCGGCGGCTTCCGGGAAGGTATTTTCCACGGGGAGGCCGGTTTGGTCGCCGAGAATCTTGTAAAAATTGTAAGCGACGGGGTGATCGATGACGTAAAGAGTGGATTCGACCGGAACCTTGGCGCGGATGAGTTCGATGTCGTCGTTGAATTGGTCAGCGACCATGGGGGCGTAGCGGTAGCCATAGAGGAAATGTGAGATGCCACCATAAATCATAATGCCGAGAAAGAGGCTGATGGGAAAGAGAGCGCTGATGCGGGCGTAAGGGTTTTCCGGAAAGAGATCGTACCATTTGTCGAGGATGTAGCGTAGGCCGTGTGCGATGAGGATGGCGAGGGGGAGGAGGATGAGGATGGCAGATTCTGGGGTGAGGCCGGAGAGGATGATGGTGAAAATGATGAGGCAGCTGGCGATGGAATTGCGGGAGGCGAAGAAGCCCTTAGTGGTGGAGAGGAGGCCGATGACGGCGAGGGTGACCGATGCTAGGCCGACGAAAGGCGAGAGGAAGGCGCTGTCGAGCGTAGTGTTCCAGGAGAAGAAGGGTAGGAAGGCGGTCTGGAGATTGTTCCAGAAGGTGGACCAGGAGAGGTTGGGGGCTAGCAGGAGTTCGGCGAAGACTCCGGGGTTGATCAGCATGGCCATGATAATGAGGGCGGTGCCGGCGAGGATGATGAAAGTGGTGATGACGAGCGGGATGAGGGGGAGAGTCTTGATAGTGAAGCGTAGATGGGGGTGCATGAAGGCGAAAATTAGGATAAAGGCCGCGAGATAGATGAGGTGCGGAGTGAAGATAGAAGCGAGGAGAGCAAAGGCGAAGACGAAGCAATAGAGCGGTTTGGGTTTAGTGACGCCTTGGATTTTGGAGCCGAGCCAGAGGAGGAGTGTCGGCCAGAAAACCAGCATGATGAGTGGGGTGCCGGAACCGGCGAGGAAGAGGAAAGAGGCGGAGAGGACGGCGAGAATAGAGGCGAGGAGGGCGACGTTGTTCTTAAACCAGCGATTGAGCAGGAGGACGAGCAATAGTCCGAGTAGGACACCGATGGCCATGCTAGGGAGTTTGACGGAATAGACGCTGAGGCCGAAGGTCATGATGGAGAGCTTTTGTAGGGCACGGTAGGGTAAATTAATGATATCTCCGGAGAAAAGTGAGCTGAAATGCAGGTCGTAAGAGGCGGCGGCTGAGGCCATTTCCGATTCGGAAAGGCCGGCCGGAGCCAGCAGCGGCAGGCCAAAAATCAAGCCCAAGAAGGCTAAACCGAGCAGAAAATAGCCAATCACAAAGCGATGTCGATACAAAAAAAGTTTCGATAGAGCCAATTTCTTCACATAAGTATTATAACATAAGAGAATCGGCGGCGTATATATTGACTTTTTGAACAAGGTGTGCTATAATGGAAGGATAGGGTATATTTCTTAGAAAATTAATAGGGGCGGAACAGAGGTGGGATGCAGGCTATTCGTGCTCTTTGTCGAGCGACATAAAACGCAGAAGTTGGGGGTGGAAATAAAGCTCGATCTTCCCGACGGGGCCGTGGCGGTGCTTAGCGAGGATGAGTTCGGTGATATTGGTGGGGACGAAATCATCCTGGTTCTGTTTGTAATAGTCGGGGCGATGGAGGAACATGACGAGGTCGGCATCTTGCTCGATGGAACCGGATTCGCGCAGATCGGAGAGGACGGGGCGAGGGTCGTCGCGACCGGTGACGCCGCGGGAGAGCTGGGCGAGGGCGATGACCGGGATTTCTAGTTCCCTGGCCAGGGTTTTCAGGCCGCGAGAGATCTCGGTCACCTCTTGGACGCGGTTGCCGGCGTAGCGGTCGGAGCCTTGGAGCAGTTGGAGATAATCGACGATAACCATGCTGATGTTGTGGTCGTGGACGGCGCGGCGGGCTTTGTTGCGCAGTTCGAGAATGGTCATGGAGCTGGTGTCGTCGATATAGAGCGGAACTTCGTTCATGTCGCCGAGAGCATCACCGATGATGGCGAAGTCTTCGCCGGAGACATTGCCGGTGCGGATTTTCCAGTTATCGACGCCGGAGACATCGGAGATCATGCGATCCACGATTTCGGAATTGGCCATCTCCATGGAGAAGAAGAGTACGCCCTTTTTATCGCCATTGTGGGTGGCGACGTTATAGGCAAGGTTTTGGGCGAAGGTGGTCTTACCCATGGCGGGACGGGCGCCGATGATGATGAGGTCGCCCTTTTGGAAGCCGGCGGTCTTTTTATCGAGGTCGCGAAAGCCAGTTTTGAGACCGCGGAGGGCGCCTTTGTTTTTATGCAATTCTTCGATGCGGTCGTAGGCGTCGAGGAGTAGAGCGTCGAGCTTGACATAGTCGGTTTTGATGGCTTTGTCGGAGACCTCGAAGAGGTTTTGTTCGGCGCGGCCGAGGAGGTCGGTGATTTCGGTTTGGCTGTCATAAGCGGCGTCGGAGATGCTGGTACCGGCGGCGATGAGGTGGCGGCGCATGGCGGTACTGGCGACAATGTCGGCATAAGCCTTGGCGTGGGAGGCGGTGGGGACGAAGTTGGCTAGGTCGGTGAGGTAGGGTGCGCCGCCGATGTCTTTAAGGGTCTTGTCAGCTTTGAGTTCGGAGGTGAGGGTGAGTAGGTCGATCGGGCGATGTTTATTATAGAGGCTGGTCATGCCGCGAAAGATAATCTGGTGACGCTTATCGTAGAAGTCATCAGCCTTGAGCTGCTCGAGAATATCCGGAAAAATCGTATCAGAAAGCAGCAAGGCGCCGATGAGGGACTTTTCGGCTTCAATATCTTGGGGTGGAATGCGCCCGGCGGGCGTGTGATCTTCTGGCATAAACCTCCTTCAGCGGAGGTGAGCAAGCGACACAAACTAAGCGCGAAGCGGGCCGTCTAAGTCTAGAACGGCGAATCGCTGGAGACCTCCTGTACATCACCCATTATAGCAGAAATTTGGGAGAGTGTGTCGTCTTTTGGCGGAGTATATTCGTCGATGTCGTGGATTTCGAAGGTGATATGGCTGGGGAGGGCTTGCTCGATCAGGGCGCGATTATTCGGGCGGTCGAGGATGCTGTGGGCGATTTTGAGGCGGGGATAGAGGTGGAGGCGGTTGCCTTTGAGTTCGTATTCGACTTTGGTGAGCTGGCTATGGATGGCGGAATTTTCGGATTTGACGGTCTCGAGGAAGTCTTCCCAGGTGAAAGGGCGACTTTTGCGCTGGTCGAAGGTGAGGGATTGGGGTGCACTGTCTTCAGAAGAGGACTGCGCGAAGGTGGACTTTTCTGGCGTCTTGAGCTTGGCCGGTTCGTTCGGCCTCTCTGGCTTAGCTGGTCTAGGAAAAGCGGGTCGAGCCGCGGACTGGGCGGTCGGTTGGGGTGCGAGAGCGGAAGATGTCGATGAGGCTTTCGGAGCTTTCGGATTTTCCGGAGCTTCGGGGCTTTGGCCGGGGTTACCTGTATTATTGCCATCTTTGCTGTCTTTAAGGAAGGCGAGCAGGAGCTTGGCTTCGGGGAAAGGTGGCTCGACTCCGGGGAGGCGCTCGAGCAAGGGGAGGAGCTCAGGGCGAGGCTGGGCAATAATGGCGGAAATTAGTTCACCGGCAATGGTGGTGGGCTGGACGCCGCTATTAAATAAATCCTGGAGGAGCTGGGTGAGGGTGGCGCTGTCGTGCTGAGCGTAAGCGCGTAGCAGATTCTGGATGAGCTCCTCGGCGGGCAGGCCGAGCACTGAATTAAGCAACTCGGCGGTGATTTCTGTATCGGTGAGGCTGGTGATTTGATCGAGAAGACTGAGCGAATCGCGGAAGGAACCGCCACCGCGCTTGACCACGATGCGCAGAGCGTCGTCGGTGATGGGGATGTTTTCTTGGTCGGCGATATGGCGGAGATGCTGGAACATAGTCTCGGGGTCGGCGAGGCGGAAAGCGTGGACTTGGGCGCGGGAGGAGATGGTGATAGGGACTTTGTGGGCGTCGGTGGTGGCCATGATGAAAACTACATGCTCGGGCGGCTCCTCTAGAGTCTTAAGCAGAGCGTTGGAGGCGGACTTGGTGAGCATGTGGATTTCGTCGATGATATAGACTTTAAAGCGGCCTTTGGTGGGGGCGATGACGGCTTTTTCGCGGAGTTCGCGGATATTATCTACGCCAGTGTTGGAGGCGGCGTCGATTTCGATGATGTCGAGATAATCGTCTTCGACCTGATAATCGAAATGATTGATGGCATGGGCGAGGATGCGGGCGACGGAAGTCTTGCCGGTGCCGCGCGGGCCGATGAAGAGATAGGCGTGGGCGATTTTATCTTCGGCGATGGCCTTGGTCAAGGTGTCAGTGATTTGGGGCTGGCCGATGACATCAGAAAGCTTAGTGGGGCGATATTTGCGATAGAGGACGGGAGAATGATTTTTGGCCATCTAGAGCGCAGCCTCGACGGCGGCCCAAGCGGCGCTATTATTATTCGCAGGAATGATAGCAGAGACTTGATCTCCTTCGTGGAGATGGAAATAAGTGACGGAAGCGTAAAGAATTTCGTATTCACGGCCGTTTACTTCAATATAATATTTGTCATCATGATGCACGAGGGTGCCGATCACGGCTTTGCGTTCGACCGGACCAATTTGCTTGTAGAGGAAGCGACCTTCGGGAGTAATCGTGAGCTTCAAGATGTCGCCTTCGATGAGCTTAGACTTCGAGGCATAGTTCGCTGGGACGGGATAATTCTTGCCATCCGGACCGATCATAATTTGACCGTCAAAAACCCCTTCGATAATCTTCCCTTCGGGGCTATCAACTACCGTCTCGCGAGGAGCGGTGATTGCGTCGCCATCTCCAAGCACGGAAATAAGAAGTTCCTTCGCCGCAGCAAGGTTGGTTTCTGCCTCTTGGATCAGACCGCGTAGTCGTTTGATTTGTTTTTCTGGTAATTCAGACATCACCTCGCATCCAGTCTGTC
>CAZGXB010000006.1:0-33155 GCA_964529615.1 uncultured Candidatus Saccharibacteria bacterium
AGGCTAGGATCTCCCCACCGGCGGTGGCTTGACTCTCCGCCGGAGCTAGTGGCAGGAGCAAGCCTAACATCACAAGGCCTAGCATACCGATGCAGGTGTAGGGGAGAGCTACACCCATCCGCTTTTTCTTTATACTCTGCTGCCTTAAGCCCTGCCGCCACAAACCTTCTCGTCGCCCATTCTGCCGCAAACCCCGCCGTTCATAACTCTGCCACCGCAAACCCCGCCGTTCATAACTCTGCCACCGCAAACCCCGCTTTGCCGTGTCTTGCTTTATCCTTTTCTTCCCCATCATCTCTTCTTACCTCCATCTTTAGTTTAGGGTTTTATGTGTTTGGTGTTTTGGGATCAAAAAGCCAAGCTCCCGCCGCCATCGGTGGATAACCGCTTTATGATGCCTGGGGCTAATCGCAAAACTATAACAATAAAAAGCGACAACCGCCATGGTTGTCTACACCGAACAAATCAAGTTAAGCTTGTTTGAGGCAGTTGCCGCTTATCAAGCTTAACCAATCTGTTCCTAACAGATCAGCTTGACTTGTTCATAAATTGTGTAGACACCTTCAGTATAACACATGTGGCTAGAAATAACCATTTTTAAGGAAAATATTTTATTCGCCTTCCAAACAGAGATTGTGAATAGACGAAATACTATGTTATACTGGAAATGTTTTATTCTATATAATTATTATGTACAATTTAATACCCTTAAGCGGCGTTGCATTAGTAATTGTTAGAAGGTGTGAGCGATTATGACCCAACTCAATCAAGCTTCCAATCAATTATCAAATAAGCGCAAAAGTTCCCGTCATGATGTTTCTACTGGAAGTCAGGCGGCCTTAGACGCGGCGAAGAAACAGCTGTGTCGTTATTTTATGATTTGCGGAATGTGTGGTTTGATGATTGCTTTTGGGTTTGGGGTTTGCACTGCGGAATTTATTATGTACGTGCAAACTCCTGGAGCTAATAGTATGGGGGCTGCAGGAATGCTACTACCATTTATTGGTTTCGATTTAATGATCGCGTTCCGCTTGGAGGAAGTATTAGTGGGCTGACGATAGCGCAGATGCGTAAGTATAAGGCAAAATTTGGTAAAATTCAGCATGGTAAATGGTTTATAATTGGCGTCTTAGGGTTGATATTATGTTTGACGCCGGCAGTAATTACGGCATTAATATATATGTCTATAAGGCTTAATATGTAGTTGTATGCAATACTTTAAATAAATTGCAATCTGGTGGAAAATTATACTACTAATAACTTTCGTATCAAACGTGTCGTCTTTGCATGGTACACTCGGCCGGAGTCGAACCGACATCACCGGCTCCGGAGGCCGGCGTTCTATCCATTGAACTACGAGTGCACGGACTATATTATATATGTATTATACCACTATCTGGGGCGAAAAGTGTTATTTTTGCGATTTGGCGTGATGTTCGAACCATTGACTGAAGCCGTCCAGCGAATTATACGCGGCAGAATCTTCAGCGGAATTGGCGCGAAGGAAAGTGGCAACCTTCCCCTTATCAAAAATGATAAAGGAAGGATAATATTTGACGTCCGGAGCGAGGTTGCTATCTTTGAGCTCGGAGAATGCTACTTCGTAGAAAGTGAGGTGATGCTCGGCGGAATATTGCTCAAGGATGCGACGTAAATCATCAGCCGTGCGGCAATTAGGTTGGCTGACGAAAACGCCGAAAGATTTATGCTGCGCCACGAGCCCTTCTAGGTCAGCAATGGAAGCCTTCTCGAGAGCAGCGCGATCATAGTATTCCGGGCTAAAACTGACGCGGCGAGACGATTGCCAGAGGAGAAATCCGCCTAAACCCAAAATAGTGAGCACGAAAAACGCGACGACAATGATAAGGATACGCCGAGATTTAGGCTGGGGAACCGGAGAGGTCTGCGAGCGACTCATTTCAGGGCATGCAGAGAGTTAAAGTCGATATAATGATAGGGTACTTTCCAGAAGTCATAGATGGTATCGCCGAGCGAGGTATTTTTCACGGGGATATTATTGACGCCGTCATAGCTCCAGTAAGCTCCGACATTATAAATCTTGTTGGCATCCCAACCGAGCGCGACGAGCATATTCTTGGTCATGCCGGCGTAGCCACCGCCGCCGCACATAACGAAAATATTTTTATCCTTCGGGAAGAGATACTCGAGAATAGCCATAGATTCGGCATAATTAGGCTTGTAGTTCCCTGCTTCGTCGCGAGTGAAGAGAGTAGGGCCGGTGTAGCTTTGGCCAACTTCCGGTGGTAGGCCAATGGCGTTGACGAGATAGGGATACGGTACGACTTCGAAACCGCGGACGAAACCCGAGAGATAAGAATCCCCGCCAATAGCTGCATAGTTCGCTGGGTCTTCCAGGAGGCGCATGTCGCGATAGACAGTGTCGGGGCGGTCAAGATACTGGTCGATGGTGCTTTCGTTGATGTTCGCGTCAATACCGAATTGCTCACCGCGCACACCTTCAGAAACTACCGGCGCAGGTAAAGCTGCCAGTCCATCAGTAGTGACGGACTGAGACTCGGAGGACGAATCAGCAGTGAAACTTTTATCGAAGAGCAAGACTGGCACGATGAAACAAGCCGAAAGCAGCGCAATCGCGATGATTACAGCAATAAGAATTTTGATTCCATCGTGAGACTTTTTTCCGGCCATGTTTTACTCCTGTTTGAGATTGATTTTCCAATTAGCTTTCCCGCTATTTGCGCCCATCATATGAATATCGAGGAAGTATTCGCCTTTGCGATCAATGACACATTTGACGGTCGAGGTTTGCTCTTTGGGCTCTTGATAGTCGCCGACATCACCGTAGCAATTGATAAAACTGCCATCAGTGCTTTTTAGTTCAAAGCCGACGTTGTAGGGGGCAGTGACAGTGATATTGGTCAGGCCGCGGTTCAGCTCGAAGGTTTCGCTGGACATGTTACCACTACCAGACAGATTGATGTCGATAATATCCGTGACAGATTCGAAAGCTTTTTCTGATTTGTCGTTCTTCGCGACCTTACACTGGGTGTTGACATTGCCAATGGCGCTGCGGACTTTTTTCACGAAAACGCTATCCTTGGAGACGGCACCTTCGGTGTCATACTGCTTAGCGGCATCCAACATGTCCTGCTCGTTGACAAGAGAGTTGAGTGTATCCCAGACACAAGTTTTTTGCTCGGCGGTGTAATCGTAAGTCGCGAGATAAGCATTGCGGAAACGATCGAGCAACTGGGCGTTTTCTTGTTCGAGACGTTCCTCAGCGGCGACGGTTTGGTTATGTCGGATGATATTGACGGCGATAATCGTGCCAACTAGAATGAGAACGAGTGCGACGGCGCCGATGATCAAGCTGACTTTATTGCGGGCGAAGAATCCAGCGGATTGATTTTTTGAAGATTTTGATTGAGCCATATTTACTCCTATTTAATAATTTCATAATAAATAATGTAGCTGCCAGTGGGCGACGTCTCCACGTCGGTGACCTTCACGATCGCAGTGTCGCCCTCTTTCAAACCGGGATCATCGGGGGAGACGAAGTTAAGGTGAACCCCAGACCAAATGTTATGACCGAGAACGTAATCGGGATGGACTTCGCGCACCTTGAAGCTGACAATCTTGCCAATAGTATCCTCGTCTTGATTAAGAGCGTCTTCGAAAGTCTTTTCGTCGTAGTCAATGGAAATTTTCGAACTAGAGTTTTTATCCTTTGCATCCGAAGAGGTGCTCGATTCGACTGCGGGGTCGGAGCAGAGCGTCGAGACGATAGTAATAGCCGAGACGATTAAAGCTAGCACGACTAGAACGGCGACGATCAGCGGTACTGGGTTCTTATGCGACTGCTTGCCGGACTGAGATCGGGCAGAATTCTTCTCCGAATCTTCTTGGCGACGGGTAGTCGTGGATTTAGATTTTATGTTGGTTTGGTTAGATTTTGATGACGCTTGGGCCATGCCTTACTCCCTTTTTCCTTATGTCCATTGTAGCATGTTTTGTTCAGGACAGCGGGAAAATGTGGCAGATAATACTGCCTCTCCAGAGGCGGTTTTTTGATGGTTTTAGATGGAACGTTTAGAGTCATGTTGTATTCCGCAGAAGTCGTTGTGTCCTGTTGGTCGCTATTGGATTCTAAGGACAATTTTGTATTGCTCGTGTTTTTGGTTGGTAGAATTCGGATTAGCAAAATGCCGCTAGGGGAAATTTCGTACGAAAAAATTTGGTGTTTTGGATATATTTTATCTCTGTTGTGGTTGCTGGGAATTCAAATTCGGAATCGAAAAAATGAGAATTGAGGAAATTTGAAAGGGCGGAAGGAGTGGGGGTCGGAAATTTGGATTTCGACGGACGAGGAAAACATCGTGACGATTATAATAATCCAATGGATTATTATTTGAAATATTAAAATCTAAACCATAAGAAAGTGTAATTTCAAAACGCGAAATTCTAGACCAATAATCACCATTGACTCCGGCAGTCCTCAAGGTGCCAGAAAATAAATAAACATCACCGCTCCGCACATAGGTATAGTGGGGGAGGGGCAACGCGATTTTCTCCGAAAATCGCTACCCTCGGCGCGTCGCCTCGGAAAAGCCCGAGCAGGCTCGGCTTCTCGCTCGTCTCCTTCCGAGGACGAACCAATGTTGATTCGGTGCACCTACACGATAAAATAAATAAGCCCAAAGGGCTTCTTTATTTTATCGTGGTGAACTAATTTTGCTTCGCAAAATTATCACTCACCTGCGGTTTCTCGGTAAAGAAAAATGGGAGAAATTATTCTCTCATTTTTCTTTACTCTCGAAACCTTGGTGAGTCGGGAGGGGCTCGAACCCTCGACACCCTGCTTAAGAGGCAGGTGCTCTAACCAGCTGAGCTACCGACCCAAGTTCTGATGTGATTATATCACAATTTGGCAGAATTGGGGGAAATTTGTGGGATTTTTGTAAAAGTTCGCGGAGATCGGGAAAAGAAGTGGATTTTCAGTAAGATGAACAAAGCGATAAAGCGCCTATAAAATTGACTGAGGTGCAATAAAATGCGATTTTCTATTGATTTTTTATGAAGTGTGTGGTATAATCAGGCTAGAGGGGCTAGTGCCCTACTTCGCCCTTTACTAACTACTTTTCGCGAAGAATCTAGCTTGATCCATCGAGAGAAGTCCCTGGATAGTCAAATTATCCTAGAAGATAGCAAGTGGGCGAGGATCTTTTATTCACTAGGAAAGTGAAAATTTGTCAATTAGGAGGGTAAAATTATGGCAAATTATGAAGTGACGAAACGGAGAAAGATTAAATTCGACCGGTCAGAATATATTGATACGGTGACTCCGGGACAGGTTTTCGTGGATGACGGAAAGAGGGTGCGGCACACGCCGTGCTGGATGCTGGTCTGCGGGCATAATTACGGCCGTAGCGAGGTCGAGATCAGTGATGACGAGAACGACGAAGGTGACTACGGAGGAGAGTATTATCTGGTACCGCTGTTGCCAGACGATTTTGCGCAGGAAATCGAAGATAAAATCTTCGATTTGCGGGAAAAATGCGTGGCGCCGATTGAGTTTCTGGAACGACAAAACGGGACGTTCTGTCTGTCAGAGAATTCGCGGCTGATCGACTTTTGGCAGCAACGTCCAAGTTTCACGTCGGAGAAGCAACCGGCGGAAATCCTGCCACTGATCAAAGCGACGGTCAGCAAAATCGGCAAATGCCTCTTCCCGTCGAACAGCTACGACGAGCTGTTCATGCGACATTTCTATATTGCACCTGATGAGGCTCGGCACTTACTCCTGATCTTGTTCGATGACGACGCGTACAGGCCGGAAGTGACTCGGGCACTGTTTCGCAATACAAATCAGGTTTTAAGATATGAAGATTTGTATGAGCGTTTCATCGGCATGGCTAAGCTGCCCATGGAGGAAGTGGATTATCTCTTCCGGAACGTCGATGAGCCGGCGATCAACGCGCTGAATGATGGGATGAATAACTTTACCCACATCGCTACGACGGGCATTGCGCCGACTAATCCGTGCCGGACCGATACTGAGTGCCAAGCGGAGCAATTCAGCGTGCTCAATGACCTGCAAGAAGTCAACATCGTGCCGACGATTTGGTACGATATGCGGGACGAAAGTGCAAATGTGCATCTGGATGCTTGGGGGAAATGGCAAAGGATGAAGACCGGGAGAATCTGGCTGGATTATGGCCAATTTTACTTTCGGCATGACCCAGGTTCGAAAGGCGCAGGAATGATCCGGAAGCGAAAAGCGGTTTAGAAATGAGCCTTGGCGGGAACGCCGAGGCTTTTTGTGATAGAATATATAATATGAAGATACGCGAGAAAGTCTCGATTGCGAGTTTGACGACGATGCGGCTGGGGGGGGAGGCGCGATTTGTGCTGGAGATTGAACAGCCGGAAGAGATTGAGACGGCGCTGGATTTCGCGGCGGAACGAGAGCTGCCGGTCTGGATCATGGGCGGAGGCGCGAATACTATTGGGCGTGACGGCGGATTCGACGGTGTGATCATCCTGAACCGTATCCGGGGGATCGAAATCGTGGCGGAAGACGCGGAGAAGCTGTGTGTGCGGGCGATGGCAGGCGAAGTGTGGGACGATCTGGTGGCGTTTACGACGGAGCGGGGCTGCACCGGGATCGAAGCGCTGAGCAAAATCCCGGGGACGGTGGGTGCGGCGCCGGTGCAAAATATCGGCGCGTATGGACAAGAAGTGGCGACGACGATTGCGGACGTGGACGTCTATGACCAGAAAAATCGCCAGTTTATTTCCCTGGTGCGACAGGAGATGGACTTCGGCTATCGACGGACGCGGTTTAATCACGGCGAAGACGCCGGGAGATTCGTCATCTTGGCTGTGACGCTCGAGCTGAGAAAAGGCACAATGCAACCGCCGTTTTATAATTCCCTGCAGCGCTATATGGATGAACACGGCGAGAGCGATTTCTCGCCGCAGAATATCCGGCGCATAGTCTGCACGATTCGCGGGCAGAAATTGCCGGATCCGGAAGAAGTGGCGAGCGCGGGAAGTTTCTTTAAGAATGTATTAGTGGATCAAGCCGGTGCGGAGAAGGCTGAGGCTGCTGGGATTCCGCTGTGGCGGACAGAGGACGGCGGCGGGAAGATTAATTCCGGGTGGCTAATCGAAGCTTGCGGGCTGAAAGGTAAAGAATTATATGGTTTCCGCGTGAGCGAAAAGGCGGCGCTAGTCCTGATCAACGAAAGTGCAAAAAGCTACGCCGACCTCGCGAAGGCGCGCAAAGAGATTATTGAGACGGTGCGGGCGAAATTTGGCTATACGCTGGAGCAAGAACCGGTGGAAATCGGCCGCGAGGACTGAGCGGCGAAGAGGATAGTAGAGCGAAACAGGAGAAAGAGTGTGAGAGAATTAAACGGCGCGGAAATCGCCAGCTACATGAAGGTTAATCAAGCGCACAAGGCGCGGAGCTTGCGCGCGCGGGGAGTGCAGCCGAAATTAGCCATCATCCGGGACAGCGATAATCCGGTGATCGCGAAATACGTGCAGCTGAAACAGCGCTATGGTGGAGACATTGGGGTGGAGGTCGTCGATTGGCGGCGAGAGGACGTGGCGACAGCGATCGAGGAAGCGAACCGCGACGCAAGTGTGCATGGAGTGATCGTGCAGCTGCCACTGAAAAATGCGGGGCAGGTCGATGAGCTGGTGGCGCAGATTGCGCCCGAAAAGGACGTCGATGGTCTGAACCCGGAGGGAAGAGAATTCGAATCGGCGACGGCCACGGCGATTAATTGGCTGCTGGCGGGATACGACATAAATTTGGCGGAGAAAGCGATTGCGATCGTGGGACACGGGCGGCTGGTGGGGGCGCCGCTAGAGCGGATGTGGCGCGGTTCGGGCTACACGGTGACGGTGTTTGACAAAGGCGACGACCTGAGCGAGCTGAAGGATTACCCGATTATCGTGACGGCGACCGGTGTGCCGCATTTGGTGACGACGGAAATGGTGCAGCCGGGGGCGGTGCTGGTCGATGCGGGGACGGCGAGCGAGGGTGGAGTCCTGGTCGGGGACGTCGATGAAGCGGTGCGCCAGCGGAATGATCTGAAAGCCATCACGCCAAAAATTGGGGGCGTGGGTCCGCTGACCGTGACGGCGCTGTTTGAGCATGTTTTGATGGCAGCGGAGAAAACGCTGAATTGATGGGTGTTGCATATGGTGTTATAGATGGTGTTATAGATGGTGTTGTAAAAATTACAACATTTTGGGGGATTTTTGGACTGATTTTTGGCGAAAATGTGAGATTTCTATTGATTTTTTGAGGAAGGTGTGGTACAATGAGAATAGGAGGGGAATTTTTTAATTCCTCTAATCTGGCACATTAAAAACGTTTAGATAGAATTAGATGGATTTGTCAAAAAGTGACCAATTTGGTGCTAGGTAGCGAAAAGGTTAGACGAACGGCGCAAAAAAAGGGGCGCCGCAGGGGCGCGTGGCTTTTTCGCTGCTTAGCAGCAGAACCTTTAAACCAGTCCAGACCCGTGAAATGAGTCGGACGGCAAAAACAAAAAAGGAGGTCATGATTATGACAAAAAGAAACCAGAAAAACCAGGCAACCACGACAACCCAGGCCATGAAGCATGATGCAGCAAAAAAAGCGGAGGCGAAGCTGAACTTCGAACAGATGACGTTTAATTATTTTTATCCACCGCTTTTTGCTAAAAAAGTCCAAGCCTTGAAGATTCCAACCGTGGAGGAGCTGAAGTTCCTAACGACGGAAGATGTTGAGGGGATTCGGAGCTACTTGCGGGGCGGAGAGAAACAGCTAAAGACTCTGCGCACCCAGGCATCCCGCGAGCTGGCACAGCTGCATGTACTGAATTTTGGCCGACTGCCATCGAAGGCGACTTGTGATTGGCATGGTACAGGCTACACTGAGCTGCCGCTTGACGTATCAAAAGAGCTCATGAATAATGACTGTTTTGAGATGAGACACAAGCTCGTCAAGAAGCGGGAAGAACAGATCTTTGCTTGTCAATTTGGATACTTCGTGGCGCAATGGTGCAGTATGAACCCACAGCCCTGCAAGGACGATGCGTGCTTCGCTTTGACAGCAGAAGAAGCGATGACGTCTGCAGAGCAGTGCAATGGACATATTTCGTTCAATATCTCTGGCCTGGACATACCAGCCACGCAGATAAGGACGCCGCAAAAACCGGTTTGTCCGCATTACGCAGCATGCCATGGGTCCACGCCGTACGAAAGAGAGGCTTGCATCTTGCATCAAAGAGATCCGCGAACTATAGCCGACTGTGGACGCTATATTAAGTCCAAGTTAGCTAAAATCGAAGAGCAGCTAGACTTTATCGCGCGTTATATGCATAATGTCTCTGCTGCGCTGAACAAGATGCCACCGTTCAATACAAAGCCTGCGCTCAATTTGGCTGAGCGTATTGATTTGGGTAGTTCCGGTGAGAAAGTGGTCGAGTTGTCGAACAATGCCGAAGGGTTCGAGATCAATTCCGGCTTCAATAATGGGCTGATGCTCGATCCAAATACCCGGAGACGGTTTTTGCAGCTTAAGTTTATCCGATTTGGCGGATCCCTGGAGGATAGCGATTCATTGCAGGCAGAGGTGCGGACGGTCGAGCTGCGAGGCTCATCACAGCCAGAGGGAAAGTTGTATCTTAAGCTGGAGGATTTTATGTATTTGGTAAAAAATCCGGAATATCGCCAGCTCTGGTTGAAGATGAATAAGCCTCTCGAGTACCGCTTCGCTGGCACGGCTTTGACCGAGCTGTTTGAAGACTGCGAGAAGTATTTTGCGGAAAAGGCTGAAACCATCTAAACGTTTAGATTATGCCTCCAGCAACACGCTGGAGGCATTTTTGCGATCTGGGGTTTAGTCGCGCCGCAGCATGACGGTGAAGGCTTCGGAAGGGATATCGACTTTGCCGAAGCGTTTCATGCGGGCTTTGCCTTTTTTCTGCTTCGAGAGAAGCTTGGCCTTGCGGTCGCGGTCGCCGGTGTGAATCTTCACGGTGACATCCTTGCGGAAGGCGCCGATAGTCTCGCGGGCGATGATTTTAGCGCCGATAGCAGCCTGGAGAGCAACTTCGAAATTTTGGCGCGGGATGACCTCTTTGAGTTTCTTGGTGATTTCGCGGCCGAGCGCGTCAGCTTCCGAACGGTGGCACATCAGGCTCAGCGCATCCATGCGATTCCCTGCTACAAGGAAGTCGAGGCGAACGAGGTCTTCTGGGCGATAATCGGAAAGTTCATAGTTGAAACTGGCATAGCCGGAAGTGACGGATTTGAGCTGGTCATAAAAATCCGTGAGCAAATTAGCCATGGGAGCCTCGAAATCGATCACGGCGCGGTCTTCGATGTAGCTGAGGTTGGTTTGGTGACCACGTTTTTCGTTGATCAAGCCAAGAACGCCGCCAATCATATTCTGCGGGACGATAATTTCGCCTTTCACCCAAGGCTCGCGAATCTCGGTGATAGTGGATTGGTCTGGGAGGTCAGCGGCGGAACGGATGTCGAGGTCTTCGCCACTAGAGAGCGTCACTTCGTAATTTGTAGAAGGATTGGTAATGACGAGGTCGAGGCCGAACTCACGCTCGAGACGTTCCTTGATAATATCCATGTGCAGCAGGCCGAGAAAACCAATGCGCAGACCGAAGCCGAGGACGGGAGAATTTTCCGGCTCGAAGACGAGGGCAGAATCGGAGAGGGCGAGCTTCTCGACGGCATCTTTCAGATCCTGATATTGGTCGTTCGAGACGGGGAAAAATCCGGCATAGACGAAAGGCAAAACGTTTTTATATCCAGGGAGCGGGTTGGAGGCGGGAGATTTCGCGAAAGTGATGGTGTCGCCGACTTTGGCTTCGCGGGTGGTCTTGAGGTTGGTGACGATGTAGCCAATGCCGCCTTCGGTGAGCGCGGGCTCGGGAGTCATCTTCGGAGTCAGGACGCCAACTTCGAGTGCCAAGCCATTGGTCGCAGCGGCCATCATGCGAATTTCGGCGCCCTTCGGGATTTCGCCTTCGAAGACGCGAACGTAGAGGATGACGCCGCGATAGTCGTCGAAATAGGAATCAAAAATCAAAGCTCGGGTGGGGGTCCCCATCTCCGCACTCGAGCAAGGGGCAGGAGCGCGCTCGATGATGATATCGAGAATTTGATTGACGTTGTAGCCGGTTTTGCCGGAGACGGGGATGATGTCTTCGGGCTTACAGCCGAGGAGGTTGACGATCTGGGCGGAGACTTTTTCGACATCGGCGGCGGGGAGGTCAACTTTGTTGATAACAGGGATGATATAGAGATCTTGCTCGAGGGCGAGATAGACATTGGCCAGAGTTTGCGCTTGGATGCCTTGGGTGGCATCGACGACCAGCACCGCAGTCTCGACGGCCTGGAGCGAGCGCGAAACTTCATAAGAAAAATCGACGTGACCCGGGGTATCGATTAAATTCAGTGTATAACCTTTCCAGTGCATCTGGACGGGGGCGAGCTTAATCGTGATACCTTTCTCGCGCTCGAGTTCCATCGAATCGAGAAGCTGGGATTTCATTTCGCGAGCCGAAACGGTGCCGGTGAGCTCCATCATGCGATCCGCGATAGTGGATTTACCGTGGTCAATGTGGGCGATGATGCAGAAATTGCGGATTTTGGCAGTATTCATGAGTATAATTATAACATATTTCCTGCGATTTGGCGGAAAATTCGCAGCGACGGATAAGATGGCGTGAGTGGCGTGCTGAGGTGCGAAAAACTTGGGTGGATTATGTTATAATATGGAGTATGAAGATGATTTTGGCGGTGTCGGGGGGAGTGGATTCGATGGTGATGCTGGACATTTTCGCGAGAAAATATGCGTCTGGTGATATATTGCAAAATGATAAAAACCCGCGTGGTGATATAATTGTGGCGCATTTTGACCATGGAATGCGGGAAAATTCAGTGGAGGATGCGGAGTTTGTGCGGCGAAAGGCAGCCGAATATGGGCTGGAATTCCGGCTGGGAAAAGCGCAGCTAGGTGCGCGGGCGAGTGAAGCAACGGCACGGAAAGCACGCTATGAATTTCTGCAAAGTATTGATCCGCTCGGCACGGTTTTTACGGCGCACCACCTCGATGATTTGATGGAATCGGTGGTAATTAACTGCCTGCGCGGGACGGGTTGGCGCGGTTTGGCAGCGCTAGACACGGCGGGGATCAGGCGGCCGTTCTTAGAGACGGAAAGGTTTTATGAACCGCTGGATAAAGCCGCGATTACGGAATATGCGGCGAAGCGCGGGCTAAGTTGGCGCGAAGATCAGTCGAACTCATCAGACGAATATCTGAGAAATCGCATACGTCATGAGACGAATAATTTTCCGGAGGAGGAGCGGCGGAGTGGGCTGGATTTTGAGAAAAAGCTGCGGATTTATAAGCTATGGCAGCAGCAAAAGGTGCTGAAGCGAGAGATCGAGGAGAATTTGGCGCAATGTTTGCCGGAGACGGATGAGGAGGGAGCGAGCGTCTGGCAGCGCAAATGGCTACGGGCGCTGGACGAAGATGAGGCGGGGCGAAAAGTGGCGCGGGAGCTCTTGCGAGCGGGACTGATCCGGGCGGGTATCTCGGCGACGCGGCCGCAGATTGAGGACTTCCGGCGGGCGATTCTCGACTATGCGCCGGGGAAGAAATTTAATTTGCCGGGGGACAGGTTGGTGAAGATGGGACGGGAGGAATTCTCGTTATAAAAGAGGCGCGCGCGGGATATGGCGGTTTTTCGCCAAAAATGGAAGAGACGTGCTATAATAACGGCAGATTTAAGTGGAGTAGAATATATGATCACGAAAGCGATTATTCCGGTGGCGGGATGGGGGACGCGGCGTTTGCCGATTACGAAAGTGATTGAGAAGTCAATGTTGCCGGTGGGAAATCGGCCGCTAGTGGATTATTCGGTGCAAGATCTGGTGCAGGCTGGGGTGAAGGATATTTATATGGTGATTTCTGATGTCGAGCCGTGCCAGGTGAAGGCGTTTTATCGGGATAATATTGCACTGAACAAGTACCTCGAGGAGCGGGGCAAGACTGACCGGATGAAGCTGGCGAAGACTTTGCCAGATGGCGTGACGGTGCATTATGTCGTGCAGGATCCGTCGGGAAAATACGGGACAGCAGTGCCGATTGCGATGGTGGTGCAGGAATATCAGATTGATGAGCCGGTGCTGGTCTTCATGGGGGATGACTTCATCTGGAATCCGGGCGGCGAATCGGCGGCGGAGTCGCTGCTTCAGGCCGTGCAAAACGAGTCGGAATCGGCGACGCTGGGGGTGGAAGTGCCGCGGGAAGAAGTGACGAAATATGGGGTTTTCAAGGTGGACGATGGCAAGCTGACTGAGGTGGTGGAGAAGCCGAGCGTGGAGGCGGCGCCGAGCAACCTGATTAACGTGAGCAAATATATCATGTCGGCGGAGCTACTGCGAGAAATCGTGAAATACGTCGAGGAGCATGATTTCGGGCCGACCGACCAGGAATATTTGGTGACGGAGCCGATTGATAGCTATATCGAGAAGGGGGGCGTGATGCGGGTAGCGAAGACGGACGGGCAGTATTTGGACGGCGGCACCGTCGAGGGCTGGGTGCAGGCGAACCAAGTGGTTTGCGGCGAGAATTAAAGCCGGAAAATCGAGTCGCTGAGGCTGAAATTGGACTAAATTGGGGATTTTGTGCCTTGAATATATCATGAGACGAATAATGCCAAAAGTTGATTATTCACAGGGTGATATATCCGTGCTATAATTAAGTTATGAACGAGCAAGATGCACTAAGTTATCAGGCAGCGATCGGACAGGTGATCGCGAAACTAAGGCGGGAGAAAGGCTGGACGCAGACGCAGCTCGCAGAGGCCGTGGGGACGAGCCAGTCGGCGATTCACCGCATTGAGCGGGGACAGCAGAATATCTCGTTTGACCTAATTCAAAAGTTTTCGCGGGCTTTGGAAAGCCAGATTCTCTCTGTTAATGACACGGTTTCGCAGAGCTATCGGATTTATGGTGGGCGGGAATTGCACGGCGAAGCAACCATCAATACGAGTAAGAATGCGGCCGTGGCGCTGCTCTGCGCTTCGCTGCTAAACTCGGGGACGACACGACTGAAACACATCGCACGAATTGAGGAAGTTTTCCGAATTATAGAGGTCTTGGAGTCTATGGGGGTGAAATGTCGCTGGATTAATGAAAATCGTGATTTGGAGATTATATCACCAGACGAATTAAACCTAGAGACAATCAATGTCGAGGCGGCGCGCAAAACGCGGTCGATTTTGATGTTCATGGGGCCACTTTTGCATAAGTTTCGGCGTTTTCGTCTGCCGTATGCTGGCGGCTGCACGCTGGGGACGCGGACGATCGAGCCGCATCTGAGGGCGCTGTCGGCCTTTGGATTAAAAGTGAATTCGACGAATTCGAGTGGGTTTTATGAGGCCGAGGTGAAGCCGGAGCGACGTGAGGGCGACAGGGGTGCGCTGCGGCACGGGCGGCAGGAAGGCCTGCGGGACATGCCGCAGAGGGTAGATCAGGTGGGTGAGGCGTTCCCGGCGAAGCGGATCGTCTTGATCGAGAGGGGGGATACAGTGACGGAGAATGCTTTGATGGCGGCGGCGCTCTATCCGGGGGAGACGACGATTGTGGGAGCGTCGTCGAACTACATGGTGCAAGATTTGTGTTTTTTCCTAGAAAAACTCGGAGTGAAAATTCGAGGGATTGGCTCGACGACGCTCCGCATCCGGGGTCAGAGCGAAATAAATGCCGAGGTCGAATACTCGCCGGCGGAGGATCCGATTGAAGCGATGTCGTTTATCGCCGTGGCGATAGTCACGCAATCTAACCTGACGATTCGGCGAGCGCCGATCGAGTTTCTCGAGATCGAACTAGAAATACTGAAAAGCATGGGAGCAAAAATTGAGCGCTCGCCGGAATATTATTCCGTAAACGGCCGCACACGGTTGGTCGATCTGAAGATCCATAAGAGCGAACTGATCGCGCCGACCGATAAAATCGCGCCGATGCCCTTCCCTGGCCTGAATATTGACAATCTGCCCTTCTTCTCGGTGATCGCGGCGACGGCTAAGGGCCGCACCTTGATCCACGACTGGGTGTTTGAAAATCGCGCAGTCTATACGACTTATCTCGAACAGCTGAATGCCAAAGTCGAGCTGCTCGATGCGCACCGAGTCTATATCGAGGGTCCGACCAACTGGCGCGCGGCAGAGCTGGTGGCACCACCAGCTCTGCGACCAGCGGTCGTAGTCTTGATAGCCATGCTGGCGGCGCCGGGGACTTCCGTGCTGCGCAATATTTATTCGATTAATCGCGGCTATCAAGACTTTGCCGCGCGCCTGAACTCGCTCGGAGCTGATATTCGACCGTTAACCGGCGTATAAAAGTAATTAATGCTATACAAATTGGTCATTTTTGAGAAAAATATAACTTTTATCATGCTTGAGGTTGTATCTTTGGAAAAATTTGTTATATACTCCTGACATGCTAGCAAAATATAAACTAAAAACGCTGGTGGTGATTCGAGAGGAAGATTCTGGACTAATCTAGAGTCGCCGCGGCAGAGGTGTGATATAATGGAAGCATCAAAGGAAGGTGTAGGTAATATGGTTAAAAAAGCTACCGCAGCAGAAACGGCTGCAAATGACGGAAAAAAGCAGGCATTAGACTTGGCGATTTCGCAGATTACGAAACAATTTGGCACGGGTTCGATTATGAAGCTGGGTGATTCGCGGAAAATTGACGTGGAGCTCTTGCCTTCAGGCTCGCTGTCGCTAGATTTGGCACTGGGTGGAGGCTATCCTAAGGGGCGAATTATTGAGATTTATGGTCCGGAATCGTCCGGCAAGACGACCTTGGCTCTGCACGCGATCGCTGAAATTCAGAAGCAAGGTGGTCAGGCGGCTTTCATCGACGCAGAGCATGCGCTTGATCCAGCTTATGCCAAGAAAATTGGCGTGGATACAGACAACTTATTCATTTCGCAGCCGGACAACGGTGAGCAGGCACTGGAAATCACGGAGACTTTGGTGCGGAGCGGCGCGGTGGATCTGATCGTAGTGGATTCGGTGGCGGCTTTGGTACCACAGGCAGAAATCGACGGAGACATGGGCGATGCGCAGATGGGTTTGCAAGCGCGGCTGATGTCGCAGGCGATGCGTAAGTTGACCGGTATTATTTCGAAGTCGAAAGCTACTGTGATTTTCATTAACCAAATTCGCATGAAAATCGGTGTGATGTTTGGCAACCCGGAGACCACTACTGGCGGAAATGCCTTGAAGTTCTATGCGTCAGTGCGGATGGATATTCGTCGAATTGGACAGATCAAGGAAGGCGACAGTATCTCGGGCAACCGCACGCGGGTGAAAATCGTGAAAAACAAGATTGCAGCGCCTTTCCGGATGGCAGAATTCGACATCATGTATAATGAAGGCATTAGCAAGACGGGAGACGTCCTCGACCTGGCGATCCAGAATGGCATCGTCGAGAAGGCAGGAGCGTTCTTGAAATATAAGGGCGAGACGATTGCGCAAGGGCGTGAAGCAGCGAAAAAGTTGTTTAAAGAAAATCCAGAGCTGCTCGAGGAGATCGACCGGCAGGTACGCGTGGCGGCGAATCTGATACCAGATGAGGAAGCTGCAGGAGAGACGAAAGCGGCCGAGAAAGCGTCCGAAAAAGAGTCGGAAAAAGCCACCAGCGACAAAAAAGGAGCTTAGGGCGTAAATGCAAGACGAGGTGGAGCGTCGGCAGAAAGAAGCTGAGGAGATTTATGGCTCGGCGGATGAAGTCGGCGGTCCACTGGAAATCTTACCTGACTGGGAGAATCTCGACCAGAGCAATATTTTCACCATCACTCGACTGGCGGCGGGCATACGTGATCCGAACCGGGTGAACGTGTTTCTCGATACCCACTTTGCGTTTTCGCTGGACGTGACGCAAGTGATTGACTTCGAACTAAAAGTCGGTAAGCGGGTGAACGCGGAGGAAGTCAAGGAACTGCAACGGGCGTCGGAGTTTGGGAAATTGTATCAGCGGACGCTCGAATGGGTGCTGACCCGGCCGCATTCAATGCGCGAAACGTATAATTATCTCAAGCGCCGACAAATGCGGCGGCGTCAGACTAACCGGGTGCGTGAACGGGAAGGACAGAGGACGTTTCCGGAGATAAATGATGACGTGATCGAATTAGTGGTGGAGCGCTTAATCGAGAAACAACATCTGGACGACCAAAAGTTCGCGGAATATTTCGTAGAAAATCGCTATCAAAAGAAAGGAATAAGCCAGAAGCGGCTGCGGATGGAGTTGATGAAGAAGGGGATGGCGCGAGATATTATCGAGATTGCAATGGAAAAGATTCCTCGAGATGAAAATGAAGAAATCAACAAAATAATTAAGAAAAAACGTGCGAAATATGACGACCGTAAGCTAGTGGCGTATCTCGTGCGGCAAGGATTTAGTTTCCAGATGGCGAAGGAAGCCGTGGAAAATTATGATCCGGAAGCCGAACCTGAATGATAGCCGGCGCAGTGGCCGCAGGTTCTATTGGTCGGAGGGGTGCGAAGGGGCAGAATCGCGGAAGGGGTTGACGAAATTCGGCACGAAATCAGTCTCGACAGGCTTGGCCGGGCGAGGCTGCTTTGAGCGAGACTTTTCGTCTTTGATAATGACTTTATAATCGTTAACTTCGATGATCTTTTGGCGAGAGATGATGAGTTCGGGATCAATGAGCGACTTGAGGACGGGGCGATGTACGACGAGCTGCTGTACAAACCAGGCATCGGTGTCGAGGACGTAATCTACCACCTTGCCGAGTTTGGAACGGCGCTCGGTCTCGACGTGGAGACCATTGAGGGAAAAGTTGAGGCGCAAAATTTCTTGGACTTGGATGACATCTTCGGCTACGGCAAATTCGTCCGAAGAATCAACGATCATACCGAGGTGGGAAAATTCGCGCACGCTATCCATGGTGAGAACATCCGCACCGCTTTCTTGAGAAACTATACCGCTGAGCCGACAGGCGATGAGTTTAAGACTATCAGGATCGATAATCAGCTCGGAAACCTCGGCAATGCGACCGCCGACGTGCAGGCTGAGAACTGGGCAACCGATGAGCTTGGAGGCGTTGATTAACATATAATATTTTATACCTTGATTAATGGTTTGCGCCACTGCGGCGGATAATCGGGCAGTCCAAGCAAGGTGGCGATCGTGGAAGCGAGATTAGTCAAAGCGGGATCTTTCTGATTAGCTTTTTTGTATTTTTTCGCATTGGTGGTATTATCGTAAAAAATGCAGGGGACGGGATTGGTAGTGTGAGAAGTCTTGCCGCGACCGTGTTTGTCGATTAATTCCTCAGCATTGCCATGGTCGGCAGTGATAATCAGCATGCCGCCGATCTGGTCCACGGCTTGAGCGAGGCGCGCCAGCTGGATGTCGATAGCTTCAATAGCGACAATGGTTGGTTCGAGCTCAGCGAAGTGTCCGACCATATCGCCATTAGGATAATTAATGCGGATAAACTGGTATTTTTTCAAGTTGTCCAAGACTGCGTCAGTAATTTCGGCGGCTTTCATCCAAGGGCGAGTGTTGAAGAGCATTTGCTCGGAAGGAATCTCGATATGTTTCTCGCCGGTGACTTTTTTATAACTATTGCCGTTGAAATAATAAGTAATATGTCCGAATTTGACGGTCTCCGAGACGGCAAGTTGGGAGATGTGATTCTTGCCGAGGAAGAGATTGAGCGGTTCTTCAATCTTGGTCGGGGGGACGAGAACGTTTTTCGGGATGTGTTTATCAGTGTCATATTCCATCATACCAGCGAAATAGACTTTGGGTAATTTGCCACGTTTGATTTTGTCGAGCTTTTCCTCGGTGAAGGCGCGGGCGATTTCGACAGCACGATCGGCGCGAAAATCATAATAGATTACGGCGTCGCCATCTTGGACGCGGCCGATCGGACCATGATCATCAATCATAACGAAAGCCGGGAGATATTGATCTTGGATATGCGGGTTTTCGTGGCGCAGAGTCTTAATCGCGCGAGCGGCAGAGCGGAAAGTATAAGGAGCTTCGCCGCGCACGATCATATCCCAGCCGCGCTGCACCATGTCCCAATCATTGCCGTAGCGATCGGCGACAGCGACCATACGGCCGGCGCCCGAGGCGATACGAAAGTCGGCATCCTTAAACTTGGCGCAGAACTTTTCGATGCGATCAATATATTTCGGCTCAGACTCGGGCGCCACATCGCGCCCGTCAAATACGCAATGAATACGAATTCTGCGAATACCCTCGTCATAGGCGCGCTGGATCATGCGCTCAAGATGACTGATATCGCTATGCACGCCGCCGTCAGAGAAAATGCCTGCGAAATGTAAAGTTCCCTGCGGGTCATGGTCTAGCGCGCCGAGCCATTTCATGGCGCCGCGCCAGGCTTTTGACTGCCAAATGTCGCCAGTGCGGAAGGCAGCTTCGACCTGAGCAACACCCTGACGAATGAGTTGGCCGGCGCCAAGCGCATTATGACCAACTTCGGAATTACCCATTTGTCCGGGCATAATACCGACGGCTTCACCGGAAGCCGTCAGCGGAATATTAAGATAGCGCGACATAGCGAAGTCGAGAAACTCAGTATGAGCTTGGCGCACGGCGTTGCCGCTGCGTTTCGTACTCAAACCCACGCCGTCGAGAACGGCGAGGACAATTGGGCCATCGTAATGCAAAGTTTTGGCAGTTTTAAACATAATTACCTCCTTGGTACCTGCTGAGTGATGCAGTGAATATTACCGCCGCCGAGCAAAAGCTCACGCGCGAAAATCGGCTCGATGACTTTGTCGGGGAAAAGTTGCTGCAGGGTGTCAATCGCCGCCTGATCATGCGGGTCATTGAAGGTCGGCAGGATAATGGCGCCATTGCAATTATAATAATTAATATAGCTGGCTGGCAAGCGATCACCTTCATTGCGCGGGAAAGTACCCTCGACGACATCGACGGCTGCGGATTCTTCTTGCGTGATTAAAACGGGATTAGGGACGTGAATTTTCGTCACTTCGATCTTGCGACCTTTAGCGTCGGTCTGGCTTTCGAGATAGTCTAGGGCAGCTTGTGAACGTTCGTGTTGCGGGTCATCGACATTATCTTCCCATGCCAAGACGACTTTGCCCGGAGCGACCCACTGGCAAATATTATCGACATGACCGTTTGTATCTTCGTCCATATAGATGCCTTTGGGCAGCCAAAGAACTTTCTCGGCACCGAGATATTCTTTAAGTTTCTCTTCGATTTGTTCCTTGGTTAAGTCGGGATTACGTCCCGGATCGAGCAAGCATTCTTCTGTGGTCAGAATCGTGCCTTCGCCGTCGCTATGCACTGAGCCACCTTCGAGCACGAAATCGATCAGATGATAATAATCAACGTCTTCGATGGCTGACATTTTCGGCGCGATATAATCATCATAATCCCACGGGAAATATAAACCATTAACCAATCCGCCATAGGCATTGAATTTCCAATCGACGGCGCGCATGTCGCCCTGACTATTGATGACGAAAGTAGCGCCGGTGTCACGAATCCAAGAATCGTTATTGGCGAGCTCAACGATTTGGACGTTGGGCATGTTTTTTTCGAGCAAATGCAGATATTGCGATTGGTTGGTGCCGACGACTACGGGCTCATATTTGGCAATGGTGCGAATGACTTTTTCAAAAGCAGCTTGCGCCGGCTCGGCATTTTGACGCCAGTTGTCTTCGCGCTCCGGCCAAAGGATATAGGTACATTTATGCTCCGCGAGCTCGGACGGCATGTAGAAACCGTCGCGTTTGGGTGTACTATCGTTGATTCGCATGATGTTTACTCCTATATTGTATGAATGTATTAATACAATAATACATAGTTAAGGTTGTTTTGAGGTGGAAATTTGACGTTTGCGCCGGTGATTTGTGCCGAGAACCATGAATTCGCCCGCCATAACGGCAATACTCGCGCCAACGATGAGCGGCCAATTATACTCAAACATGGCGAGATCGAATTCCGGGAAAAGCGTGAAAAAGAGCGCGATGAGGATGAGGACGAAAGGCACAATGCCGAAAAGTTTGATTTTTAGGTCGCTGCCTTCGATCCAGAAACCTTTGGCGGACTTTTTGCCTTGTTTGTGTAATTTGAGAAAAGCCATAAACATCGGAAGATAGGAGAGGAGAAGCGTGACGAGACTGAGCGAGAAGAAGGTCCAGAAGAGGCTCTCGAGATCGGGGACGAATTGTTGGACGATGATACCGCTGAGGGCAATGATGAAACCGACGACGCCAGTCCAAATCGACGGGACATAAGGCACGCCGTCTTTGGTGCGCTTAGCCCAGGATGCAGGAAAAGTACCGTCCTGCGCCGAATAGGCTATAACCGAGTTGACGCCGAAATTCCAGGAAGAAATATTCGCGATGAGAGTATAAATAAAGAGTCCGCCCACGATGATGACAATCGCGTTCATCACGCCAGCAGAAAATCCGGCGAGATCCATCAGCGCGGTATAACTATCGAGCAGGCCAGAATCGGTACTGAGTTCGTGTACAGGAATAGCGACGCCGATACCGAAGCTGGGTAAAAGATAAAAGATCGCGATCAAAATACCGCCGAGAATGATGGCTTTGGGAATCTCCTTCTTCGGGTTATCCATGTCGTCGGCAAAAGTTGAGACAACTTCGAAACCGAGCATATTGAAGATAATTAGTGAGACAAAGCCGAGGCCAGCGAAACTAAAATGCCCGTCTTCGACCAGCGGCAGCAAATCGGTGAAACTATGAATCGGGTTTGCGCTGTGGCCGGTGCTGATGAGGACGTAGATGCCGAGCAGACCGAGGCCAGCCATGAAGATAAATTTGGCGATCGCGCCGAGATTCGAGAGCCAGTCGCTCTGAGAAATTCGCAGGACGCCGAGCACAGAAACTAATATGATATAGAAGGCTTGGATGCCGAGGGCAATGCCCCAAGTGATTTTGAAGTCAGGGTTGCCAGAAACTTGAGCAATAATCTGCGTGAGAATAGTCGTGACGAGGCTAGCGAGCGAAGCGACCCAAAGCGGATAGTTCACCCAATAATACCAAGCGACGCGACCGGCCCATTTCGGACCGAAAGCTTTTTTCACCCAAGTGTACATGCCGCCTTCAGAAGGATATTGGGTGCCGAGTTCGGCGGAAATGAGACCGTAGGGGACGAAAAAACCGAGCAGCATAATAATCCACCAGAAATACTGCGAGTTGCCGATCGAAGCGGTCGGAGCAACGGCGTCGCCCACGAGAATGATACAGACAGTGGCCAGGACAGCGCTAAAAAGGCGAAACTTATATTTAGTTTTCTTTGGCATGTTTGCCCTCCTTCGCTAATTTGATTTCATCGAGCGCGACTTGAGCAACACGGCCAAAATACAGGACTAAGCCGCGCTGCGCGGTGAGGCGATTCTCGGCTTGGTCCCAGCAGAGCGAATGAGGACTGTCAATCACGCTATCAGTCACTTCTTCATTGCGGGTGGCCGGGAGACAGTGCATGAATTTCACATCAGGATTACCCGTAGCCGCCAGGAGCTCGTCGTTGACTTGGTACTTGGGGTAGAATTCGCGCAAATAGACCTCTCTCGGGGTTTCTTGGTCATAGAAACCATACCAAACGTCAGTGTAGATGAAGTCGGCGCCAGTGAGGATTGCAGGATTATCGGAAACGTGCACGCTGCCGCCGTAATTCTGGACGTTGGCACGGCCGATCTTGAGATAATCGTCGCCTAGCCATTTGGCCGGAGGGCCGTATTGCACGAAGTTCATGCCGAGTTTAGTCGTGATCATCATGAGTGAAGCGCAGACCTGGGTTGAATCGCCGACGAAGACGACTTTGACGTCGTTGAGAGATTTGCCTTCGGGGAGATGGTCGAGGATAGTGATGATGTCGCCGAGTTCTTGGGTGGGGTGATTATAGTCGGACATGCCGTTGATGACCGGGACGGAAGATTCGGCGGCGAGCTGCATGAGGCTAGCATGGCGATCGACGCGCGCCATGATCATGTCGCACATGCGCGAGAGTACCTTGGCGGTGTCGCCGATGGTTTCGTGCGCGCCGAGCTGAATGGCGCCAGGGGCGAGGTTGAGGGCATGGCCGCCGAGCTGTTCCATGGCGACTTCGAAAGAAACGCGGGTGCGAGTCGATTTTTGCTCGAAAAGCATGGCGAGATTTTTATGAAAAAGGGTCTCGAGTGTGCCGCCAGATTTAATATATTCACGGACAGTATGCGAGACTTTGATCATATCCATGATTTCGGATTGGTCGAACTCAATCGTATCGAGAAAGTCCTTTTTCGACGGGACTTTATGGTCTAAAACATAAGGGTTATCCATGGTTTAATTATAGTTGTTTTAGAGAAAAAAACAAGGATTTAGGGTGGATTTCTGCTGGTATTCTGCGGATGGCAATCTGTGGTTTGGCTTGTTTTCCTAAACCTAGGCAGGCTAGGCGTGTTATAATTTAAGATATGGGAATTGAGCGGAGTGTCAGTCAGGAGGATTTGCAGGCCGGAAAGATGGCGGCTGATTCCCCGCTGCCGAAAAAACAGCCCGAACGTTTAGTGGACGGGAAGGTGAATGAGAATAATCCGACGGAACAGATAGATGAGATTTCGCTACGGCCGTCAACATTCGCGGATTACATCGGGCAGGAGCGGCTGAAAAGCAACTTGAAGTTGGCGATTGACGCCGTGAAGAAACGCAACGATGGCACGACCCTCGACCACGTTTTGCTCTATGGTCCGCCGGGGCTAGGCAAGACGACGATGGCGAATATTATTGCGCACGAGCTGGGGGCGAATTTGCGCGTGACGTCGGGGCCGGCGATCGAGCGGGCCGGTGATTTGGCGTCGATCCTGACGAATTTGCAAAATGGCGATGTGCTCTTCATCGACGAAATCCATCGACTGCGGCGGACGGTGGAGGAAATTTTGTATTCGGCGATGGAGGATTATCAGCTGGATATCGTGATTGGGAAAGGGCCGGCGGCGAGGTCGGTGCGGCTGGATTTGCCGAAGTTTACCGTAGTGGGAGCGACGACCCGCACGGGCTCGCTCGCCGGCCCGCTGCGCGACCGCTTTGGGCTGATCCATCGCCTCGAATATTACAAAGTCCCAGAAATCGAGCGTATCATTGAGCGGACGGCAAAACTCCTAGGGACGGAGATTGCGGAGGGAGCGACTCAGCTGCTGGCGACGCGGTCGCGCCTGACGCCGCGAATTGCGAATCGCCTGACCAAGAGAGTGCGCGACTTTGCCGATGTGAATGGCGACGGTATGATCGACGAAAAGTTGGCACAGGGAGCACTGGATTTGATGGAGATTGATGACCTGGGGCTCGACCCAGCTGACCGTAACATGCTAGAGCTTATGCTGGAGAATTATGGCGACCGGCCTGTGGGACTGAATACGATTGCAGCGCTGACTGGGGATGAAGCTTCGACGATTGAGGATTATTATGAACCGTATTTACTACAGCTAGGGCTAATCGAACGCACGCCGCGAGGACGAGCCGTGACGACGAAGGCAAAAAAGCATCTTCATAGTCTGAAATGTGACTAGATGTTTTGATCATTGACGGATTGTTGACAAATTATTGATAGACTATTGACAAAATGCTTATGGTGTGCTACAATGGAGATAACCCTCGCTGAGGGTAGGGATTTTGATGGTTTTATGCTACAATTAGAGGTGTTAACTAACCGGAGGAAAGTATGGCAAAACAGCTAGAAAAAGACAGTAAGACCTGGAAAAACTTGGAAGCGGCGCTAGCAGGCGAATCACAAGCGGCGATTAAATATCAGTTCTTCTCTTCCCGAGCGAAGAAAGATGGCTTCGAACAGATTGCGGCGATTTTCGATGAGACTTCGCACAACGAAAAAGAACATGCGAAAATGTGGTATAAACTGCTCAACGACGGCGCAGTGGCCGACACGGAGCGCAATCTCGGCTTGGCCGCGGCCGGCGAGAATTACGAGTGGACCGACATGTATAAGCACTTCGCCGAAGAAGCGCGCGAAGAAGGCTACGACGAAATCGCGGCGAAATTCGAGATGGTGGGGACGATCGAAAAGGGTCACGAGGCGCGTTATCTCAAGCTACGCGAGAACGTGGATCATGACGTCGTGTTCAAGAATGAAGATATGACCGTGTGGAAATGCCGCAATTGTGGCTACGTCTATGTCGGAGCGGAAGCGCCGGAAGTCTGCCCGGTGTGTGATCATCCGCGAGCATTCTTCGAAATCAACGCCGAGAATTATTAAAGCAGGAAGCTGAATCGGGGGGCGGAAAAAACCTGTGGCGAGGCCACAGGTTTTTTGACGGGGAGATTCCCTATTGATTGACGGTGCCGTTATTGTCGCAAGTGCCAGTCTCGGTCCAGCAGTTGCGGGTGATCCAGAAGTTCTTTTCGAGGGTCTCATTGCCGTTGCCACCAAGATCAACTTCAAATTCGGGATAGGGGAAGAAACTGTCGGCGGGATCGAGGCGAGTTTCGACCCGGCGATAGAGCTGGTTCGCGCGGCCGGTCGAATCGACGCTGAGCTGGACGCCCTTGAACTGGACTGGCTGGTCATTATCGCCGAGAAGGGTGACCTTGACGTCGGTATTAATATCGCCATAGGGGAGCGCGACGACGAGGAAGGCATTGCCGCCATTGATATTAGCCATCATACTTTTAACCTTGAGGTCGATGTTGCAGGCGAAATCGCCGTCATGGGTGCATTTGACGAGGAAGGGAGAGTTCGGGGTGGTGCCATCCGCGGTGCCCTTGCTGGCCTTGCCGGCGTTTTGTATGTCTGATTCGTTGAGTTCGCTAACCGGGTTGACGCCATTAGCGTCATCTTTGACCGGAAGGAAGACCATGGTGCTGTAATTCCCGTCATCAGCAGTGTTGAAGCTGTCGAGATTGATTTCCGAGCCGGTGAGGATGAGGCTGGCCGAGAGGGCGGGAGGGACGGTGGCGCTTTCTTTATTATGGAATTTGTCGGGGTTGCTGTCATTGAAGCGGAAAGTGGTGCCGGTGCCATTATTATCGGAATACCAGCTGACCCGGATCGTGCTGACATCTTTCAGCATGTCGCTATTAATACCGATGGGGATGACCTTGGAGCGAGTGTCAGAACTGAGAGTGGCGCGGTAGTCGTCCACCGTGTCATTGATGAGGACACAAGTGTAAGCTTGATCGGTGCCATTGTCGGAATCGCCGCTGTTGCTCTCTTGGACCTTGACCTCGGTCGCGTCCTGCAGATCTTTATGCAGGACTTTTTTGAGCTTGAACTCCTTACAATCACCGCCAAAGAGATCGTCACATGCGCTAGCGTTGCCATTATTTAGGCTAAGGCACTGGTAATAACGGTTGACGGCGATCTTGGCATCTTCGACGCCGGCGAGAGCGGAGTCATAAGCCGACTGGGAGAGGTCGTCGTTGCTACTCTGGGAAGCTTCGGAAAGAATGATGCGGACGAAGCTCAGCGTGATGACGCCGAAAAGAATGGTGGCGAAAATGACGACGTAGAGCGAGGCGACGCCTTGCTTAGTCTGGCTTTTAGCGAAAGGTGATGTGAGTTTGATCATTGTTTTTGTACTCCTGCCGTGCGTGAGGCAAAATTAAATTTGTTAATGGCGCAGTAATTGAATTCGGAGCCGGAGTCGAAGATGCTCCCGGAGCCTTGGTTCTCCTGGTTCTCAAAACGCTCAATGTCATTAATATTACAATAATCCCCGGAGCGCGTGACGTCAACATTTCCGCGCCCGGTAGCGAGAATGAAGGTGCCAGCCATGTAGATGCGGCGAGTGATATTGTCTTGGCTTTGCTTGAAAACCTTGAGCTCATAGAGCAGAAGATCGAGGTCAAATTCGCTGAGCAGGCCGGATTCGGGCTGAGGAATAGGGTTCGACAGGGGAATATCTTGCGTGCTATTAGCCTTTTCGGTGATGTCGATGGAGTAATAATCATTAATGATACCATTTTTTAAGTTGGCGACTTGAGGCTCGTAGCTGCCCGGATCAGTGGCAGCGGAACAGAGGCGATAGGTCGGGTCGTTGATACGGATGAGGCGGATTTGCTCTTTATCATCTTTACCAGCCTGGGGAAGTTTTTGTTTACTACCTGTGCTGCCGTTAGCGGATTTTTCCAGATATTCTAGTCCGAGAGTATGACCAGTCTCGATGCCGTAATATGTGTTCCAAAGATAGGAATAGTTGCCGGTGCAGAAGATGCCGCCGTATTGAACCTTGTCGCCGGCGAAATCGCCTTCTTCGGGCGGCTCACCGAGGCGCTCCTGGAAGATATAATTGCGAGCGTTGTCTTCCTCGCACTTTTTGATAGCCGTATCAGCCTGCGAAGCGTCTGGGTTCTTGATGAGATTGCGGCAGAGGCTGGTGCGGTCGATGGTGGGAGCGGTGCTAATCGCGGTGGTGAATTCATCGACGAGTGAGCGGCCAACACTATTAACGGCTTTGAGGGTGAGGCCTTTTTGGTAAATCGTGACGATGTTGGTGGTGACAATGGCGATAGTGATGAGGAGGACGGCAACGAAGGACATGGTCAGAGTGAGTTCGACGATAGTGAAGCCGGATTTGGAGGCGGCGGCGAGATTTTTACGAGGTTTTTTAGTATGATGTTGCATGGTTATTTTACTCCTGCGGGGTTATAAAGGCGAATTACGGTGTCGAGCGTGGTGGGGCGGAGAGCGTTGGGGCCATACCAACAAGTCTGGATATAGAAATCATAGAAAGTAGTGTCGTTTTTATTCTCAGCGTTGCGCACGGCAATCGCCCAGATACCTTCGGCGGCACGAACGCGGTCGTATTCTGCAGTCTCCGATAATTCTTCGTCCGAAGTGGCGCCGTTAGGGTCTTTCGCGGTGCCGTAGATGATGCGTGCGGCGAGGGGGCTGGCATGGAACTGGCTATTATGGTCTTCGGCGCTAATGTAAGTTGAGTCCACTCCGGAGTCCTTGGGCGTGAGGTTGCGCGTATTAAGGATGAAAGCCTTGTACTTTCCCAAGACATTGCTGGTACCATCGACCTCATTATAAATCTCAGTACAGCTATTCGGCGGGTAAGCGAATTCTTTATATTCGCTAGGAGGAATGGCATTTTCGGTGATTTTTTGCCAGAGTTTGAGATATTGCTGCTGGTCAGGGTGCAAAGTGAGCTCGGAAATATAGGAACTATGGATGAAGCGCAGAGCTTCGGCTTGGGCATTAAGTTCGTTGCGTACCGTGACAACTTCGAGAGAGTTTTCGGCGGAGGCGACGCCAGTGTTCATCATCGAGATAGAAATCACGGCGACTAGGCAAAAGACGGCAATCGCGAACATGACTTCGATGATAGTATCGCCGCGCTTGGTGGCGGAAAGAGTGGAGTGGAAATTATAGTTTTTCATTGGCATCCTTTCTCGGCGCTTTCGTCTTCGGTGAGAATTTTGATTGCGGAAGTGCTGCGGCTGGCGAGGTCGAGCGAAACGCCGCGGGTGATGCTGCTATTCTCGGATTTGATACAGACGGTGAGCTCACCGCTGGTGTCAAATTTATGATTCGGGTCCTCCACGTAATCGTGGAAGTCGCTTGATGCGCTGTAACTTTCTGGTTGACAATCGGTATTGATAGGGAAAGTTTCGTCAGTGAAAGCGGCGTGCACAGTACCAGAAGAGGGCGAGCGGGCGATAATGAGAGTGCCCTTTAGCGGAGAAGTTGATTTGTCATCACTGGCTCGGAAGAGATTAGCGCCCCATTGCATCTTATAATCGGAGAGGGTTGAAGGACTATCGATGTGCTTATCCTCGTTAGCCGTCTGGCCGCAGAAGAGCGTGACCTTAGCGGCGCGCAAATCTTCGACGAAATTTTTGGCGCTGGTCGGAGGATGCGGGTTGCCGGTGATAGTGGCGGTATAGATTGTGCTTCTTTCATCTTCGGACACGTTCGGATTGTCTTGATCGAGGCCAAAAACCACAACTTTGCCATAGATAGCGTTCTGATTCGAGTTTCCCTGTCCAAGCGATTCCGGGCTGAGGACTTCGGCGTAAATCGTGCGGAGGAATTCAGAGAAGGAACGCAAAGAATCATTGTAGCGCTGGCGAGCGATGGAAGAATAGGTGCCGCCGAGGACGCCGATCAGCATGAGGCCGGTGATGCCGAGAAAGAGCATGACTTCGATGACGGTGAAGCCAGACTTGGCGTCGGGCGAGGTGGATTTGGGTGGAATGGATTGGTGATATTTTTTCATATTTCTCCTAATAACGCGGCGCCATTTCGCGCGAATAAACTTCGGTGTAGCTGGAATCATAACGACCGGCTTGAGCATAAGCCCAGAGGAAAGCGTCTTGGCGCAGGTTGAAAATTTCGGCGGGCGCGGCACGGTTGGAATTGGCATCATTAGCGAACGATTTTGTGCCGGTGGCGTCTGGGTCTGGGTCGGCGCCATACCCGCGATGCGTGATTAAAGATTCTGCGATGATAGGGCCGTTGATCGCGAGCTGCTTCGAGCAGATGGAGGAAGGAGCGGAATCAGTGCCTTGCTCAGAATCGGTACCGGGCGCAAATTCTGCACACGTGTCGATGGCACCACCGCTGACGATCAGCCAAGCATCGATGCGCTGAACATTACCGGAGATTTTCAAACTGCCATTTTCGATGAAGATTATGGTTTGTGGTAGCTCATAAATGCTGTGGTAGTTAGCACTATCATAGAGTAGATCATCGGTCAAAGTTTGATCGCCTTCGAGAAGGAAGATGCGCGTGCCGCGACCGGTGGCTTTTGCTTTGATTTCATTGATATTATTGACCGACTCAGCTCGACTCTTCAAGAAAGTTTCGAGCCGAGTGAGGTGGGAATTATTGCGATCGATCTCGGAATGACCGAGGCGGTCGCTATCAGAATTTGAAATAGTGAGGAGAGAATTGTCCGGCAAGAGATTGGTCTTCGACCCGGCGGCGAAAGCGGCACCCGAACCGACGCCATTGACGCTTCCGCGAACGACGCTGAGATATTCTGGCCAAGTGCCGTAGGTTTTCAAAGTGCCGGCACCAGCTTTGTCATTCATGTGCTGTCCGAGACTAGGACTTTCGTAGCGAGGGGACAGACTGGCCGTCACGCTGCCCTGGGTGATGAGGCTGCCGTTCCAAATGGCAAGCGAGGGTTTCTTCGCGATAGTGCGGCAAACGGCGTTATAGACTGACCAATAGTCCTTGTCGGCTTCGTGCGTCCAGGTCGTCGCGCTCTTCCCGTCCGCGCTGCGATCAACGCCGAACCAATATTCCATGGCAAAGGCGAAAGAATTGCAATATTTGTCACCGACGCGATCGGGGACGATGGCTTGAATCTCGGTCGGAGGGGTGGGGGAATTTTGGGCAAGCTCGGTCGAGCCATAGATGAAGGTGGCCTCGCGATCGCCAAATTTACTAGTCAGATCGGTATCCTTTTTCGCAGAATAGATAACCTTGCAATCCCTGACGGCAGATTTAGTACGAGCGTGGGCACAAGTATCATTCTTCGTATTATAATTCCCGAGCGTAATTTCATTATAGCGCTCAATGCTATGGTCAAGCTGATAGACGGTGGCTTGGTAGCCAGCAAAGCAGCGGGTGGGGAAGCTCTTGGTATAGGCTTTCCAGCCAAGCGAAGCAGTTTCACCAGCGTAGTAGATGCCGGTCTTGAGACTGGCTCTCGAGAAAGGTCCTAGATTCTGAGGATCATCGGGGTTAGGCGGAGCAGGGCGAGTGATCTCAATGCAAGCTTCGGAAGTGCCGGTATTTTTCGATTCGCCAGCGGAATAATGCGTGCGTAGATAATTACCGTCGCTATCGTAAATCCGGCGACCTTCCATAGTGATATTTTGAGGATTGTAAGTGATTTTTTGGCAAACGGTGACGGTTTCACCAGCAGCGATAGAAATGGTTTCAGTCTTTTCGAGGACACGAGTGCCGCTGTTGGCGGGGCTGGCGTTCGTGCTGAGAGAACCGCTGCCGCGATCACCGCTGTTTGCTCCGGTCTGAGCAACGCTCCAATTCGTCGAAACGCTATCATAGGTGTCAGCGGATCCGTCATGATTATAAAAGTCATCGGAGTAGAAGATACGATGATAAAAAGTGGCATTGATCTGGGGCTGGTCGGTACTAAGCCTCAGCGTGACCTTGCCGTCAAAGTCAGACTCTTCTTCGTGGGCGGAAATATCGCCCTCAGCGTTAGTCTTGATCGCAGATTTGGACTGAAAATTGCCGTTGGTCTTCGTATCTTTCTCGAGGCTGGGGTCGTAGCAGAACCAACCGAGCGAACCATTCCAACGGTGAGTATTAGTGCCAGCAACACCAGCATCAACGGCGGCTTGGAAATGGTCGCGTACGATCTGCCAATTTTCCACGCCAGGGATATCACTACGATAGGGGATTCCTTGTTGGCCACGGCGATAGGAAATGTCGCGGTTTTTCAGAATGCCACGCTGCCAGCCAAGACTGCCCTTATTGCGATTGTTGCGCTGGGTGGAATTATAGGCTTCGAGTCCGAGGACATAAACTCCTTCGGTATCAGCGCAGCCGGAAATATAGCCACCATCGACGTGATCGGAACCTTGGACGTGACCGGTACCATTGGTATGGAAAACGCCATCGGAAAAGGTATTGCTGCTCTGGCCGCGTTTGTAATATCGCCAAGTCGCGCCATAACATTTGTCCCACCACTGTGTCGATCCGCTGGGAGCACAGCTGCCGCCGTGAATGCCACCGCCACCACCAGCATTGGAAGCGAAAATATCATCTGCGAAAACAAGGGATGCTACGACGAGTATGGCAAAGCTGGCGCAAACCGCCACGCGCAGATACTTTCTCAAGACGCTAACGCTCATGGCTGTTCCCCTTCCTGGGCTTGGCCATACGCCCGCAAGCCAGCATCATAAGACAGATCGGCATATTTCGTAATTTCCTCTTCGCTAGCATTTAGTTCTGTGAGTGCCAGCATGATGTAGTTATAAAAAGTTGCTTGGTCAGCGTCGGACAAGGCCGCAGGGTCAACTTCATTTTTCAGCCGTAGAACATCGGTGAATTTATTATGATCGATATAAAACATCATTTCAGCTAGCCGCAGCTCAGCGACGCGAGACTTCTGCTCGGAGTCAAGCTCGGAAAGTTTTTTGCCGTCGGCGAGAGAAGCAGCGGCAGCGTCAAAAACTTCCGTGGCCGAAGCGGTGTTTTCGTCATTTTGCAGATAAGCGTCGGTGGCGGAATTTTGCACACGGATAATGTCAGACGAGAAGCCACTATCGTCGTATTCGGAGCTTTCTGGCTCGGGCAGTACAGGATCAGTTTCGGTCGCTGGACGAGAGCGCAGAATTAGCCAAGTAATCAACCCGATGATAGCTAGGCTAAGAATAATAGCGGCGACAATGATGACGAGCTTGTGTCGATGAAAGCTGGAAATGGGTGAGGATTTAGCGTTTGCGCTTGACAAAACTGATGAAGTTTTCGCTTCTGACTTTTCTTTCCCTGCACCATCCATATGTGCTTATTTTAGCATAAGTTTTATTAAAAACCAAACAAAAACTTCATCCATTGGCTGAAATTACTGGCTTCTTCGGGAGCGATTTCAGCAGTTAGTTGATTCTGATCAGCATGTTTGTTTTTCGCAACTTCGGAATTATCCGGAAGATACACCATGGTCTCGCCGGGAGAAATTTTGTTTTGGTATTTGCGTGCGGCGTAATCTTGGTATTCTTCGGAAAGATAATACTCATTTTCTAGCTCGAGCGTTTCCACTTCAAGTTCGAGCAAGGCTTTTTCGCGTTGTTTGCTGGACAATTCTTGGGCGAGAGACCAATTGCGCGACATGGAGGAGATCGTTCCCCACGTCCAAATTAGACACAGAGCGAGCGCGATGAATAAAATAATGTTGTCAAAAACCAAAAGGTTATGTTTTAACCAATACTGCACGCGCCGTTTTTTGGTCTGAAAATCGTTCATGCTTAAGTATATTATAGCATGTTTCTGAAACGCTATGAGCGGAGGTGTGCTATAATGGTGGAGATAAGTTCCCTATACGCGCGGGCGTAGCTCAGGGGTTAGAGCAGGCGGCTCATAACCGCTTGGTCGTTGGT
>CAZGXB010000007.1:0-31108 GCA_964529615.1 uncultured Candidatus Saccharibacteria bacterium
TTCGAGGACTTTGCTAGAGACGAGATCGGGTACCATCATGAGAGTGAAGCCGTGTTCGGTGACCTTCTTGATGCCGAATTGGAGCAGGGCATTCTCGAGCAAAGCGAGTTCCCCGCGGGTGTAGTAGAATTTAGCTCCGGCGACTTTGGCACCGCGTTCGAAATCGACCCAGCCGCGAGATTCGGCATAATCGAGATGATCGACGCCGGTGGGTTTTTTCTCGCCCCAGCTGCCGACTTCGAGATTGCTCTCTTCGCCGCCGAGCGGCACGTCGTCGAAAATGATATTAGGGACACGTTTGAGTCGATTAGCGATTTTTTCTTCAATTTCGGCTAGTTTAGGCTCAATTTCGGCTAGTTTCGTCTTGACATCGCGGCCTTTTTCGATGAGCTCGGTATCAGGCTGTCCATTTTTCATTTGAGCGGCGATTTCGTTGCGCTCTTGGCGTAATTTTTCGACATCTTGCAAAATACTGCGGCGTTCATCATCGAGCGAGAGTAAGTCCGAGATATTGACTTCGTAGCCTTTCTCACGAGCAGATTTCTCGACTAAAGTTTGATTCGCGCGAATATAATTGATGTCTAACATAGGTTAATTGTAGCACAGATATGGGAAAAGTGGGAACTAATCTCGTGCGACCTACCAGCCGCCACCGCCACCTCCTCCGCCGCCCCCGCCGGAGAAACCACCACCGCTCGAAAATCCGGAGGAACTGGATGAGCCAGAAGCAGTGGAATGGGAGATACTCATGGCGGTGTCGCTAGTGAAGCTATTGAGAGATTTAGAGAAGTCACTGGCGATGAAAGCGCCCGTGCCAATATACCAATTTGGTTCTGCAACGCCGTTCATATCATAATAGTGAGCGAGATTTTTTAGCCAAGTTTTTTCGAGATTAAACATGATAGCGTAGGGCAGAAGTTTTTCGTAGAGCTTGACGACGCCAGCAGGATCAGTTTCGACGCCGGGGACGCTTTGGAGGAACTTAATACGGTCGGTTTCGGCCATTTTGATATAGAGCTTGAGACCGTCGAGATATTTCGAGGTTTCGAGGCCGCGCTCAGTGCGTTCGAGGAAGGGCTGAGCCTTGGCACTAATGACCATACCGGCGATGGGTGGCACCAGCCAGAAGATCGCCAGGAGCGTAGTAGTGAGAGGCGCGAACGGCGTGACGTAATACGGGCGCGAGAGATTGATGAAGAAGGTGATAGCCAGCCAGCCGCCAGCAATTAGCGTTAAGATAGAAGCTATGGTCAAAAGATTGGGCAAATTGAAGGAAGCGGTGTTAACCGTGAGGGTTTTAGAACCGCGATTGGTCTGAGTTTTCTGGTGAAAGGCGTAGGGATCGAGGAGTTCTTTCTTGAGCAATTTCTGACGCACCAAGTTCGGGATATTTTGGTTCAGCTGCATGATAGATCGGGTGGGGTTGTGAGTTTTGACCGTGATTTCTTGACCAACCGAGAGTCGATCGGTGGAATTCGCGAGAATTTGCAGGATACTGGTTTCGACGGCGTTGAGGCTAGTGGAGAGAATGCGGATCACCCAAGTGGGCTTACGCAATTTCGGCGAATCGGTCTTGATGAGTTGGATTTTGTGCTGGACGGCGAGCTCGAGTAAAGTGGCGACTCTGCTATTACCAAGGCTGTTAGGGTGAAGATAAATAAATATGGACTCCATGACGGATAAATCGCGAGGAGGTGTGTATTCGGACTTGGTAAATAGGCCGCGGTAATAAGCACGTTTGGCGCTGGTTTGAGACAAGGTGCGGAAAATGAGGAAAACGATAAGGAGAGTGGTGATGCCGACGAAGATGGCGAGCGGGAGAAGCGTAGGATTGATCTTCTCAGGAATGGGCGCGAAGGTGTCCGGTTGGAATTCGAGAGCAAATGTTAAGTTTTCGCCCGGAGTAAGATCGTAGGCGGTAAACTCGAGAGTATCGTCGGACTTCGAACTTAGGCAGCGCTCGGAGCCAATTTCGCCAAAACTGCCCACGAAACAATAAGTTTCTGGACGCAAACGCTCTGCTAGCTCAGGGGCGAGATGGACGCGAGCCGATACCTGGTCGAAGCTTTGGAGCCAATCGTTGCCGTTCGTATCCCAATAGAGGACTTGGTCATCGTTGTCGATATTATCAATGATGACGTCCTGAAAATCATATTCTAGGCGATAAGTTTGCCGGCCAGTTTGGTAATTGTCTTCATCGCCGATATAGGCGGTGAAATAGCCATCGCCGGCATCAATCTGGGCGATAGGTTCGGGTTGTTTATTGCGATAAGCTTTGAGATCGAGCGAAGAATCACTTGGCATAGTGAGATTAGTGCCGGCTTGATTAGTAAAAGGAATGATACGAGTGATGCCGTGATTTTGGGCAAAATTAGGAAAGACGGCGACGAGATTTTCCACCACGCGTAAATGGCTAGCGCCGGATTGATCGCGCGAGAGATAATAATCGGCGGAGAAATCCTCGAAGTGGAAGTTGTTGGTCTGGCTGGCATGAGCATTGGACGCGGGGTGAATTGTCGAAAAAACGCTGATACAAAACAATACTAGCGCAAAACGCAGAAACTTAGTTTTCATTTGGGGCTTCCTGGATGGTTTGGCGGATTTGATTAATGGAGCGTTGCAGTTTGACACCTTCGGCTTCGGATAGCTCTAGTTCGATGCGACGTTCGATGCCCAGGCGGCCGACAATGGCCGGGAAACCATAATAGAGTTCGGCGCAATCATCATAATTTGAGACGGCGAGCACACGGTGGGCATCGGAAAAAATCGACTTGATAATCTGGACGGTAGCGTTGCCGATACCATAGAAAGTGGCACCTTTGCGCTCGATGATGGCGTAGGCTTTTTCGCGGACGCTTTGTTCGATAGCTTTGAGCTGCTGGGGGCGGAGAAGATGGGTGATTTTCTCGCCACCGACATTGGCGGTGGACCAGAGGGCAAATTCGCTGTCGCCATGCTCTCCAATTTGATAAGCATGGACGGATTTGGGGTGGACGGCAAGCTTCTGGGCGAGGGCAAAGCGCAGACGGGCGGAGTCGAGGATGGTGCCGCTACCGATCACGCGTTCGGGTGGCAGACCAGAGTATTTCTGGGTGTAATAAGTCAGCGTATCCATGGGATTTGAAACGACGAGAAAGATGCCATCGAAGCCGTTTTGCATGACCGGATCGACGATTGATTTCAGGATTTGGAGATTTTTGGCGAGGAGATCGGTGCGGGTTTCGCCGACTTTTTGGTTAGCGCCAGCCGTGATGACGCAAATATCCGCCTCGCGCGCTGCGCTATAATCTGCGGCACGAATTTGCAGTGAGTTGGGTGCGGTGGCTAAGGTATCGGAAAGATCCATAGCCTCGCCTTCGGCATCAGCCATGTTGAGGTCGGTTAAGATAAGTTGGTTGATATTATGGCACTGGTTGACTAGAGCGTAAGCGATGCTGGCGCCAACATTCCCTGTCCCCACAATCATTACTGTATTACTCATGTTTAATTCGATTATAGCACGGAAAAAGCTAGAAGTGATATAATAATTCTAAGTATGGCTAAGTTATATTTTCGCTATGGCGCGATGGGCTGCGGGAAGACGATCGGGCTTTTGCAAACGGCGTTTAATTACGAAGAGCGCGGGCAGAAAGTTTGCGTGATAAAACCGGCGACGGACACAAAGAATGGCACGAAACTTTTGACCCGGATTGGCGGTTTGGAAAGGCCGACAGATTTTGTATTCGGGCGCGAGGAGAATGTTTTTGAGCGCATCAAAGCGGAATACGCTGACGTAAGCTGTGTTTTGGTAGATGAAGCGCAGTTTTTAACCCCGCGGCAAGTCGATGAATTAGTACAAGTGGTGGACGAACTAGGCATTCCGGTCATTACGTATGGCTTGCGGCTTAATTTTCGGCAGGAAGATGCTGGTTTCGAGGGTGCGACGAGACTTTTGCAGTGTGCGCACGAGATTAGTGAGATTAAGACGATTTGTGAATGTGGACAAAAAGCCACGCGCAATGTGCGTTTCCTAGACGACGAGTTAGTGCTGGACGGGCCAGATATTTTGATCGACGATGGTCAGACGAAGATTGAATATCGAGCGTTGTGTTCGAAGTGCTTGGCGAAATACCACCGCGAGGCGGAGCAAAGTTAATAAACTAGTAAATCCAGTTTAGACTAAGACCATCTGCGAATTATCCTTGCAGCTTATCCTCAGGGGTTTTTGGAGCGAATCACGGGGAAAGGCACGGCTTCGCGACCGCTAACGCCTTCGAGTAGCCAGAAGTTGCGTTCGCTATTGCCCCAACCGCAGGCCGGCGGCATACCGTATTCGAGCATTTCCACGAAATCTCGATCCAGCATTTGGGCTTCGTCGTCACCAGCATCGCGCAGAGCCTGCTGTTCTTCGAAGCGGCGTAGTTGGTCGAGCGGGTCATTGAGCTCGCTGTAGCCATTGCCCATCTCCGTGCCGGCGATAATTGGATGAAATCTCTGCGTGACTAGTGGATTATCCTCCACAACTTTTGCCAGTGGGCTAAGGCTCAGTGGTTCTTCGATCAGCCAATAAGGACCAGCGGAAGTCTTACGAATCAGCTTCCAGACATAGTCGAGGAGACGCGCATCACTGAGATTTTCGTCGATTTGGACCTGATTTTGGCGCAAAATTTCGAGGACGCGCTTGCGGTCGACGGCAAAAACGTCAATATCATACTTTTCTTTGAGCAAATCGGCATATTTGATGCGAGGCCAAGCTTGGTCGAGGTCAACTTCGAAATCGCCCACCTGGAATTTCAGCGTACCCCAAGTTTGCATGGCGACGTACTTTATCATGGCTTCATAGAGATCCATACCGTCTTCGTAATTTTCGTAGGCAGCATAGCTCTCGAAAGCAATGTGTTCCGGCAGATGTTCATCGTCGATACCTTCATTGCGAAAACGCGGTCCGATATCATAAACTTTTTCAAAACCGCCACCGAGCAAGCGCTTGAGTGGCAATTCATGACTGATGCGGAGATAATAATCTTCATCCAGCGCATTCATGTGAGTCTCAAAGGGCGTAGCGTCGGCGCCGCCAGTAGTTTTTTCTAAGACTGGCGTATTGATCTCGACGAATCCGTGCTGATTCATGAAATCGCGAGTGGCTTGCCAGAATTTTGCCCGGCGAACCAAGCGGTCGCGCACTTCGGGATTCACATTCATATCGACATAGCGCCGGCGATAACGCTCTTCTTTATTACTGAGACCATCGAAGCCAGGTAAGGGACGTAGGCTCTTAGTCAAAAGACGTACGCTATTTGCGAAAATGGAAATCTCGCCGGTCGTAGTTTTCTCGACTTTGCCCGTGGCTTCGATGAAGTCACCGGTGTCGAGCAGCTTGAGACGCTTGAGGCCGAACTCATCGTCCGGAATGTCATCGCTTTTTTGCATGAAAATTTGGACTTCGCCAAAATAATCGCGGAGTTTAATGAAGGCAATCTTGCCGAAAGAGCGAATCGCCGTAATGCGCCCGGCGACGCAGACGATTTGGCCTTGTTTCTCATCAAAATGGTTGACTATGTCGCTGATTTTCGTGTTGCGATAAGATTTCGCAGGATAAGGATTGATCCCCAGCTGCCGAATCTGCTCTAGCTTGCGCAAGCGTTCATCGCGATAATCATTGAGCGTAGTCATATTTAATCCTAGATTAGAGTTTTTAGGCGATTGACAAAACCTTTACCGATTTGCCATTGAAATCGAATTCTTCACCAACTTTGCGTCCGAGCAGGGCTTTGCCAATCGGTGATTCGTGGGAAATTTTGCCTTCAAGGGGATTGGCTTCCACTGGTCCGACAATAGTATAGGTGAATTCTTTGCCAGACATCTTGATAGTAACGTTGGTACCGATGCTGACCGTATCAGACTTTTTCGCGGCGATTACCACGGCATGCTTCAAGGTTTCTTCAATTTCGATAATGCGGTTCTCAACGGTTTTTTGTTCGGCGCGGGCATCGGTGTATTCTTGGTTTTCCGAGAGATCACCAAAGGCGCGGGCGGTCGCGATGCGCTCAGCGATGGCCGGGCGCTCCGCGATTAAACTAGCTAATTCTTTTTCTAAATCGGCTTTTCCTTCAGCCGTGAGATTGACTGTCTTTTTCATAACTACTTGAGTTTAATATGTCTAGCATTGAAAGTCAAGGTTTTATTAGCAAATGTTGATCGAAAATTGAGTCGAAATTTCCTAGCCCAATTGTTTTTCAAACTCGGCCAGTGCGACTAATTTTGTCTCGCCGGTGGCACGATTGGTAATTTCGACGGAATCCTTAGCCAGAGTCTTGGCTGAAATCACGACGCGATATGGGATACCCAGCAGGTCAGCGTCGGTGAATTTCTCACCAGGATGAGCTTCGGCGCGATCGTCAATCAGGATGAGCTCTTCCTTACCTTGATAGATGGCTTCGGCACGTTCGATGCCTTCGTCGTCGATACCGATGAGATAATACTTATACGGCGCTAGGTTTTCCGGCCAGACTAGACCTTTGTCGTCGCAAAGCATTTCGGCGACCACACCCATGACGCGGGAAATGCCGATGCCATAACTACCCATGAAGACCGGCTCTTTGCCGCCGTCTTTGGTAGTGTATTCGAGGCCGATAGCACTGGAATACTTCGTGCTGAGAGTGAAGATGTTGCCGACTTCCGCCGCTTTAGTCGATTCGAAATCTTCACGTTTGGCGCCAAAGTCCGCCAAGACTTCGTCGGTGAAGACTTCGTCGTTCAGCACGATGCTTTTATCCTTATTGTACCAGATGAGATCTTCGCCAACTTCGGTGACGGTCTGGAATTCGTGGCTATATTTACAGAAGACGCCGCCGCTAGCGAAAGTCTGATACGTCTTGTCGCCGATGCCAATGCGATCATAGATGCGCATGTAGGCCGCTGCGACTTCATCGTAAAACTTCTGGTGATGCTCGGCGTCGAGCGAGAAACTATAGAGATCCTTCATGATAAACTCGCGACCACGCATGATGCCAGATTTGGCACGTAGCTCATTGCGGAATTTAGTCTGGAATTGATAAGGATAGACTGGAAGATCTTTGTAGCTGGAAATATATTTCGTCATGAGATTAGTCAGAGGCTCTTCGTGTGTCGGAGCGAGACCCAGCTCACCGCCGGCTGCGAGAGTGGTGCGGAACCAAATATCCATCTTCTCGATGTCCCAGCGATCGGTTTTTTGCCAGGGTTCGGGATTTTGCAGGGTCGAGAGGAGCATTTCCTCGCAGCCGATGGCGTTTAGTTCTTCGCGGACGATTTGTTCGATATTACGAATAACGCGCAAACCAAGTGGAAGATAATCATAAACTCCGGCGATTTCTTTATGAACATAGCCTGCCCGGACGAGTAACTGCGCCCCGCGCGCGGTTTCGTCTTTCGGTGCGGCCCGAAGGGTTTTGGTGAAAAAATTTGTATAACGCATACTACTATTCTAGCATAAGATAGCTGGTCTGCCAAATTTTAGGCACCGAAGCCGCTGCCGACGATATATAGCAGGTAAAATGAGACTCCATTATTCAGCATGTGCAAGAGGATGCCGCTCCAAATCGAACCGGTGATTTCGCGCAGTAGGCAGAGGACTAGGCTGAGGCAAAATACGCTGACACCGACGTTCCATTGGCCATGGAGTACACCGAAAAGTAAGGAAACTAGCAAAGCGGCGACGAAAGGCTGCAGTTTGGCGCGGAGTTTGCCATAGAGCCAGCCGCGCATGACTAATTCTTCAGCAATCGGCGCGAGGAAGACTAACGCCAACATGGCAACAATCCGGTCGAAGCCGGGAGCTAAAACCGTGAAACCGACGTCTTGGGGCTCTGCGGCATCAAACCAGGGGAAAAGTTGCATGAGCTGGAGACAGAGGCTGCCGAGGATGAGATAGGTGATGTAGCCAACCGGCGCTAGACCGATGTCAGTCAAGTTGAGCGGCGTACTGACCCCCATTTCGGTGGGTGAGAGGCGCAAGTCTTGCTCTAAATGTGCGAGATTTTGCTGGCTACGCTGCGTGCGCAGACGGATACGGCGGACCAGGACGAGAGGCAGGATTAAGACCATGACAAGCGCTATTATATACGTAATCAGATCATAGAGCGCGGTCCATTTTGGTTGCAAAACCTGATCGCCCAGCAGCGCTACCATAATCGTCGAGACAAGAAGCTGGCTTGCCACCATACTGAGGAAGGTCCAAGCCAGTAAAAGTACTATATAGTATATGGTCTGACGGGGGATTCTGGGCGATGAATCTTGCATCTAGAATAACCTCGTGAGGTCGAGAGCCGTGATCACGACGATCAGAAGCATGAGGACGAGAAAAGCGTAAGAGACAATTTTCTCTTCGGTGGCTTTCTCGATGGGACGGCCCCGCAATTTGCCGATGAGGATGAGCAACCAGCGGCCACCGTCCAGCGCTGGGATGGGGAGGATATTCATGCAGGCCAGCGAGACGGAGATGAGGGCAGTGAGTAGGAGGACGTTGATCGGGCCGGTTTCGACAAACTTGGGGAAAATTACGCCAATGATACCAACGGGGCCAGAAACAGCTTCGCTAGCTTCGCCGAGATTGCTGCGGCCGTCTTCGCGCACTTCGGAATTAAAGCTGAATTGGCTGGCGAGACCGGAGCCGAGATTCCAGACTAGCTGGCCGAGTCCGCGAAAAGTCTCACCGGTGAGCTGGACAGTGGTGGCGGCGCCGACTAGGGGCGCGGACCAGGTCGAGTGCATGAGAGTCTCGGCGCCCATTTCCACGCCGAGTTTGGTCTTTTCTGTGGCGGGGTTCAATTGTACCGCGACATTTTGCTCATTTCCTTCACGTTTAATAGTGTATTCGACTGTTTTACCAGCGTTTTGCTCGCCGAAAGTCTTGACGGCTTCGGGGCTATCAACCGCCTGACCATTGATGCGCAAGATCTGATCTCCGGCTGCGAGACCTGCTTTAGCCGCGGGCGTATCGGCTAGGACGCTGAGGATGGTGACGGGGCCGTACTGAGTCTTAGTATCATTCTCGAGGTAAAATTGACCCTCCATGAATTTCGGCATACCGACGAAAGCAAGCAGCGTCATAATGACAAATGCCACCAACCAGTTCATGGCCACGCCGCCGAAGAGGATTTTCGTCTTGCTCCAGAAGCTAGCGGCGCCGAAAGTTCCCTTGCGGGTGTCGGCGTCGGACTCGCCGTCCATCGAGCAAAAGCCACCGATCGGCAAAGCATTGAGGCTGAAAATGAAATCTTTAGGTGGTTTTTGCCAGTCGGATTTGGGCAGCTTTTGCCATTTGCCGTCATGTTTCACCCAGGCGGCAAGCCGCGGCGGAAAACCGATACCGAATTCGTTTACCTTGACACCATTACGCCGCGCCATGATAAAATGGCCGAACTCGTGCGCGATGACCAGCAGCATGAGAATGATGAGACCGATGATAATGCCGAAAACAATGTTCATATTTTGCCTTTCTATTTACCAAATCTGCGACTACGCGCATGAAACTCTTTGATTATTGTATCACAATCTGCGGCGACGAAATCGGGAAAAAATTTGTCGAAGAATAATAATTCAGCATACGCAGCGCGCCAAAGCATGAAGCCCGAGAGGCGCTCTTCGCCGGAAGTGCGCACGATGAGGTCGAGGTCGGGGATCTCCGGATGATAGAGATAGCCTCGCAAGATTTCGGGGGTGAACTCGGTCTCGCCAGCGGCGACAGCACGACTGGCGGCATCGGCGATTTCCCAGTGCCCACCGTAGTTAAAGCAAAAGGCGACGGTGAGACCAGTATTATCCTGGGTGGACTGCTCGATGGCGAGCAGTTTTTGCCACAGTTCGGGCTCGACTGGCTCGGCACGACCAAGGATGGCGATGCGGAGATTCTGCTTAGCGGCAGTTTTCCCGAGGCGCGTGAGGCTTTCGCTGACCAGCCGCATGAGATAGCGCACTTCTTCCGGTGAACGCTGCCAGTTTTCCGTGCTGAAGACATAAAAAGTGACGAACTCGACCTCGGTGGTTTGCAATTTCTGGATGACCTCTTTGAGGCGTGCCTCCCCGCGACGATGCCCTTCGATCGTGGGTAAACCGCGCTCTTTGGCCCAGCGGCGATTACCATCGACGATGAAGCCGAGATGGCGCAAGGTAGCAGTAGGATCTAAACTTTGCGCCATCAGAGCGACATGATCTCCGCAGATTTAGCCTTGAAGGCGCTTTCGACTTTGTCGGTGAATTCTTTGGTGAGTTCGTCGATGCCTTTTTCAGCTTTTTTAGTGACATCTTCGGGCAGCTCGGCGGTTTTGAGCTCTTTGCGCGCGTCTTCGCGGACATTACGGATGGCGACTTTGGCATCTTCGACCTTGCTAGAGGTGGTTTTGACGATTTCCTTGCGCCGTTCCTCGGTCAGAGGCGGGACGGGGACACGCACGACGTGACCATCGTCGGAGGGATTAAGGCCGAGGGCTTGATCATTACGGATGGCGGCGGAGATGTTTTGGATATTGGCTGGATCGAAAGGCGTGACGAGGAGCATGGTGGCGTCGCCAGCCGTCACATTGGCGACTTGGTTCAGGGGCATGAACTGGCCATAAGCTTCGACTTTGATATTGGAAAGCATGTCAGGATGCGCCCGCCCGGTACGGACTTTTTTCATTTCATCCTGGAAGCGCGCAATGACGGCCTCCATTTTGGCGCGATATTCACTATTGTCAAACATAAGCTTCACCTTCCATTAAATTGTACTTTCATTATAGCACACTTCGGACGGCACAAGCAAAAAGACCGGCGCAGAAAAAGGCGAGACCGAAAAAGACACCCGCCAGGCGAGTGTCTTCGCGGTTGGCGCGCAGCCGAAAATTATTCGGTGACGCCGAGCTCGAGGCGCTTGAATTGGCGCACGGTGATGTTTTCGCCGGTTTTGGCGATAGCATCCTTCAAGAAATCCGCCACCGTCTTGGTATCGTCGAGGATGTAGGGCTGCTCGAGTAAGACTTTGTCGGAGAAAGCCTTTTTCAGCTGGCCGTCGAGAATCTGATCCTTCATGTTCTCCGGGCCTTTGAAATTCGCTTCAAACTCCTTTTTCTTGGCCTTCATCACGCTCTCGGGGATGTCTTCGAGGCTGACATAGAGCGGGTTCATCGAAGCAACTTGCATGGCGATTTTGTGCGCCACATCTTTGAATTCTTCGGTCTTCGCGACGAAGCTGGTCTCGCAGTTGACTTCGACGATGGCGCCGAGACGGCCGTCATGAATATAAGAATCGATGATGCCTTCGCGCGTCTCGCGGTCGCCGCGCTTCTCGGCCTTGGTCAAGCCTTTTTTGCGCATAGCGTCGAGCGCCTTGTCGAAATCACCTTTGGCTTCGACCAGAGCTTGCTTAGCATCGGTCAGGCCGACACCGGAAAGCTCCTTGAGTTTCTTGATCAGTTCGATGGAGATCGCTTTGACTTCGTTTGCTTTTTCTTTGAGTTCTTCGCTCATTTTGCCTCCTTTGATATGATGGTTGATGATTAATGAGTTTAAGCTTGTTCTTGTTTGGCGAGACCGGCTTTGATCGCTTCGGTGAAATATTCGAGGATCAATTCGACGGATTTAATAGCGTCGTCGTTCGCCGGAATGACGTAATTAATATCGGCGGGATCGACGTTGGTGTCAGTGATGGCGAAGACCGGAATGCCGAGCGTCTTGGCTTCTTTAATCGCGTTTTTGTCCTGGATGGCATCGACGACGATGACGGCAGCGGGCTGCTCAGTCATGTCTTTGATCCCGCCGTAGCGCTCGTTCAAGAGGTCGATTTCTTCCTGATAACGCTGGACTTCAAGCTTAGAATAGCGGGCTTCGAGTTCGCCGGAAGCCATGCGCTTCTCGAGGTCTTTCAGCTTGCGGATTTGGCGGTTGATAGTGGTGACATTGGTGAGGATGCCGCCCACCCAACGCACGGTGACGTAGGGCATGTTGACGCTCTCGGCCGCAGCCTTGGTCGCTTCTTTGAGCTGTTTCTTGGTGCCGACGAAGAGGATTTTCTTACCGCTAGCGGCGATTTTGCTCAGCTCCGGCAGAGCCTTTTCTAGGGCTTCGACGGTCTTTTCGAGGTTGATGATATGGCCACCTTGGCGTTTGCTATGGATGTATGGCGCCATCTTGGGGTGCCAGCGGCTGGTTTTATGACCGAAGTGCGCTCCAGCTTCGAGGAGAGCCTTCATATCGATGTTTTTCAGATCGACAGACATGTTTTTCCCTTTCTCTTCGCTGGGAGAAGGCTGGACTGGGAAAATGGGACATTTTTGCGATTTTTGTCTCATTTTTACCCAAAACCAGGGAAAACTGCTCCCAACTGTTTCGTTAATTAGTATATAACACCATTGTATCACACATGATACGAAAAGTCAATAGAAAAATTGCATGTTGAATGAAGCGAGGCCTATTTTTCGACGAAGCGGTAGCAGAAATATTGGTGTCCGGCGGCAGGCTCGAAATCGCAGCCGTACGGTAAAGGTCCGCCGTGTTTGCTGGGGTCAGAGGAGGCTTCGTGGGTGACGAGGAAGGAACGGTTGTATTTATTATAGACGCCGTCTGGGGAAATAATGATGGCAATATGGCCGTTGAGAGTGCTATTGAAACAGGGGCCACCGTCAGCCGCGACACAGCCGATTCCAGTCTGGAGAACGTCACCATTCTGGATTGGTCGCACGGCGAATGGGGTGGTGACGGTCTTATAACCACTGCTGTTTTGGTCGTAGGTAGAGTAGGTGGCGGTCATATCGGGATTTAGGGTAATATTCATGATTTCGGACGTGGCGCGACCAGTGTCATCCACGGTCTCATATTCGCCGAAGCGAAGGGTTTTATTGCCAACGGTGAAAGTTTCGGGGATTTTATTTTTCTCTTCGATGCGCTCTTTCGCAGCGGCGACTGATTGTTGGAGTTGGGCGACGGTCTGCTCTTCAACTGCAGCCTCTGTCATGACATCGGTGGAATTTTCAGCGACGGCAGTACTAAGCTGCTTATCGCTCATGTCGTCTGTATAGGCAAAGCTGGGCAACTCGACCGGCTCTGCGGCGATGAGGTCACCACAAAAGTTCTCGGCAGCTTCATCAGTCGAACAGGTCGTTTCATAGGCTGAATCGTCGGCTTCGGGATTTTGGAAATAATCGTCAATACTGACATAAGTATCTTCGGAAGTGGAATTTTCCGTCTTGAGGTAGAAGCCAGAGTCGCTCTCATCGATCTTTGTCTCATTTTCGGGGGTGTCTTCGGAGGTATCTTTCGATTTATCGTTAGAGTTGGAGTTGGTCTTATCATCTGTATCGACGTCGATGTCTAAGACGATATTGGTAGCATAATAGAGATTTGTGTTTTCGTAATTCAGGAGATAAATTTCTTCATTCTGGATAGAATAGACCGCGACAGAGTTAAAACTGGCAGTATTCTCGACGGAAGTATAATTCACAAGCATCATTGGGCTGTTGTCGCGTGATTCATAGAAACTGACCTGCGGTTTGGACTCGGGGTCAGTCCAAATTTTGACTTCTTCGGCACTAGCTGAGGAAGATTTTCCCGACTGGTCGCCACGACGGACGGATTTGATGTGGGCGAGATAAGTGTCGGCCCAATCGGGCATCTTGGTTTGTTGAGCAACAAAATAAACAACGGCACCACCAATTGCCCCAGCAATGAGTGCTACGAGCACGAGCACCACAATAATAAGTCCAGCGAGTGAAGATTTCTTAATTTTGACGGTGGACGGCGTAGGCTCAGATGATTGAAATTGCGGCTTCGAATTAGACTGATCCTTGGTGTCTAGATTGGTATTTGATTTTTTGGGTTTTCGAGGCATGTTGGCTCCTTTGTCTGTATTTTAGCATTTTTTCTGGCTTAGGAAAAGCGTGCTGGCATGGGGCGAGAAGATTTGTACTGCGATAGGATAATTTGGGACGAGTTGGAGCTTTACATCTCGGGAAAACTTTGCTATAATACGGGGAATTATGAGTAAAAAAGTTTCACATCCAGAAGATTATCGCTATGTGGTGTTTGCGGACGAAGCGGCGGGGTTCTCGTTCTTGACGCGTTCGACAGCGCAGAGCGAAGAAGTTATTAAATGGGAAGATGGCAATGAATACCCGCTAGTCAAGGTGCAAATTTCCTCGGCCTCGCATCCGTTCTTCACCGGCGAAGAGAAGATTATCGACACCGAGGGCCGAGTGGATCGTTTCAAGGCGCGAGCGAAGCGGGCGGAAGCTTTGCGGGCGTCGCTGGGCAACAAGATGAAGAAGGCAGAGAAAGAAGCTGCGAAGAAGGCCGAAAAAGCCGCGGAAAAGTAGTTGCTGGAATTTTCTACAGGGTCGCCTTGGCGGAGTGCTGGGGCGATTTTCCTTTGGTTTGATCACCTTAGTTTCCGGCTTTTTCTTGTAATGATATAAGTGTCTAGTTAGCTGTTATTCTGCTTTATTACTATTTCTCCTTCTGCGAGAGAGACTAAAAGAGCAACGAAGCTCGTTGCGAAGAACGAGACACCCGTGAAGACGGGATGTCGAGTGAGTCTCTCAAGCAGAAGGGAGAAATAGTAATACGCATAGACATAGGCATTATCATCTCTTCTTCACTTCCTGCAATTTATTAAAGTGCAATCGTTTCCGATGCTGCAACGGGCGGGGAAAGCAAGGTGACGATCGTTGCCATCCGAGGGGAGAACTTTTGTACTGTTAAAGTAGAGGTTGTAAGGATACGCAATATTTGCGTGGCTTAGGCTAGACCATACGATACCATTAATACCTGTATCCTTCAAAGCGCCAATGCCGACGTTAGACCACCCGCTCCGCACATAGGTATAGTGAGATAGAGTTCATGTTTGTATGCAATATTGGTTTAGGTTGCGTCGGTTGAGTTGCAGCGTCGGAAAGAGATGTGTTTAGGTCGCTTACGTTTTTCTAAAAACGTAAGCGGGTATTCTCATGGATAACAGGGGTGAGTGAAGAAAATGTCGCTTACGTTTTTGTAAAAACGTAAGCGACAAACCCCCAGCTTTTTGTGTATTTCTTTATGAAAATAGTACTTATAAATCATAGCCATAACCCTACGATACTATGTGCGGAGCGGGTTTGTTTCGCTGAGTCAATCTGTACTCGGCGCAGCTGGAGTACATGGCTACGACTGGAGCACAGATTCCGGACTTCAAGCTGATTTGTCAAAAGTACTAAGCTTTTATGATATATTAGCCAACGGGTCCAACAACGGACATCGTGTCAATGCTTTCCCCGTCCAAAATGTTTTATGAAAAACGACAAGAAAATGGGAGGCTACCATGGCCTCCCGTGTGATAAAATTTAGCGTTGCAGGCCTCCAAGTCGGAGACTTTGGTATGACTAGCGCCCGTGCTGATAGTCCCAGAGCTTACTCTTCATGTCTCGCTCACTGGTACCTTCGATGCCGGTCGATGAATCTTTAAAATAGCCGGGTGACGTACTGAAGCTGCTTAAATAAGCTTCTTTTGCGTTCTTACTATCTGGATTGCCCGACCACATGCTGCCCATAGGTGCAATTTCGTCGTTGTAAATTAACCCCACACATATTCACCTCCCCTCCATTTGGATTGTGCGTGTTGTATATTTTTCGGCTTTAATGTGGACAATTTTAACTTTCGTCCATTGTATCACCTCCTCGCTGAAGTGTGGCGGCAAATGAGCCTGGATTAAAAGGTGCAAATGTAGCGTGGTTAGGCGAATGGGCCAGACCAGATTGTCATACTCATCGGGACAGTATGCACTACAACTGATTTAATTATATCAAGTCTGGGCAAATTTGCAAGAGTTATTACATCTTTAGCCGAGGCTAGGCGGAGGGCGCAGGCGAAGACTGGTCGAAGTCGATCAGCTGAGCGATGAAGGCCTTAACATCCTTCAGCGTGCGAGCTTTGTCTGGCGAGAGATTGAGCTCGGGGCGCTCGACGAAGTCCAGCGATTTCACGCGGCGATAGATGCTGGCGGCGAGCTGGCGCAGCTCGGACTCATCGGCGTCGTCGAATTCATAGACCTTATCATAGACTTTCCCCTCTTGGTCCGGCGCGACGAAGAGAATATGGCCGCGGGTGACTTGGTATTTTTGGTAAGAGGGTGCGGAATTAAGCAGCAGTTTATAAAAAATCAACTGCTGGCGGTATTTATAGAGGTTGGGATAGCTGTCCCATTTGCCGGCGTGATGTTTGCCGGTCTTGAAATCATAGATTTCGATGGTCTTAGCCGCGGGGTCGATCTCGAGATGGTCGATTTTACCCGTGATGGGCACGCCGTCGAAGCTGGGATGTTCGTGGTGAAGGTTGACCTCAGCCTTGGCACCGGGGCGACGCAATAGTTCACCAAATTGCGCCAGAGCGATAGGAAGACTATAAGCGCCTTTATCAATCAGCTCAGTGATCTCGGAGCTAGGCAGAGGCAGACCGGCGGCTTCCGTGCGGAAGAATTCGAGCGCGGCAGCGTCATCCAGACCATGACTGGTGATCTGCTCGAAGGCGGCATGGACGAGATTACCGAAGGCGATACTGCTGGTGAGGGGTTCATCGGGCGCGCGGAGGATTTTGCGGCGATAGAGTTCGGCCGGGCCAGCGTAGATAATATCGACGAACGAGGTGAGATCGGAGGCGGTGAGGCGATAATTCTCGAGGCGGTTCTGGAGGAGGAGCTTGAGATTGGGCGTGAAAACTTGGTAGTGGCTGATCCAGCTTTTCTGGAGATGGTCGATATGTTCCTCGATTTCGCAGGGGCCGTGCTGGATAATCTGGCGACCGGCGGCGGGGAGATAGGGCGAATCGGGGGTGGAATTTTTCTCGTCGCGCAGTTCGCCGAGATAGCTGAGGCGGGCGACCTTGCGACCAGTGAAATCTTCGAGCGAGTTGGTCATGATGAGATGGTCGCGAGCGCGGGTGATGGCGACGAAGAGTAGCCGGAGACGTTCGTCGTCGGTGATACCGGTGTGGCGGATTTGGGTGAGGTTGGCCGGCAGCGTGAAAGTAGTATTATTCCCTTTCGCCTTGCCCCAAGCCATCTCGTCCACCGCCAGGAGGAAGACGTACTTAAACTCGAGTCCTTTACTCTTATGCGAGGACATAATCTGGACAGAATCGCTGTCGTCTTGATAGCTGCTAGTGCTGGTGAGAGTGGCGTCGGCGGCAGCATAATCTTCGAGCATAGCGACAAAATCGGCGAGGCGCGGCGAATCCGAAGCGGCATGGCGCTGCGCCGTACTGCGCAAAGTCGCGAGCTGCTCATAGAACTCGAGCTTCGCCGCGGGCGAAAACTGAGCGTCATAGTAGCGCAGGAAAGGAGAAGTGTAGCCGTCGAGCTCGCGAGCGCCGATGACATAGTCCAGCCAGAGTTCAAGCGGCGCGGAGAGGCTCTCAGTGGTGAGGCGGGCCAGCCAGCGCGCTAGGGCGACCAGCCGCTCATCCTCAGACTGCTCGAGATAAGTCAGGGCGCTAGTATAAGTCTGACTCTTGGCGCTGGTGGTAATGGCGGTATAGGGGTCGATCTCGAGGAAGGGCAGCGCGAGAATCTCCAGTAGGCGATGAGCGGCGGACTTACCACTAGCGAGATCATGGACGAGCTGTGCGATCAGGACCAGGGCGCGAATCGGCTCGCTCTCGAGGAGATTGGTCTTTTTCTCGTAGGCGATCTGGAGATTTTTGGCCTTCAGGTGCGGCAGGAGCGGGGCGATGTATTTATGCTTAGGCGCAATTACGGCGATGTCGCTAGGAGATTCCCCCGCGGCGACCAGATCCGCAATTTCGGCGGCGACCCAGGCGTATTCGTCATCAGCCGTGAGGAATTCGTGGCGGGCGATCTGACATTTTGGGACACTTTTGCCATTTTTGTCCGATTTTTCGGTGGTTTTTGGGACAGGTGTCTCATTTTTTGCTGTGGAGGCGGATAGAGCGAGGTCGCGCATGGAACGAAGGATTTTGGCGACGTGATGCTTCTTGGAGAAGCTTTCTTCAACTTGCTCAGCGACTTGATGCGAAAAGTCGAGGATTTCGCCGGTGCTGCGATAATTGTCGCGCAAAGTAATAACTTTCGCATCATAAAACTGCTGAAAATCGAGCAGATTGGAGGCGCTGGCGCCCTGGAATTCGAAAATCGCTTGATCATCGTCCCCCACCGCCATGACGACGGGACGTTCGTAATCCGTGATCAGCTTGATCAGTTCGAACTGCGAGGGATTAGTATCCTGGAATTCGTCGAGCAGGACATATTGGAAAATCTCCGAGAGGCTGAGGCGGAAGCCGCGGTCGGTCTTCAGGAAATAAATGGCCTCTTCGATCATGTCGTCGAAATCGTACTGTCCGGCAGCATGCAAGGCGTCGTCGTAGCGCTGCATGACACTGGCGAGCGAAAGTAATTTCTGGTTCGCAATGTGATCTTTCAGGCGATAGCTACCGTCGTCGGTGCGCTCGAAACGGCGATTTTTCCAGGCAGTGAGCGGGGAGACCGAGGGTTTATCTTTGGCCGATTCGGCCGTGATCAGATCACTGAGCTCGCGAGTGAGAATGTTGGCGATGGGCTCGATACTGCCGACGATGGGCTCAGGACTAGAATGACGCGCCAGGACCTCGAGGATGGGCTGATAAACCTCCGCGAGAGCCTTATCGAACTTGAGACGAGGGGCGAGCTGCTCGAGGATGGGTGAAATTTCGAGGGTGAGCGCGGCGCTATCGGCGATATTGCGCTCGGCGATGAGGCGCAGGTCGGCGCTACTGAGGCGGGCGGACTTGGCCTTGCTGATGGTGTCGATGAGGTCGGGGATGTTGGCGGTCTTGAGAATGTCGCTGGCGGGGAGTTTATCGCGGATCTGGCGGAGAATTTTGTGCTTCTCTACGTCATCGGCGGTGTCGTCGAAGTTGCGATCGAGAGATTCGGCGTAATTTTTATAACGCTCAAGGATGCTGGCGCCGAAAGCATGATAGGTAAAAATGTTGACCTTGGCGGCGGCTTGGCCGATGATGGTGCCGAGACGCTCGCGCATGTTGCTGGCGCCGGACTCGGTGAAAGTGAGGCAGAGGATGTTCTCGGGATTGGTGTCGGTAGTGCGGAGGATGTGGGCGACTTTCGAGGAAAGCAGCTGGGTCTTGCCCGTCCCAGGGCCGGCCAGGACGAGGAGCGGTCCCTCGAGATAGTCAACCGCGGCTTGTTGTTCTTGATTTAATCCCATAGCTAATCTTATTATACGCTATGGACGGGCTTTGTGCTGAATTTAGGCGAGTTTTTATGAGGTTTTAGGCGGCTTTTTGCGCTGGAGGATGACGAGATTTTCGAGATGTGGGGTGCGGGGGAAGAAATTAAAGGGCTGGACGGCGACGATGTCGTAGCGCGGGAGGAGGATTTTCAGATCGCGGGCTTGGGTAGCGGGGTTGCAGGAGAGATAGACGAGGGTGGGTGGCTGCTCGCGCAGAATTCTCTCGAGGAGCTGGGGTTGACAACCGGCGCGCGGCGGGTCGAAAATCACGGTTTGATCCGGCGCGATATAGTCGAGAGCGTCTTCAGATTTCGCCAGAATCGGATGGATCTGACCTCGGTTATTCTGGGTCTCGAACTGCTGGCAGTTGCGCTGCATTTCGCGGAAAGCGTGGCCGTCGCACTCGACCAGGGTCAACTCACGCCCAGCAGCGACCGAGAGCCCGATGGTGCCGACGCCAGCATAGAGATCGAGGACTTTCGCAGTGTCGATCCAAGGCTGGATGGCGCAGAGGGCGAGCTGATAGACCGGGAGATTGATCTGGAAAAAGCCGTTGGGAGAATAGCGATAATGCTGGCCAAGGAGCTGATCGCTGAGCTCGGGAAATTGCGGATGCGGGCGATGATTCTCGAACAGTCCACCGCTGACCTTGCCGGACTGGTCGGAGCGCAGGAGCAGGCTCTGGTATTTGCGGGCTTCTTCGCCGCGGGCATTGAGGTCGGCGATAATTTCCGCGGCTTTCTGCCAGATTTCTGGGCGCTCGAGACTGGACTGGGCGACTGGGAGCTTGCGGTGCGAGCCGCGAGCATGGAAGGCCGGGCGAATCTGGGCAAGGTCATGGTCATAATAGAGCGCATATTCCATTTTGTTGCGGTAATGAAAGTCCTGGCCGTCGGTGGCGACCGGCTGGATGGGCAGGTCGAGCTCGATCTGGTGCTGGCGGAATATCTCGCTGAGGAGAGCGTGCTTCTGTTCGAGTTCAGACTGATAATCGAGGATTTGCCAGGGCGAAGTCGCGAGATAGCAATCATCACGCGGGGCAATGCGCTGCGGCGAGGGCTGGAGGATTTCAGTAGCGATGCCTTCGAGATAGCTGGATTTCTCTTCCGTCACTTCGATGGCGTCAACGATCTCACCGGGCAGAGCGTTCCAGAGGAGGGCTTTTTTGCCGCTGGAGAGCGTGGCGATAGCCTGGCCGCCAGGGATGAGACGGTCGATCTTTATGCGTTCTGTGATATATTTCGGAGCTTTTTCGGACTTTTTGAGAGCATTTTGGCGGTTTTTCGGCATTTTTTATGCGTCCTGTGATATATTACTTAAATTATTCGTAGCGCAGGGCATCGATCGGATTCTTGCGGGCGGCTTTGCGCGCGGGCATGGTGCCGGCAAGGAAGGCAATCAGCATGATCACGCCGACGATGGGGAGGATGTTCTCGGGGGTGAATTTCATTAGCTCGAAGGTGGGGAACATTTCGAGGAAGCCGCCAGGGAGATGGGTGTAATAATTCGCGGCGTAGCCAATTCCTATCGCCGCGGCGACACCAAAGGCTGAGCCCCAGAAACCGAGCAGGATAGCCTCGATGGCGAAACTAAGGAAGACCTTGCCGGAGGACATACCAAGGGCTTTGTCTAGGCCGATCTCGCGGGTGCGCTCCTCGACCGACATGTAGAGCGTATTGATAATGCCGATGGCGGCGGCCAAGAGGGCAATTCCGCCGAAGATCATGAAGACAATCATGATGACGTCGAAGAAGGAGCGAATCATGCCCATCATGTCGGAAACCGTCATGCCGACATAACCGGCGTCGGAGAGGATTTGTTTGATTTCGTCTTCGCTGTATTTCGAGGTGTCGAATTGAGCCTGGATGGCATAGACGGAGTTCTTTTGCTCCTCGGGGTAATATTTGGTATTGTCCGTATAAATCGCCTCTTCGAGCGCGGGCGAGACGATAGCAGTATTCACTGTGGCGACGCCGGGAGCGATGACTCCGACGACTGTGGCCGAATGCTTCGTGATTTCTCCGGTCAGGGCATCCTTGGTCGCAAGAGTGACGGTCTGGCCGAGGGCGTCTTCGTCGGAAGCAAAACCAAGCACCTTAGGGAAGCCAGGCTGGAGAGCAATTTCGCGGCCTTCGCTAGCCGACGTCGGGAAATGCCCCGCGGACATGGGGATGTTGAAATTCCCGGGGAGCATGGCGCCGACCTGAATTTGATACTTATCCTTGGAGGATTTGCTGGTGATATATTCGACTTGGAGAGGTCGATTCTCGGTGAAACTATCGGCGATGAGACCATCGAGCTGTTTCAATTTGGCGATGTCTTTCTCGTCGAGAGCGTCAATGGTCTGATTGGGGTTGTATTTCTGCGGCTCACCGCTGCCGCCCATGGCGGACATCATGCCGCCCATAGTGCTTTCGGAAGTGATGATGATGTAATCTTCCCCACCGAGGCTGTCGGTCTGTTCATCGATAAAAGCATTGACGCCGGTATTGATGCCAACGTTGAGGATAATGGTCAAGCTGCCGATAAAAATCGCGAGGATAGTGAGGAAAGTGCGCAATTTATTGCGAAAGAGATTATGATTAGCAGTACGGATGAGATCGAATAGGCGCATTAGTCTTCCTCCTCTTCAATTTTAGAACTGCGTTTGCGGCTGGACGCGGTAGATTTGGATTTGCTAGAATTTCCAGAGTTTGCGGATTTGGCGGCTTTTTCAGCTTTTTCGGCTTTCTTGGCGGCAGCAGCGGTGGCTTTAGCCAGTTCGCCCAGCTCAGAATCGGCGTCGATATTAGCGGTGAGGTGAGTGACACGGGTGGTGGTGGATTTGCGGGTGCGGCGCTTCTTGGTCGGTTTGCCGTCTTCGACGATTTGGCCGTCGGAAATGCGGATTTGCCGATCGCAGAGCTTCGCCAGGTCTTCGTCGTGCGTGACGACGACTAGAGTGACACCTTTTTTCTTATTCAGGTCGAAGAGGAGCTTCGTGACGGTCTCGCCGGTGGCGGAATCGAGATTACCGGTAGGCTCGTCGGCGAAGAGAATCTTCGGATGATTGACAATGGCACGGGCGATGCAGACGCGCTGCTTCTGGCCGCCGGAGAGATTATTAGCCTTGAATTTGATACGGTCGGAGAGGCCGACGGTGCCGAGAGCTTTCGCGGCCATGTTTTTGCGAGCTTTGCGGCGAATTTTGGCGATCTTCAGCGGGAGCATGACGTTTTCGATGACGGTATCTTGCGGATTCATGAAAAATTGCTGAAAAACGAAGCCAAAAGTCGAATTGCGCAGGCGATTAAGCTTGCGGTTGCGCAGTTTGGTGGAGTTGACGCCGTCGATCTTGATCGTGCCGGAAGTGGGGCGGTCGAGCAGAGCGAGGAGATGCATTAAGGTGGACTTGCCCGAGCCGGACTTGCCAACGATGGCCACGGACTCACCCTCGTAAATGTCGAGGTTGACATCTTTCAGCGCGGCAAAAGCCGTGGAGCGTTTGCCATAAACTTTGACCAGGTCTCTCACCTCAATAACAGTATTCATACAGACGATTATAGCACAAAATTCTGAAAAATGCTAAAAATTCTTGATTTCTATTGACTTTTTTGGCTCGGTGTGCTATAATAGAAAGATAGAGTATTGTCTTGGGCGAATTATTTAAGATCTTTATTTGAGATATTGCCAGATTTGGCCGTCTGGGGTGTCGAGGACGGCGAAACCGGATTGATGGAGCTGGTCGCGGAGCGTATCAGACTTTGCGAAATCTTTGGCGGCGCGGGTCTCAGCGCGGGCTTCTAGAAGAGTCTTTACGGATTCGTCAGGCAAAGGGTCATCCAGCAGCCCGAGGCCGAACCAGGTGTCGATTTGGCGCCAGAAGTCGAAGTCGAAGTCCTGAGCGGTGTCGATCAGGGCGAAAGCTTCGGGTGAATTGAGGTTTTGCTCAAGGGCGGCGCGGATTTGGTCGAGGAGGGCGGACTTGGCCGGATGCGAAATATCATTCGGCTGAGGTTTAGCTGGCGCAGTTTGACGAGCGCGGGCGATTTGGTTGCGCCATTTCAGACGGCGGGCATGAGCAGCAGCGAGATTTTCCCAGGTGAAATCGCGCTCGGACTGGAAATGGCCTTGGAGCACCCAAAGCTTGAAGTCAAGCGGAGAAAAGCCATGCTCCCGAATGTCATCGAGGGTAATGATATTGCCCAGGCTCTTAGAAATCTTCTGGCCGGCGATGGTGAGGAAATTACAATGTAGCCAAAAGCGGGAAAGTTGACGCTCGAAAGCCGCCTCGCTCTGAGCGATTTCGTTGGTATGATGGACGGGAATGTGGTCGATGCCGCCAGTATGGATGTCGATCGGCTCGCCGAGTTCTTCGTGGATGATGGTGGAGCATTCGAGGTGCCAGCCCGGATAACCGGGGCGGCCGAGGAAGTCCCAGCGCATGGCGTGCTGCTCACCGGGTTGGATGAATTTCCAGACGGCAAAATCGGAGGGATTGCGTTTCTCGGCGGAAAATTCGACGCGGGCGCCAGCCTTGAGCTGGTCGAGGTCGAGGTGGGCGAAGTCGGCGTAGCGCGGGAATTTGCTAGTGTCGAAATAAATGCCGTCGCGAGTTTCATAAGTGTAGCCTTTGTCGATCAAGGTCTGGACAATACGCTGGTCTTCGACAATATAATCCGTGGCGCGGGCGATTTTCGCTGGTTCGCGGAGGTTGAGACTGCGGAAACCGCGGAGGAATTCATCGCTATAATATTCGGCGACCTCCCAGACGGTTTTGCCGGAAGCTTTGGCGCCTTTTTCCAGCTTATCTTCCCCGTCGTCAGCGTCCGAAACGAGATGGCCGACGTCTGTGAGATTAAGCACGCGCTGCACCGACCAACCCTGGGCTTCGAGCGTGCGGATGAGTAAGTCCCAATAGACATAAGCCGCGTAATTCCCGATGTGGGGCGTGCTATAAACAGTGGGGCCGCAGGTATAGATCTTGACGGCTTTGGGGTCGAGCGGCTTGAAAGTCTCGAGCCGGCGGGTGAGAGTATTATAGAGTTTCATGAGCCTCCTCGGGGCGAAGGTTAGTTTGTTCCTTCAGAGCTTGGTTGATTTCGCGAGCGATTTTGATGCGTTTATTCGAGGTGAGGTCGTGGTGGGCGATGACAGAGAGGAAGCGGATATACTGCGGGTTGTCTTTCGCGGCACGCTTGAGATTCGAGCGCATGACCAGCGGATCGAAACTGCCGTGGATGATCAAGGTGGGGGTGCGAAGTTTGCTGAAGCTCTGGAAATTATTATGATTCAGAATGATGTTGCGCATGGAGTGGTCGAAGGCGCGGGTCTTGAGATAATTACTGCGGAAGCTAGAGAAACGCTGGATGAGGCGGGCGATGACGTCGATGGCGGGCTCTTCTTCGGCGAGACGGTGGAGCGAGGAATAAGACTTAGTGTAAATTTTGTCCGGGAGTTTGGCGACTTCTTCCGGCATAAGCAGGGGCGGCGAGACCAGAATCAGGCGGGAGAGGGCGTAATGATGCTTAAAATTGGCTGCGAAGTCCGCCGCGATCAGGGCGCCCATGGAATGGCCGACGAGGATGAGGGGAGTGGTGATTTTTGACTTTTTCAAGGATTTATTTAGAGCCAGATCATATTCGAGGTAATCATAATCCAGCCAGTTGGCATGCAGCGAGCGTCCGAAACCGAGCAGATCGAAAGTCAAGAGGCGGACGTCGGTGAGCTCGTGGTTTTTTAACATTTGCTGAATGGTGTTTTGCCAGCCTTCGGAAGTGGCGGCGATGCCGTGGAGGAAGGCGACCGTGAGGCGGGGCGTGCCGACCGTGAGATCGCTTGTCACTTTCAGGCGGATGGGATGGCGCAGGATTTTATACCAAATCCAGGTGAAAAAATCGTACGGGTTCTTCACCGTGCGGGGGAAATGGATCCGGGGGATTTTAGACATGCGCGCCCTCGGCAGTTTCGGCGAGCAACTCGGGGACGATCTTGACTAGGTCGGCGACAACTTCGTCATAACTAAAGTCATAAGTGCGAAAACCAGCAGCATAGGGATGACCACCGCCGCCAAAATAACCAGCGATCGACTCGGCAATGGGGGCGCTGGTGCGGACTTTGCCAGTCACCTTGCCGTCGGGGTAAGTTTTGATCGCGACCGCGACAATCACGCCTTCGACCAATTTCATCTCCTCGAGGATGAGGACGTTCGGATTGTATTCATCGGAATATTTCTGGATGTCTTCGAAAGGGATATGGATGGTGGCGAGCTGACCGTCGAGAGCGTAGTCAATGCGCTTGATCAAGTCGGCTTTGTAATCGAGGATGCGGGGGGATTTTTTCATGAATTCGCGGCGGCGCTCGTCGAGTTCGGCGGGATTCGCGCCCAGTTCGATCAATTCGGCCATGACGTGCATGGTGTCGGACGAGACGGAGGCGCTGACCAGACCGAGAGTATCCGAAGAAATAGCAGAATAGAGCGCAGCGGCAGCTTCGGGCGGGATGGGGAGATCTTGATCACGGGCGATCTTATAGATCAAATCGGCGCAGGCTGGCAGAGGTTCGATAATAGCTGTGTGCGTGAAATCCAGATCGTCGGGAGTCTCATGGTGGTCAATCACGAAAACCGGCTTATTGTAGAGGCTGTTCTTGATGGCGACATCATCGAGCAACTTCGAGAGCAGGATGCTAGCGGCGGTATCCACAATGATATAGCCGTCGGCTTTATAATCAAATTCGTTGGTGACGCGCGACCAATCCGGAAAATAGCGCAAGTATTTCGGGATATCCACTGGACAATAGAGGGTAATTTCCTTATCCGCTAAAATATAATCCAGCGCAATAGCACTGCCCAGAGAATCGCCATCGGGATTTTCCGCCTGGATGATGCAGAGGCGATCTTTATCGCGGAGGAAATCGGAAAAGGAGTTGTACATGATATAATTATATCATAGAAATTTAGCTTTATCTCTCTTCTACGGCTTTAGCCTCCACCTAACCTAATTTCCGATTGACTCGCATGGAAATAGGATTCTAATCACCCATAGTAATACAGTGAGCTAAGAGATTCTTATAGTCAATCGGAAATTAGGTTAGGTAGGAAGGCTAAGAACCAGAAAGAGAGATTAAGCTAGAGTATCGTACTGAGGAAAGATCAAAATAACTTCAGCTACAATCTATCCAATCAATTGAATTACGTGCAACGAGACAGCAGTAGTTATACCGTTTCCGAGGCTGCAACGGACGAGGAAAGCATCATAGCGTGTGTCGCTGCCTGAGGGGTTAACGCCGGAGTTAGCGAAGGCGAGACGGGAGGCGTTCTGAGGATCTGAGAGGCTTATCTGAGACCAGTTGCCACCATTAACGCCAGTAAACCTTAAGGCGCCATAGGTCGTAGAAATATACCCGCTCCGCACATAGTATAGTGGGGTTAAGGTTATGATTTATAAGTACTATTTTTATGAAGAAACACAGAAAAAACCTGGGGTTTTGTCGCTTACGTTTTTAAAAAACGTAAGCGACCTAAACACGTCTTTTTCCGACGCTGCAACTCAACCGATGCAACCAAATTGATACAGAAATACATACAAATATTGCATCAGCCTCACTATACATATGTGCGGAGCGGATATGTGAATATGTACGATAGTGTTTTAAGGTACGTTGGTGCCACTGATGATAATTGGTCACGAGTATCTAGTCTAGAAGCTACCCGCGCCTACGGTCTCAGCTTCAATGATTCTAGAGTCGGTTCATCGGACAGTAGTGCTCGTTGTTTTGCTTTCCCCGTCCGTTGCAGCATCGGAAACGGTTGCATTGTGATATGGTGAAAAAGGAGGATGATGACTATATGTGAGTATATTGTTATTTCTCCTTCTGTGAGAGAGACTAAAACCAAAAAAAGAACCCAAGCTATGTCCAGTCTTTACTTTTTTGAACATCCGGACCGCTACGAGGGAGGGCTAGGCGGCTCGCACCCGCGACGGCGGGCTGCGAGAACGCCGGTTCAAAAAAGTAAATGACTGGCATAAGCTTAGGAGTTTTTATTCACGGGACGGTTCGTGGTTCTCTCGAGGAGAAGGGAGAAATAGTAATATACTGGAAGCATAGTCATTAATCATTATCTCTACTTCACTATACTATGTGCGGAGCGGGACAATTGATGGCCATTATGGCAGATTACGAGATGCTAGTTTGAGTGCCTACTATTGGTCAAATTCGCCAAATCCGGAAAAGAATACCGGTGCTTACATATTTTATTTCGATAACCAAGCCATGTATCCGACGATGGCAATAGGACGACGCAGTGCTTTCCGCGTCCTTCACTTCCTCGCGGACACGTGTTCGTCTTGGTCATTTCTTCGCCCCTGTTCTTCACTGGTTAATGGCGGACAGCTGTCCGCCTTTGGAAAAATAGGAAAGGGCGGGAAAAGCAAGATAGCGATTGTGGTATCTCTCAGGATAGACGCTGGCGCTGTCGAAGTTGAGATGAAAAGCGTAAGAAGTATCAGTCCAGGAGGTCTGAGGCCAATAGTAGCCGTCGCTGCCGGGACTGCGCAATGTACCATAGGTTGGATGAATATACCCGCTCCGCAAATAGGTATAGTGGGAGAGAGGTAATAGTTGTAGATAAGGGAGCAGTGGCTCGACTTAGGTGCCCTTCAGCACGAAAAGTGCGATTTCGGTGAAAGCATAGACAACCAGCGTAGGGATGACGAGCCAAGGAGAAACGAATGGGACTATGCAGAAAGTAGCAATCACGATGACGAAGCGCAGCGAGTAGAGTAGGGATTTCGAGCGACCTGTTGGAATCGAAGAGTATTTGAGGGCAGAGAGAGTAGTGGCAGCAAGGATAATACAAATTAGATCGAAGACTAATCCGATAGACCAGGCCATAACCCAGTTTAAAAACGTCGTGAATTCTGCGTTAGAGTGGATGATTTCGACGATGATACCCGTAGAGAAGAGGACGGCGGGGATAAGGAAAAGACTAGCGACAATAGTGCGACTACGGAGGGAGGAATAAGTGATAGATGGCTCACTGTTTGGATCAGAGTGAGTTGAATTTGGAGCAGACTGTTCGAGGATCTTTCGAGAGTGGATCCGCCAGAACATGACCAGAGAAAAGATAAGATAAAATGGGGTGAGAAAATAAACTACGGGAAAGGTAAAGACAATAACAATATTGAGCACAGAGAGAATGGCGGAAAAATAGAGCCCGGGGAGGAGATAACCGGAAACCGGAAGAGCAAGGTATCGGCTGCGAATAAGTCGCAAGAGATTAATACAATAGATTAGGCTGCCAACAGATAATGCAATAAGTATCGGAATGCCGATGAGAACTACAAATGTAAAGATCGGGGAGTCAATTGCAGGACTAATGAGAATAGTGACAGGAATTGGGAGTATAGCCGAGAGAGTAAGGAGGTGCGTGATGATGGCACGACGATAAAGACAGTACGCGGGGGATAACGGCGCATTAGACATGGTTAGGTCTTCTTCTGATGATTAGGAGAAGTTGATGAGGTTGAGCGGCGAGAGGTGGATTTATGCGACGCGTCGCGGCGGGTTGGTTTCTTAGAGGGGGTTTGATGGGGGAAGGCGCGGACGAGGCGGCGGCTAAGCTTGCCCTTTTCCATCAAGATGGCGTGAATGCGCTCGGAGATTTCTTCGGTGGCGTCTTTTTGGACGGTGCCAACCGTCACGCGGACATTGATAATCAACCAGAGTGAGAGTAAAATATCGAAAATCAGCCAGGCGAAGAGCGTGATCGCCAGAGTATATAGTAGCCAAAGTGGCAAGGCGCCCAAGACAGCCAGGAGCGCCGGGGTGACGATTTTAATAATGAGGATACCAGCGAAGCCGAAGGCGAGGACGGAAAAGAGACAAATGCGACCTTCGAGATTGAAGGGGCGATTCGAATAGTCCCACCAGCGGACACGGAAAAGTTTTTCCATGAGATAGCTAACGGCATATTCGAGCAGGGCGCCACCAACGACCGCGACGCAGAAAACAGCCAGCCAGTTCTCAGCCTCGCTCAAGATAAGGGAGATGAGGACGGCGCCGGTGCCATAGATCGGGCAAATGGGGCCGACCAGGAATCCGCGATTGACGACTTTGTGATGCTCAGCGATCGTGACAGCAACCTCAATCAACCAGCCAGCGAAAGAATAAAACATGAAAATTAAAAACCAGATGGCTAGAGTTGTCCAAAATTCCGACATTAGACCTCCAATTCCCCAATTAAGTTGACGCTTTCGGCTTCGGGCAAAGTCTCGACGTTCTTCAGTTTGCGCTCGATTTGGCGCGAAGTGACTTCGGCGTCGCCAATTTTATTGGCGGTTTCCTGGAGCTTTTTACGGGTCTGAGCGAGGAGGTCGCCAAATTTGCTGAATTGAGATTTCACGGCGCCCAGCGTCTGCCAGACTTCGGCGGAACGTTTCTCGATCGCGACCGAGCGGAAGCCCATAGTGAGTCCGGAAAGAATCACCGGCAAAGTAGAGGGCGAGGCGAGCGATACGCTATATTTCTGACGCAAGGCTTCGTTCAAGCCGGGAATGCGCAAAATTTCGGCATAGAGACTCTCTGTGGGTACGAACATAACGCCGAAATCGGTAGTGGCCGGCGGGTCGAGATATTTGGTCGAGATTTTCTTGGCTTGAGTGAGGACGTCGGCTTTGAGCGCCTTGCGATAGGCTTCGATTTCGGGCTTGCTCCCCTGGTCATAGGCAGCGATCAAGCGGGCATAATTCTCGACTGGGAATTTGGAATCAACCGGGAGATAAACCGCCGAATCGTGCTGGCCGGGCATTTTGATCGCGAATTCGACGCGGTCGTTGCTGCCGGCCTTGGTGATATAATTTTCAACGTATTGTCCGCTTGACAAACAATCTTGAATAATATTTCCGAGTTGCACTTCGCCATAAATACCGCGAGTCTTGACACCTTCCATGACTTTTTTCAAATCTCCGACGCCGCTGGCGAGGTTTTTCATCTCGCCGAGACCTTGATAGACCTCGGTAAGCTGGCCAGAAATCTGTTTGAAACTCTGGGCGAAGCGTTGTTCGACGGATTTTTGCAACTTTTCGTCAACCGTGAGGCGCATTTCTTCGAGTTTTTTCGAGTTGTCATCTTGGAGAGTTTTAACCCGCGTGTCAAGTGTGCGCTGGATATTATGCAAATTTTCGGCGATTTCGCGGCGATTATCGCGAAAAGCATCCTCGATCTTCGGCGTGAGTTTGTCGAGTTCTCCTTCGACGCGGATGAGGCGCTCTTCGAGCTTCGCGAAATCAGCGTTCGGGTGAGCCTTGCGCAAAAAGATGACAATAAGCAGCACGACGGCAATCACCTCCAGGATAATAGATAGGGTATCCATAAGGGTATTATAGCACAAATTAGGGATTGGCTGGGATTTTTCATAGAAAAGTCTTGACTTTTGACAAATTTTTGCTATAATGGGACTAAATTACGATGAGGGTAATGCAAACGGTTAGCTACCTAAGCGAATCTCTTTTTTGTTAGCTAGGTTTATTTGTTCGACTCGGGGTAATCTGTGGTATATTAGTAAGAGAGATTAATCTTAATGCGCTTGCGCGTCCGCATTCCGCTTATGCTAAAAACTCCTTATCAAAATGAATTTTGATAAGGAGACTATACTCAAAGAAGAGAATAGCTACCGCAGGCTCTGGTGGGGAGATTGTGAGTAAGGCAGCAGCAGATTCCATCTGCCCCAAGAACTGGCAATTGCCGAGTTCGGGCAACAACACTGACAATGGGACATTCGGCTTCATGCTGACGAAGTACGGTCTCGCCAGTACTGTTAATGGCTCTGGTCAGGACGGTAATGCATACAACATTGCCTCTACCCCACTATACTATGTGCGGAGCGGGATTAGTCACGTTGTCTATGGAGCGCTGCGACCGGCAG
>CAZGXB010000008.1:0-28999 GCA_964529615.1 uncultured Candidatus Saccharibacteria bacterium
GGATGAGATTTCTCAGGGTTCCTCAGCAAAATGCTGCTCATGCCGCTCGCGGTCATATTCAGCAACGGCATTACGAATATCGGCTAGCTCCTGGCGATAGGAGCAGATCCGATTCGTGCTGGGCAAATGGCGGTAGGTGTATTTGGTACGAATGACATGCTGCGCTAGTTTACTCTGTTTCACTAGCTTTTTGCCCAGGGGATGCCGTTCGAGACAGATAAAATGCCGCCGCAGATCGCTCAGCTCGAGCAAAGCCCGTTTGCGCCAAATAATCATAATCTCACCTCCCTAAGAAAGTGTCTGAATGTAATGTGCAACATAATATAAATTCCCCCTTTCGGAAAATTTGACCCGCAACGCATGCAATGGGGTCTATCTTTCCATTATAGCACACATCTCTGAAAAAGTCAATGATTATTTGACAAAATCGGTTAAAAATGACTAAATTAGGGTGAAAAAGAGTAGAAAAAGGTGAAAAAAGGCTTATTCCCCGCTGGTTTGAAGACTTTGATACCAGAGTTTGAGCTCGTCGAGGATAAACTGACATTCATCGAGCGATTTGCCGCCAAAACGGGCACCAAAATCGGAATTTTTAGCGAAATTGCTCTCGAGATAGGAAATTTCCTTAAGGAAGCCTTGGGCTTGGCGCTCGAGACGGGCAGTGCGATATTGCTCCCAGGCTTCAGATTCGGCCGGTTCGAGGATTTCCGGGAAATATTTGGCTTTATAATGCAAGAAAAGCTCGGGGAGGCGCTCATCTTGGAATTTGGGGCGGAAATGCTTGAGGTCGGTGGCGGCGTTATTGCGCACGGCGGAGCAAAGGATGAGGTCGTCTTCGGGGATGAAAGCGGAATAGAGGCTGGATTCGGGATCAGCGGCGGCGGGATATTCGGAGTGCTCCTCGGCCTGCATGCGCGCGGGGAAGTCGGGATATTCCCCGAGAGTGGCGATATTAGCCTCGATCTGCTCGCGGGAGAGGCCAAGGCGCTGCCAACCGTCATCTTTGTCGAGGACACCGATCGGGGCGACCGCCGGACAGCGATTATATTGCAGAGTCTTGACAATAGGGAAATAATCTGTGCGATAGGATTCCTTCTCGGCCTGTTTCGAGCGAGCGTGGTCGGGATGGCGGTGTTTCCAGCCGTACTTTTCGGCGAAAGTGCCGTCTTTCTCCGCGGCCATGAGGTCAGCGAGATTGTAACGCAAGTCGAAGACCAGGATGTTGCCGTTCTTGGCCTCGGCGAAGGGATATGCGACAGTGGTTTTCTCGAACTGACTAGAATAGCGACCAGAAGAATAGACGAAGGGTTGAGGATTTTTCAGATTGATCAGCTTTTTCACGGAGCGTTTCCAGCGCATCTTATAGAGATAATCATAGAGCTGGGGCTGTTTCTGCTTGATCAGCTTGGTCACTTCGATCAGGGCGATAACGTCGGCCAGGGCGTCGTGGGCGTGGGCGTGTTCGATGCCGTTGAGTTTGGTGATGAGTTCGAGACGGTTGGTGGCTTTGCCCTCGGGCGTGAGCGGCCATTTGATGCCGGCGGGGCGGAGGGCGCGGGTCATGCGCACGACATCGAGCAGATCCCAGCGGTTGCGGCGGTCTTTCCACTGCCATTCGTAAGCGTCATGGAAGTTGCGCCAGAGCGTATTGCGGATGAATTCGTCGTCGAAGCGCACGGAATTATAGCCGACGATAGTAGTGCCGGGGGTGGCAACGTCTTCGATGATGAAGCGGCAAAATTCGCGCTCAGAAATGCCGTCGGCGTGCGTCATCTGAGGTGTAATGCCGGTCACCATGATAGCGCCGGGACTGGGCAAGGTGTCTTCGGCCAGCTGGACGAGGAGGTTGGTCGGTTCGCCAATGGGGCGAAAGTATAAATCCGTGCGCTGACCGGCGAACTGCATGACGCGATCGGCGCGCGGATTCAGACCAGAAGTCTCGAGGTCGTAAAAATAGAAGCTGTTATGCATAGACTGATTATAACAAGTTTCAGCCCGCTGACAAGCAGCGGGCTGTGAGGCAGGACGGACCTGCCGATCTTTGTAGGAGAGTTGGCTGAGCGCTACTTTGCGGCAGCTTCGGGCAAACCGGTCGTGGAACTGAGCTCAGCAGCACCAAGCTCGAGCTTGCACGGTTCCGTGCGCTGCTCTTGCTCGTAGCGGCGAACTCTCAATGCTGTCTGCGCGGCGCGGAAATCCTCCGGTCTCTTCATGTCGATAACATCACCGGCATGCCCGTAGAAATCCCCGGTCGCAAGGTTCGCCATACCGAGCACTTTTTGGCTCGGCAGCGAGTCGCGCAGTACACGGCGCCTATCGCAAGGCACCTTCACGATCGTCCCGGCCTCCGCCAGCAGCGCTTCTAGCAGATCGTCGGCACTGAGCATACTGCGGTTGCAATACATCTGCTCGCGGTATGCCTCGAGCGCTGCCCGATAGCGATCGACTGCGGCTTGCGCCTGCGCGCGACGTTGCTTAGCGTAGCGACGATAGGTCGGATAGGCACCGAAGCGCCAAGCTACCAGAGCGCTGCCCGCGTAGAAGATCAGCGCCACCAGCATTAGGATAAGCTGGGTGGAGCGTCCGCCGCGGAAGCTGCAAGCGACGATGAAGTCCACGCTCCGGCAAAAGAGCGCCATAAACAGCGTGAACAACGCCGCCAGCTCGACCCCGCGGAAAAGCTCCGCCATGGTCTTGTTCTTGCGGACCTGATCACCAAACGCCTGATAGGCGCGGCGCCCGAAAAACTGCGGTGCCAGAGCTGCGACCAACATCGCAGTCACCATTCCTAAGATAATAATACTTGACATCATATTTATTCCCCCTTTTTTATTATTTTTGGTCAAGATTTTGGCTGTCCGAGCGGAGTACCAAAAACCGACCATATGACGTCTAACGGGGAGTTATTTCCCCGGTACTTGAGATGGGATTCCGTCTCGCCCACCCCACTACTTCCATTATAGCACACATTGTCGAAAAAAGCAATACCGAAATCACATCCACCCCTGTTATAATTTGGAGGGAAATTTTTCTGACCCCTGTTAAGACTTTGATGAGATTGTGGCGAAATTATTGCAATTTTCGGGCAATATTTTGGAAATTGTGGCGCGTGAGAGCAGTGATATGGGATGATAGAATGGGGTTTTTGAAGGGTTTGAAGAATTTGAGATAGGCGGAAATGCTGGGATTGGGTGATTTGGAAGATATTTTTGGAGTTTTTGAGGTTTTTGGCTTTATTGAGGCGCAAGACCATGGAGGAAATCATAAGCGGCAAGGGCGGCGGCGGCGCCATCGGCGGCGGCAGAGACGACTTGTTTGACGCTCTGGGCGCGGACGTCGCCGGCGGCGAAGAGGCCGGGGAGGGCGGTCTGGGTCGCGGGGGCGAGGATGTAGCCTTGGGCGTCGAGCAGTTTTAGAGATAATTCATGATTATTAGGTTTGCTGGGCATGTTCTGCGGATTAGGCTGGCTGGGGCTGGCGAGGCGGCGGAGCATGGCGGTGGCGGGTTGCTTGCCGATATAGACGAAGACATGATCGAATTGATTGAGCAGGTCGGGAGTGGGCTCAAGGTGCTCGCGGATGGTGACATTGGGCTGGCGGCGGAGGCGATCCTGGAGCCAAGCGTCGGCCTTCGCGGCGGAATGCGTGATGAGCGTGAGGGAGCGGGTGAGGCCCGCGAGGTAGAGCGATTCCTGGAAGGCAGAGTTGCCGCCGCCGACAACTGCGACGTCTTTCTCGCGGGCCAGCACGCCGTCGCACAAGGCGCAATACGACACCGGGACGGCGAGCGGGAAACCTAGAGGGCGGGGGGCGGAGCCGGTCGCGATAATCACAGACTGCGCTGCGACCGGCTCCGCGTCAACCGTGAGGAGGAAATTGGCAGCGGAAGGAAGAGAAGCTTTCTCGCCAGGAATAGGGGAGGATGTTCCGTCGGTAGAAAAGCCATTACCATGACCCAGATTCGCGGCGAGCTGGAGCGCGGTGCATTCGCCGTATTCGATCTGGGCGCCAGCGGAGGCGGCTTGCTGACGCATGGCGGTCGCTAGCGCCTGACCGGCGCCGCTGAAGCCGGGATAATTGTCGATTTGACTGATTTCGGCGAGAGCGCCGCCGATTTGGCCACGTTCATAGACGATGGTTTCGAGTCCGGCGCGGCTGGCATAGAGCGCAGCAGTGAGCGCAGCAGGGCCGCCGCCCACGATGACGAGCTCATGCAGCGGGATAGACGCTGATGAAGATGTGGGGGGAAGTGCAGACGAAGCTGAAGACGGCGCAGTATTCGAGACGGTGGACGAAGAAGCAGTCGCTGAGTCAGGCATTAGAGTGAAGTCGCACCGTAATTATATTGCGTATTATAGACTTTATAGAGGACTTCTTGGAGCTTTTGGTTAGTTTCTTTGAGGTCAGCTTCTTGTTCGATCGCCATGACGATATATTTCAGGGGAGAGGCGCTTTCGCCCTCGCAGATATCGCTATCTTCGCCGTAGCCGAGGTCGCTATTCATCGTGATGAGGCGGACGCCACCGAGCTTCATGCCGACAATTCCCTCTTTCCAGCCGGCAATCATTTCGTCGGAACCTTCGATCGGCGCTTCGAGAGCGGTAGGTTTATCGAAATCGTCAAAGGATGAATCAAACACCGTGCCGTCCGAACACCAACCGATATAATAGGCGTCGTAGGAATAATCTTTTTCGCCTAGCTGATGACCGGTACCTTCTTTCAGGTCTTCGGTCTGGAGACCGCCGGAGTTGGCCGCTGCGAGATTATAGGCCTTGACTTTCGACTTATACTTCGAGAAATCTTTGAAATATTTGTCGGAAAGGCGCTGAACGATGGCGTCATAAGTAGCTTCGGTTTCCTCATATTGCGCCTGGAGCTCTTCCATGGTTTCTTCGCTATTTTGCGCTTTGTCCGCGCTGCTGCCACCGAGCACGATAAACATGTAGGCGAAGATCATCGATCCGACTAAGAGAATCGCAATGATCAAGATAATTACGCGCTGAGCGGTGCTAGTTTTAATGCTTTTTTGATCCATATTCCTCCTTAACTCTATACTGCAGTGGCGCCAATCTGGGCTGCGGCAACGGTAATTTCCTCCATTATAGCAGAAATTGCGGCGGAATCTAGCGTTTTATCCGGGCTGGCGAATTTGAGGTGGAAAGAGAGGTTTTTCGTCGGGGCGTCAGGAGTAGATTGATAGATTGAGGTGGGCTCGACCGAATAAAGCAGACCCGCAGAACTCAGGACGTGTTCTAGCATTTCGCTGGCTCGCCAGAAGGCCACATCGGCGGCTAGCTTCAGCGTCAAATCGCGCTCGACGAAGGGAAAACGCGACAAAGTGACCTCGGGCTGACGCGAACGCGGCGCGGAGAGGAGATGCTCAAGATTGAACTCGGCGGCAGAAATCGGCGCATCGAGCTTGAAGCGGCGCAGGACGCTGGCCTTGACTTCGCCGAAGACGCCAATTTTCTCTCCCGCGACCAGGATTTCGGCAGAACGCTTGGGCTCGAGATATGGGTCGTGCGCGGCAGATTCAGCGCTGAGAGCGCGGTATTCGACCTCGAGCTGAAGCATGCGGCAGAGCGCAAGCAGATTGGCCTTGAGCGCATAGAAGTCGCCAAGCGAGACGATGCCGAGGTGTGTCTTCAGGACGGGAGTTTTTTCCGCGGTGAGACCATAAGATTTCAGCGAGACTTGGTTGATTTCGTAGAGCGAAAAGTCGCGATGGCCGGCTTTGAGATTCTCACGAACTTTGTCGAGGAGGCTGGGGACGATTTGCTGACGGAAACACTGCAACTCGGGAGAAATCGAATTGACGATCTCGTAGCTGTCTTCCGGATTTTCGCCGACTTTTTCCAGCAAATCGCGGCTGACGAAGGAATAAGTCAGAAGTTCGTGCATGGCCAAACGGTCGGAGAGCAAGCCGCGCAATTCTTGCTTCAGGCGAATTAGCGGCTCAATCTCCGCCTCGAGGAAAGGATGCGTCGGCAGCGCCAGAGGGATATGATCATAGCCGAGGAGTCGGCCGACTTCCTCGATCACGTCTTCGGGGGCGTGAATGTCGGTGCGCCAGGCAGGAGCAGTGACCTTGAGCGCGGAGGCATCCTTAGCGCTGGTCGCGACTTGGAATCCGACGTTCGTCAGAGTGCGGCTGATGGTGACAGCATCATAATCCGTGCCGAGGAGCTGATTGAGCGAAGATGTTGTGATTTTTACAACAGTTGGCTGGGCTGGATTGGGCCAGTTGTCGGCCAAAGCGAGAGGCTGGACAGCGAGGCGGGAGAGAGCGTCTTCGAGTACGGCGCCAGAGAGGGCGGCGGGCTGACCCTTGGTGAAGCGAGTGATGGCTTCGGAGAAAATCCCATGCGCCATTTGGGTCTTGCGCAGATGATAGAGTGAAAAGGTAGCGCTTTCGAGGATGACGCGCTTAGTGCTGGCGTCGATCTCGGTGTTCTTGCCACCCATAGCGCCGGCCAGCGCGACCGGAACGTCGTTCGCCGTGATCAGAATGTCATAATCGCCGCAAGTGATAGTCTTACCGTCGAGTAGCTGCAGCTCTTCCCCGTCCTGCGCGGCGCGGACCAGAATCCGCACTGAATCGGAAGCTTTGCGGCCTTGGGCGGCGACTGCGACTAGCTTATCATAATCAAAAGCGTGTAGAGGCTGGCCGGTCTCGAGCATGAGAATATTAGTCAGATCAACCATGGGGTCAATACTGCGCATGCCGGCCTTGGCTAGGAAGACGGCGGCGCCGGTGAGATATTTGCTGGGATGGTTATCCGGCAGGTCGAAGACGGCGCAGCTATAACGCGGGCAGAGAGCGGGATCGGCGATTTCGATCACCGGAGCGAGGGCGCCAGAAGTCTTCAATTTGGTACCAATCTTTTGAAAAACCGGCGGCTCGACGAATTCGAGGCCGAGAATGCCGGCGACTTCGCGGGCAAAGCCGATCAGACCGAAACAGTCCGGGCGATGGGTGAGGGACTTATTCTCGACGTCGAGGATGATGTCATTGAGGTTAAAGACGGTGGCGAAATCGTCGCCGGGAGTGGCGATCTTGGGGTCGATTTCGGCGATGCCGGCGTGATCCGCACCGAGGTCGAGCTCGTCAGTCGCGGCCAACATGCCGTTCGAAACATAGCCGCGCAACTTGCGGGCGCCGAGCCGGAAATTTTCATTGCCGTAGGTAGCCGGAACGACGGCGCCCGGCGCGATCCAGACCGCCAGCATGCCAGCGTGGACGTTGGGCGCACCACAGACGACTTGCACCAGGCCATTTTCCAGCTGGTCAAACTCGGCATTATGCTCGCCAGCATCAATCTCGCAGAGATGGAGGTGAGTATCGGGAATCGGTTCGGCTTTTTGGACTTTGACGATATAAATACCTTGATATTTTGGCGCCAAATCGATCACTTCTTCGACTTCGACCAGGCGTGAGCCAATCAGCTCGATCAGGTCTGAATCCGAGATGTCGGCGGGGATTTCGACGTAATTTTTGATCTGATTTAAGGATATTTTCATAAAACTTGCGCTTTCCTATTGACTTTTATGCTTATCTGTGATATAATGGTAGGATGGGGTAAAAATCGGCTAATCTGTTGGGGGTAGATTATTAGATGAATTGGGTCGAATTGGAGGGTAGATTGGGTGAATTGGAAGATGGATTTCTTGTACATTAGCAGAATTTCTCCAAGAAGTCAAGTTTACCGGACTCGAAATAGCGCACATCGCTGAGGTCGTATTTCAGCATGGCGAGACGATCAATCCCACCGCCCCAAGCGAAACCGCGGTATTTCGCTGGGTCGATGTCGGCAGCCTGGAGGACGTTAGGATGGATCATGCCGCAACCGCCCATTTCGAGGTAGCCCTTCCCGCCGAGGCTGGCGGGCTTTTCGATGAGGAATTCGGCGGAAGGCTCAGTGAAGGGGAAATAGCCGGGCTGGGTCTTCAGATTGAGTTTTTGGCCGTAATAGGCTTCGAAAAAGTGTTTCAAGATGCCGAAAAGTTGGCCCATGGTGGCGTCAGGCGAGACAAAAACCCCTTCGCACTGGTAGAAAGTATGTTCATGGGTGGCATCGGCGTCTTCGTTGCGGAAGACGCGGCCAGGGATGACGACGGCGATTTGGCCGCCCTGCTCGAGTTTAGCTTTGTATTTTTTCAGAGCGCGGTGCTGCATGCTGGAAGTGTGCGCCGGCGGAATGTAGCCTTCGCGCGTGCGGAAAGTATCGTAGCCGTCGCGTGCGGGGTGATCCTTGGGGAAGTTCAGGCTGTCGAACATGTGGAATTCGTCGTCGAGTTGGCGCGATTCAAGGACGTCGAAACCCATGGCGGCGTAGATAGCAATGACCTTGTCCAGCTCAACCATGAGTGGATGGCGCGAGCCGAGCTGGAGGCGCGGCAGAGGCTGGTTGGGTGCGGCGGGTGCCGAAATATCCAGCGGAGCGACCTCGGCGCTCTCGGCGGCGGCTTCAGCGGCGGCGATTTGCTGCAAAAGTTGCTGCTTCTGGGCGTTGATTTTGCGACCGAATTCACCGCGCTCGGCGGGCGGGAGAGTTTTGATCTTGGCATATTCCGCGCCCAGCGCCTTGAGTGATTGTTTGAGCTGATCTAGATCTGACATGGGATATATTATAGCACTCCGGGCTGCATCCGTAAAATTTTGGTAATTTGGGGTGCGCGGCGCCTAGACGAGCAAGCATGGAGCTGACGGAGCTATCTCGAGGTTGGATTAGAAAAAGAGGATGAAAACAGCGGAGAGCAGAGCCAGCACGATGAGGACAATCCAAACCCAGGTGAAGCGACCGGTCTTTTTCGTGCCTTCGATATAAGCGTCGTCTTCGAGAGCGGCGGAACTGGGCTTAGTGCCGGGAGCGGCGGCTTGAGACTTTTGGCGCAGGTCGGAGGCAATGCGCTGGTTTAGCTGTGAATTTCTTGTTTGATTATTGGATACCATCACTCCCATTTTCTTCCTTATCAGTGTTATGTTTACTTAGTACTTATCATTGTATCATAAGTGTGCTATAATGAGCGAAATATTAGTTTAAGGAGGTTAGAAATGGCCAATCAGAAGTCAAAGAAGACGACGAAAAAGTCTTCGACCAAGCCAGAAGCTAGCAAAGAGACCAAGGAGACAAAGTCGAATCTAGCTTCTTCGGCAACGCAAGTCAAGGATTCTTCGGAAAAGACCCAGGCAATCGCGACAAAGAAAAATGGATTTTTTGCACGCAAATACGATAAAGATGAGAACATTCTCACGATTTTCAAGACGCGCAAGATCTGGGGCGCGCTGCTGGGCGAGCTGATCGGCACGATGCTGCTTTCGCTGATCCTCTTGGCGCTGTCGATGTTTGGCTTGTTCCAATATGCGCTATACTTGGCACCGGCCTTGATTTGTATTTATATCGCCCTCGTCGGGATTTCGGGTGCAAACTTGAATCCGCTGGTGACGGTCGGTATGATGGCTTCGCGCCGGATGTCAGCAATTCGCGGTGTATTATATATGTTGGCGCAAGTGATCGGGGCGTGGCTAGGGCTGCTCGTAATCAATGCTTTCCGTCTCGGTAGCGCGACGGTGGCGGCTGAGTTGCCAGTGATGGACGCCGTGAGTGGCGAAACTTTCTGGAGCGTGGCGCTGGTTGAGTTGCTAGGTGCGGTGATTCTGGGCTTCTGCTTCGCGCGGGGTTTGCGCTATGCGAAGCGCAGCGCGCTGACTTTCGCTTTCACAGTTTCGAGCGCTTTGATTTTTATCATCGTGCTGGGCGCGATCATTTCGCAAGGTTTCTTCCAGTATGCAATTTCCTATGTTTTCAACCCGGCAATTGCTTTGATGCTACAAATCTTGCCGACGACTGCGGCGGGATTTGGTGAGCTGGCGGGCTTGATGGGGTTGGCTTTGGCAGCCTATGTAATCCTGCCGATGGTAGGTGGCGTGGTCGGATTCTATCTGTCCGACATCGCTTCGCGCTGGGCGGAAGATGGATATTTCTGCGACACAGACGACGCGGAAATCACCAAGATTGCTTAATCCATCAGCTAAGCAGAGCTGAAGCATGATGTTCCCTTGCCTAGGCGGGGGAACATTTTTGTGCTATAATTGACGCATGCGTGAGTCTTTGAAATCTTGGTACGCTGAGCGAAAAAATAAACAGAATAACCAACCACCCAAACATACAATGCCAGTGGTCTTACGGGTTTTATTGTCTTTTATTCTAGCGACGCTATTTGCGATCGTTTTCACTTGGTATATCTTCTATCAACAGTTCGGGAGAGATGTTGACGAAACGATGCACTTCATCCAGTGGCGGACGCAAGTTTTTTGGTATTCTTATGTCTTTATACTGTTATTATGTCTGATTTTGATGGCGCTATTTTGGCGAACCTTTTTCGGACTAGGATTGACGTTTGCGATCATTAGCGCGATGACTTATGCCAACGAGCAAAAACTGAAGGTACGGGCAGCCCCAATTGTACCGGAAGATTTGGAAATGGCGGGTCAGGCCGGGAACCTGATGCAGTTCGTCGATGCGGGTGAGGTCTGGCGGCTAGCAATCGGAATTATTTTATTGCTGATCGGGACGTGGCTACTGGATCATTATTGCAAAAAAGTTTTAGGAAAAGATACACGCGGGATGCGCTGGTGGGAAAGGTGGGATTTGGTGCCGCGGGCGACTTTCACGCTGGGGATTTTCGCGAGTTTTTTGGTCTTATTCAATCCGCTATTACATCATGAAGGTAATACTTTTGAATATCTGGAATGGCTGGATGGAGCCATGCACGCATGGAATCCAACCGCAACCTATGAAAATAATGGTTTAGCGTTAACGCTATTATATAATGCTGGTTCATCGAATTTAGACGAGCCGGAGGGCTACTCTAAGGAAAGGATTGCTGAGATTTACGAAAAATATAACGCACAAAAAACGATTCAAGATCGGGAGCGGGCAGACTTGGCGGATGTGGCAGAAAATATCGTGGTGATCCTGGATGAGTCGTTTTATGATCCAGAAATTCTCGGCGAAACTTATGCTCATAGTGGCGGGGATGTGGTGCCGAATTTGCATAAGGCTTTTCGCAAGTATCCTAGCGGATATATGTATTCTCCGGAATACGGCGGCGGGACGGCAAACGTAGAATATGCTGTGCATACTGGATTGTCGAATTATTGGGCGCAGACGATTGCATACACGAACTTCGTCACTAAACTTGATCACATGCCAGGAATCGTGAGCTACGTGGGTAAAAATGGCTTCAACGCGGATGCGATTCATGCTTTCGACGGGACAATGTATAAGCGCAACATTGTATATGACAAGATGGGATACAATAAGTTTTATGATGAGTCAAAAATGAAACATAAGACTCTAGAGAATGGCGTGGGATATATCAATGATCAATCGGTTTATAATGAGATCTATGACCTCTTGGCGGAAAGTGATGAGCCGAAATTCATTGGGGCGGCGACTATGCAAAATCATGCGCCGTACGGCTCTTCACAATATCCGGAATTTCATTTTCGTCTGAATCAGCCGTTAGAAAATCGGAGTTGGGTGGAGGCAGTTTTTGAACTATTGCACAATGCCGATCGGTATCTGGGTGAATTTTTGGAAAAGCTCGATAAGCTCGATGAGAAAACGGTGGTGGTGTGGTATGGGGACCACGCGGCTGGAGTACTCGATGATTATGCGAACTCAGAGGATCCCGCGGAGCGCGATTTAGTACATTTGACGCCATATTTTATCTATACGAATTTTGAGGTCGAGAACGATTTTCTTGAGGAAGAGGTGAAAAAGTTGAATCAAGCGGCGGGGCTCGCCATTGACACGCCGGGGACGGATTTGCCGACGGTGACGCCGAATTGCATTGCGAACCTGATGTATAATCTCTTGGACGTGAAGAAGCCGGTGGTGAGCTATCTGCTAGACACCGTCTGTGAAGAAATGCCGATTTTGGCTCCGAGCTATGCGAAGGCGGACAGCGTGCGAACGAATCCGACCGAAGCGCTGAAAGAGTACGAACTGATTAACTATGATATTTCGCACGGGAAGAGATATTGGCTCGAACTGGAGACAGAGTAGGGCGCGGAAATAAGACTGGGGGATTTGCGTAAGCGGGTTAGTTTTTCGGGAAAAGCGGAGTGGCTGGCGGGATAATTTCCGCGGTGGTGAAAATCTCTTGGATGTGATCAGCAGTCTCCGGCAAAAGCGGTTGCAATAGATCGGAAATGCCGAGCAGGCGATCCGTGAGATCGCGGAGTACTTTCTCGAGCTCTTCCTTCTCGCCGCGTTTGGCTAGCTCCCAAGGTTTAGCTTCATCGATGCTTTTATTGAGCGATTGAATCTTGGTCCAGACGTAGTTAATTGCCTTAGTGAACTCAAATTTATCCATGAGTGCTTGATAAGCGGAATCGGTATGCCGGGTGTGGGAACGGCCGGCGAGCTGATTTTTGCGACAGAGAGTGGCGAGGCGCTGGACGAGATTACCAAGGTCATTGGCTAGCTCGTTATTATAAGCGTCGTCAAACTTTTCCCAGGTAAAATCAGAGTCGGTGAAAGTGTCAACATGGCGCAAGAAGTAGTAGCGAAAAGCTTCGAGACCATGACGATGCAAGACTTCAAAAGGATCAACGACGTTGCCGAGGCTTTTGCTCATTTTTTGACCGCCGGAGAGAATATGACCATGAGCGATAATGGTGCGGGGCAGTTCGAGCCCGAGGCCAAGCAGGATGGCGGGCCAGATGATAGCATGGAAGCGCAAAACGTCCTTGCCGATGAACTGCGCGGCGGCAGGCCACCACGCTTCAAATTCCGGCAGGTGGTCGGCATCAGGATAGCCGAGGACAGTAATGTAGTTCGACAGCGCATCGAGCCAGACATACATGACTTGGGAAGGATCGTCTGGCACCGGAATGCCCCACGATAGCTCCCCGACTGGGCGCGAAATCGAGACGTCCGGAGCGTCGGCTAGCAGTGTGAGGATTTCCTCGCGACGGAAAGCAGGTAAGATTTGCAGAGAGCCGTTTTCGATCTGAGTGCGAATCTCATCTTTGAAATCGGCGATGCGGAGATAATAATTTTTTTCGGAAAGTTTTTGGTAAGGTTTTTGGTGGTCGGGACAAATGCCGTGATTTTCCTCGTATTCTTTCGCGGTGACGAAATTCTCACAACCCTCGCAGTACCAGCCATGATATTCGGCGGCATAGATGTGATCCGAGAGCTTACGCCAAATCGCTTGGCAACGACGGACGTGGTCTGGATCGACAGTTCGGATGAAATCGGTGTAAGAGACGTCGAGCTCACGGATCAGGTCGCGGAAGCGCTGGTTCTTTTCCTCCACAAAAGTTTCCACCGGGATGCCGGCGACGCGGGCTTTGCTGAAGACTTTATTGCCATGTTCGTCCGTACCGACCTGAAGCCGCACATCATCGCCCAAAGTGCGACAATAGCGTGCATAGACATCGGCCAAAAGATAATCCATGGCATGGCCAATATGAGGATTACCATTGACGTAGGGAATAGCGGTACAGAGATATTTATTTGACATATATATATTATACAGTATTTTGCGGATTTGCAAAACCTCAGCCGCAAAGATAGACGGCTGAGGGTCATCGCTCTAGGCTAAAAACTATTCGCTGCAAACGAAGCCTTGGCCTTCGTAGCCGCTGACGATAGTGTCTTTGTCAAGAATGACGCTGCCGTCGGGATTCGTGGCAAGACTTAGGAGTTCGGCATCGCTGAGATTGAGCTGGTCGGCATCACCTTCACCGTTCAAAGTCACTTGGTTATTCTCGGCGGTGATAGTGAGCGCAAGCGGATCTTCGGCGCGCCCAGCTTCCTGGAGTTGGACTTGGCGAGTGGCCAGGCTGACATCGCGCAAAGAAACGGCAGCATCAGCGCTATCGGCAAATTGATTGCTAGTTATTGAAATGTGTTTGAGGTTTTTGCCGGTAAAATTCATCACCACGACGGTGCTGCTGGCATCATTGCTGGTCTCGCAAGTGACCTCTTTAACCTCGTTTTGGGAAATGCCATTATTAGTCGGGGGAGCGACATAGACCTTTTCCTGCTCGGAGCGAGCTTTGAAGAAGAGGATGGCAAAGATGAGGGCAACGATTACGGCGACGGCAAGCGCCACGGCCATGACGATCATGACGATCGGGGAATGCGCGGCAGCCTTTTTCGCCGCGGCGGAAGCTGGGGCGGACATTGAGGCAGGCGCGGCATGATGAGCGGAAGCTTGGTCGGGAGTGATCGGCTGGAAGCTGCTCGCCGTCGAGTTGTTGGCGGAGGCAGGAGCAGCCGGGTTGACAGCCGTCGTGGAAGAAGTTGCGAACGGATTAGCGGCGGGAGCGCTAGTAAAAGTGCTGGCTGAGCTGGCGGGGTCGGAGAGATTAGTTGGGGTAGCCGAAGTGGGCTGCGCAGACGGAGCAGCAGCGGAAGGCTGCGGCGCAAAAGGATTGTACGGTGCAGCCGGAGCTGGGGCGGGAGTCGCAGAGGGATTTGTCAGAGTATTATCATCGTGCGCGACGGAGAAAGTGCCAGCCGAAGCAGCGGAAGCGGAACCAGAGGCGGAGTTGTCCTCGCCGAACATAGCGGCCGGTTTCGGCTCCGCGGGGACGGACATAGCGCTACCAATCGAACCCGGGACGGGAGCAGCCGGGGTCAGCGGAGTATCGGGCGCAGGTAGCGAAACAGGCGCAGTGGAGCTGCCGTCGAGTCCAGCGCTCAGATCGGCACCGTGCAGCGCCATGGAATGGAGTTCGTCGCCAGTCGAAGCCAGCGAATCGGCCGGTGAAAGGCCAGAATTGTCTTCCGGAATAACCAATCCAGCCCCAGAAGTCGCACTATGCAAATCCACCGGATTCAGATCAAAATTGCCAGAAGTGGCGCTGCCACTGCCTGATCCAGCATTACTAAACGGATTGTTATCTTCGGGGTTCATTTTGCCTCCCTTTTGGCCCTGCTCAAAATTGTTAATTGATTATTTATTTCTTATTTTAACGCTTATGCTAATTTTATGCAAGTTTTTTGCATAAAACGAAATGCCAGAACGCCAGAATGTCGAAGAATAGAACGGTATCGAATGGTCAAGAGATTCCGATTAAGTAGCCTTTGAGTTCGGATCGGCGCGGCGGGCAGCCTGCCAAAGCTCTTCCCAATCCCAGAGATCGAGATCACTGGCGCGAGCGTCAGGATTGATAGTCAGCGCAGCCAAAATCCGCTGCCACTCGGCTTTGGTGTGGCGCGGCAGCCGCGGAGAGTCGTCCGAGGAAAGCCGCGGGCCGGCGGAGGGGCGAGCTAGCGAGGCAGCTGGAAGCTGGCCTGAAAAATTGGCGAGATTAGTCGCTAGTTTCTTGCGCGGATTTTGGAAGCCACACTGCGCGAGCGCCAGCACCGCCTCCGGAATTTGAGTCGCCGCCAGCGGTTCGAGAACGATGATCTGGCTATCAACTTTGGGCGGAGGAGTGAATTCAGCGGCTTTCACGACCGGTCCCAGCTCGACCGAGGCGCGATTTTGCACCATGAGCGAGAGTAGCGAATGTTTGCCTGGTTCGGCCGCAATGCGCTCAGCCACTTCTTTCTGGATCAAAAGCACAATCCGTTGCGGTAAGGGTGCGACAGATAATAATTTCTGAATGATGGGTGAAGTGATGTAATACGGGATGTTCCCCGCCACAACATAGGGCTGCGGCTGAGGCAGAGATTGAGGTTGAGCTGAAATTTGAGACTGAAGCTCAGATTGAGGTTGAGGCTGCGGCTGCGCTTGGGGTTGTGATTCGATCAGCTCGGCGAGGTTGACCTCGAGGATGTCGGCCGTGACGACTTGGAGATTTTTGCCGGGAAATTGGCCGGGGAGTTTGCGCGCCAGTTCGGGATCGTATTCAATCGCAATCACGCGTTCAAACTGACGCAAGAGACTGCTGGTGAGTGTGCCGAGACCTGGGCCGATTTCGAGGCAGAGCGCAGCAGAGTTGTCGGCGCGGGCCAGAGCCGCGATTTGGTCGAGAATAGCACGATTTTTCAGCCAATGTTGCCCGAGAGACTTTTTATTCTTCATGCGGGATTAGTACCAGCCTTTGGCGTTTTTGTGCGCCATGGCACCTTGCCAGCCACCATAGCGACCGTTGACGTAGCCGATCATCCAGCGGATTTGCGTGACCGGGTTAGTCTCCCAGTCGGCGCCAGCGCTGGCCATTTTGCTACCCGGCAGAGCCTGCGGGATACCGTGCGCGCCGGAGCGAGCGTTATGCGCATCGACGCGACAGCCGGATTCACGATAGATGATATTGAGCGCAGTTTCGAGGTCAGCCTCGGAAACGCCGGCTTGACGCGCCCAGTTAGCACACTGTTGGCGCTCGGGCGGGATAGAAAGCTTCGCGCCAATGCGGACGATTTCTGGCACCGGCTCGGATTTTATCTCTTCCGACACTAAGGTGCGTGAAACTTCGCGGTTATCTTGGAATTGCACTTCGTAGGTCAAGATTTTGCGGCCATCTTCGCCAGCCTGCTCGAGGACGCGTTCGCCCTTAGCGAGAGAAGTGTCAGATTTTTCCTGCGTGTCGTAGGCAATGTTCTCCTCGACAGTCACTAGACGACCACCATTACGCTGCACCTCAAAGGCGGCCGCGACGCCGGTCTCGAGGAAGCTAGCGTTCGTAGCGGCCACGATCGAGTCGCCGTCATAGAGCGTGAGATGTGCGTCGGCCACAATCTGCTTCGGATCGAAGCTGGCGGTCATAACAAAACGCCGATTAGCACCATCGATCACCAAGACCGGTCGGGCGCGGTAGATATTGATCTTGAAAGCGTTGTCGCTAATCGGAGTGTCGAGGCTAGGCTCGACGGTATCGGACGATTCAATGTGGATTTCGGCTTTTTCTAGGACATCAGAAACGGTGGCAGCGGCTGTTTTAACCGTCACCTCTTCACCATCATCATAAATTGTCACGAAATGTGGCGTTTCGGAAGCGTTGGCGTCGTCAGCATAGACGATTTGCTGGCGTCCGGTATAGTCAAATACCAAGAACGCGCTCAGGATCACTAAGAGGATCGCGCAACAAAAATTCCGTAATTTGTATTGCAATTTCATCATTGCACCTCTATTATATCAAACATCTTTCTTTTTGTCAAGATGGTAGTGCTAAAAAAGTACAAAAAAGTCGAAAAATTAGCCGAATGAGGGACAAAAATGGCCGATTTGGGGCAAATCTGAGGCAGATTTTGGACAAAATTGAGAAAATTCCAGGAATTAACCTTCGTAAACTGGTAAATCATCGGGGAAAGGGTCGAAATCCGGGTCGAGATCGTCGCCAAAATCGTCGAAATTAGAAGTCGCAGGAGAGTTGAGCGCGGAGGTGGTGGTGGCGCCAAATTCCCCGTCCGGGTCGCCACCGAGGAGGCCGAGGCTGCCTTGGCTGACGCCGAAGACACCAGAATCGCCAAAATTGCCGGAACCATAAGGGTTATAGCCCAGCTCGAGGAGGAAGCGCGAGGGGCCATTATAGGTGCGGCCGCCGAAGCTGAAGCGCGAACCGGCGAAAGTGAGGAACAGCTCACGCATGGCGCGGGTCATGCCAACGTAGGCCAAGCGGCGCTCTTCTTCGAGGTCGTCCTCGGAATTGTCGGCGCGGGAGCTGGGAAAGAGGCCTTCCTCCAGACCGACGATGAAGACGATGGGAAATTCGAGGCCTTTCGCAGCGTGCAGAGTCATGAGCGAGACGGCATTTTCGCCGGAGCTTTCGTCGGCGGAGCTAAGGAGCGAAGCGTCGGCGAGAAATTCGTCGAGCGTCTCATAGACGCTGGCGTTGCTGGCGAGAACTTCGAGGTTTTGCATGCGTTCGTCGCCTTCGGGGGTGCCGGTATGGACTAGGCTGGGGAAATCGAAATATTGGACGATTTGCTCGACGATGCTATCCATAGGGACATAAATACTGGGCTCGGCGTCAGTCTCCTCGAGCAGATCCGCGTCCACGCTATCGGCAGCTGTGGCCTGCTCGATGACTAATTCGCGTTCGCGCTCGAAACTAGCGCCGATCCGGGCCGATTCTTCGCGCAGATTATCAAGGAAATTGACTAGGCGTAATACGCCATTGCGGGCGCGGGCGGTGAGGCTGGCGGCGGCGCTGCGCAAATCGCTGCCCTGGTCGAGCAAAGTAAACATTTTGGCGAGGGAGGCTTGACCAACGCCGGAAAGGACGTTTTTCGCGATGCGCTCGAGGCTGACACGGTCGCGAGGGTTGGCGATGAGCTTCAGGATGGCGAGGACGTCTTTGACCTCTTTGCGATCGTAGAAGCGGACGCCACCGATGATTTTATAAGGGATGCGAGCGGCCATGAAGACTTTCTCGAAGGCGTAGGATTGAGCGTTGGTGCGATAGAGAATGGCGAAATCGCCGTAAGATTGCGCCACGCGGGCTGTGCGCAGGCGGGTGATTTCGCGGGCGACGTAGCCAGCCTCGGCGGTTTCGTCGGCCAGGCCTTCGATGGTGATAGGGTTGCCTTCGCCAGCTTCGGTGAAAAGGGTTTTGTCGGTGCGGGTTTTGTTTTCGTTGATGATTTTTTGCGAAGCGGCGAGGATGTTGCCGGTGCTGCGGTAATTTTGTTCGAGCTTGATGACTTTGGCGCCGGGGAAATCGCGCTCGAAGTTCAGAATGTTGGTGAAATCCGCCCCCCGCCAGGAATAAATCGACTGCCAATCGTCCCCGACGACACAAATATTACGTTCGGAATTGACCAGGCTTTTCACCAGCTGATACTGGACGGCATTAGTGTCCTGATACTCGTCGATCAAAATGTGGCGGAATTTGTGCTGCCATTTCTCGCGGATCTCGGGATGTTTTTTAAACATCTCAGCGGTGCGCGTGAGCAGATCGTCGAAATCGAGAGCATCGGCGGCGCGTTTCTCGTCTTCATAGCGCTGGAAAATCTGAGCGACCTTTTTCTGATTGGGGTAGAAAGCTTCCTGTTTGGCTTCGGTCGGACCGAGACCCTGATTCTGATAAGAGCTGATGAGATTATGGGCGAATTTAGGCGTGAGGGACTTGTCACCGCCGAGATCCATGCCTTTCATGATGCGGCGGATGAGGGTGAGTTGGTCGTCGGAATCATAGATGGTGAAATTGCGGCTGATGCCGGCGGCGGCGTATTCGATGCGCAGCAGGCGGACGCAAATGCCGTGGAAAGTACCCATATAGGGCATAAATGTTCTGTTTGGACCCCTTTCTGGAGAAAGGGGTCCAACCTCCAAAGACCAGCTTGGTTCATTACTTAAAAGCGCGGTTTTAAGTAATGAACCATTTTTTAATAGATCTTGGCGACCGATGGCGTCTTCGCGCTGACGCTCGAGGAGGTTCCAGAGGCGAGTGCGCATTTCGCCGGCGGCTTTGTTCGTAAAAGTGACGGCTAGGATTTGGTCGGGACGGATGCCGTGAGCGATGAGATTGGCGATGCGATGAGTCAGAACCTTGGTCTTGCCCGAGCCGGCCCCAGCCAAGACCAGCACTGGGCCTTCCAGCGTCTCAACTGCCTCTTTCTGGGCAGGATTCAAACCTCCGAGGATAGGATTCATTGCCTTATTTTAGCACGGATTTTCGGGGTTTGTTAGGGTTTGGGGGAGTTTTTATGAAAAATTCCAGATGCAGCTCCAAATTTGGCGAAAAAGAGGAAAAACTATGATAAAAAACTTGACTTTTTTGACAAAGTGTGCTACAATGGAAATAAGGGTAGTGCTATGGCGCTATACCTAGTAAAATATGGCCTAAGCGGCCAAAAAGGGGGATTAATATGAAGAAAGCTAACAAAATGACGCGTGAGGAACTGCGGCAGAGAGACCGGGAGCTATTTGAAGAGTTCCGGGGATTAGTGCAGCGCTGCGAGGAAATTGACGATATGTTCGTCTTCCTGCGCGATGACAGCGTCGAGCTGTGGCAGACGGGCTGGCGCCCGAAGGCGCCGCAGTCTCAGCAGCCGCAGAGAAGCCGGCTGATGCGAATCTGCGTGGCTGATTATAGGTTCGGCGAGGAGGGCCTGGAGAAGGTCAGCCAGATCATTGACACGGCGATGGAAAACCGGAAACGGGAAGTCGTCGGTCAGTATAGCCAACTGCGAGAGCTGGTGGAAGAACTGGGCTGGTCGCTCGATCTGACCGGCACAGACTACGCTGCGTTGCGTTTCGGGCCGGCACCGAATCAGGTGAGCCACTTGAAGTGGAGTGCCGATGCGGTCGATGCTCTGATGGAGTCGATCTCTGAGGCATATGCGGAGGCCTAAATGGCGCGTTTTCTTCAAAAAACCCGTAATTACGGGTTGGCTCGGCTGTTTTGTGCCGAGCCAGTTTTTTATTTATAATCTGTGAGCTGTCTGGAGCTGGGGAGGAGGATTAGTCCTCGATAATACGCTCACTGGGACGGAGCTTGGGAGCGAGCTTGCGCCAAGAGGCAGTGAAACGGCGCGAAAGGCTGAGACGGCGGGCGCGGGGATGATGGCGCAGATAGATGAGGCGATAAGCGACGGCGAGCTGGACAACCGTGATGGCGGCGGAGAGACCGAGGATGGCGCTGGGGCCGAAGTCAAACATCCAGCCGGCGAAAAACATACCGGTGGCTTCGCCGAGATAGGAAATGACGTATTTTACTGTGCTATAACGGAACTGGTGGCGATTATCGACGGTGTTGATGTAGTAGCCGTCGCTGACGTCTTCGTAGGCGGTCGAGCTGAGCAGCGACCAGAGGATGGCGATGAGCATGATGAAGACATTATCGGAAACGACGGCGATGACATAGGCGGCGAGGCGGATGCCGAACTTCAAGGTCATGGTGAGATAATCGTTTTTGGGTGTGAAATATTTCAGCGCGACGATGCCAATGCCGTCGGAGAGGAGGCCGGCGATGAGGAGAAAGTTGGTGGAGGTATTGACCGAGAGATGGAGGTGACCGGTCAAGATGAGCATTTTCAGGCCGAGCGCGGTGGCGAAAGAGGTGGCGGCGAGGAAGGCATAGATCATGTAGGTGGTCTGGATGCGGCTTTTCAGGATGTACTTCACCATGGAGGCGCGACTGCGGGGCTCACGGAAGGTGGATTTGGTGCGGAAGCTAAACATCAGCGCCATGGCGACGGCGAGGAAAAGCATAGAGACGATGAGACAGCCGCCGTAGTCGAGGACGAGGCCGAAGATTTCGCGACCGATGATGAGACCGCCGATCAAGACTCCAATGTCGCGGAAGAGGTATTCGACGAGCTTGCGCTGACTGTAAATGCGGTTGTTCTTGATGACGGTGGTCATGAGGGGATAGACGCTGATGACGATGAGGTTGCTGGTGACGACGTCGAAGACCATGCAGAAATTAATAATGCTATGCTGGGCGGAGCCGTTCAGGGCGGCGAGGACGAGGAGAAAGGCGACTTTGCCGGCGAGAACGAGGCTCATGAAGAGCTTGAGCTGGTGCATCTTGAGATAGCGACCGACTAGGATGATGCCGATGACGCTGACCAACATGCCGAAGCCGGTGATCTGGCTGATGTCGGCGGCGGAGAAGCCGTTGTCTTGCAGCCAGAGCTGGCGGAAGTTCTCCCAGAGCCCGACGGAAATGCTGAAAAAAGCTAGCATCACGAGAATGTGAAGCCGCGCGCGTCGCTGCTTAGAACGATACTTTCGAGCCATATGCTATACATGAACCTTTTTATTTCCCTACTATTTTAGCACAAGCGGCAAAAATGGGCAAAACTCAGCGCCGAAGGTCGTTTTTTGATATTTTGGGGCTTGGGCGGGTTGGCGAGTTTATTCTAGGATGGCTTTGATGCGGCGAACGCCGGCGCTGGAGGATTCCTGCTTTTGAATACGGAAATGGCCGAGTTCGCCGGTGTGGGTGATGTGGGGACCGCCACAGATTTCGACAGAGATACACTTGCTGGGGTCGCAGGGCGACTCCTCAGGGGCTGCTTCTGCATCACCGATCATATACACCGTCACTTTATCGGGGTAGCGGTCGCGGAATTCGCCGTTGGCGTGAAGCGTGTCGAAAGCATAATCTTTATCATATTCGGCGTGGACAACCGGAAGGTCGGCGGCAATCCAAGAATTGACGCGGTCTTCGACCCTCTGCAATTCTTCGGGAGTGAGCTTGCGGTCGATGCTAAAATCGAAGCGCAGGCGCTCGGGGGTGAGGTTGCTGCCGCGCTGCTTAATATCCGGACTGATTTCCTGTTGGAGGGCGGCGAGGAGGAGGTGGCAGGCGGTGTGGTATTTCACGGTCTGGTCGCTGGTGTCGGAGAGGCCGCCTTTGAACATGCCTTTCGAGGCGGTCTTGCTACGTTCGCGCTGCTCGGCGAGGGCGGCAGCGAACTCGTCTTGATAAGTTTTCGAGAGATCGACGCCGAGTTTATAGGCTTCTTCGACGCTAAGCTCGAGCGGGAAGCCGTAGGTGTCTTGCAGTTTGAAGAGATCGGCGCCGGTCAGCGTGCGCTCTTGGCCAGCTAGCTTCTGGAGTTCTTTCATACCTTTGTTGAGGGTCTTGCGGAAAGCCTGCTCTTCTTTCGTCAAAATTTCGAGGACATGAGCGCGGTTGGGCAAAATGTCGTCGGAGAGATCTTGGTAATTCTCAGCGATAACCGGGAGGATTTCGGCGAGGAATTCTTGGCCGATGCCGAGGTCTAGCGCGCGCAGGACGGCTCGTCTGACGAGCCGCCGCAGGGCGTAGCCCTGTGCCTTGTTCGAAGGAACAAGGCCCTGCGCCGCGAGCAGATAAGCGCCACGCAGGTGATCGGCAATGATGCGCATTTCGTCGGTATTATTATCGTAATTTTTGTGCGAAATGGCCTCAAGTTTATCAATGATCGGCTTCAAAAGTGAAATCTTGAAAACATCAAAACTACCGATCGCGGCCGCTGCGATGCGTTCCAAACCGCCGCCGAAGTCGATGTTTTTGCGCTCCAACTCGGAAAAAGTGCCATCTTCATTACGCCGATAGCCCATGAAAACTTGGTTGCCGATTTCCATGAAGCGGGCGCCGTCGGACGCGGGATGAGATTTGCCATATTTCTCGACATCTTGTTTGTCTTCGCCAAAATCATAGAAAACTTCCGAATCCGGGCCGCAGGGATCGCCTAACGGAGTGGTTTCGATGCCGCCGCCACGACTCCACCAGTTTTCTTGATCGTCGTAGAAGAAGATGCGTTCGCCCGGCTTGATTCCGCGCTTTGCGCCTTCTTCGGCAGTGCCAATTTCGGCAACTTTGGCTTCGATGCCGGCCTTCTGGAAAACGCGCTGCCAGATTTCGGCGGCTTCAGTGTCTTTCGGAATGCCATATTTCTCGCTGCCGATGAAACAGGTGACATAAATCTTCTCCGGATCCATGCCGAGCTCTTTTGTCAGAAATTCGAAAAACCACTCGATTTGTTGCTCCTTGAAATAGTCACCCAGCGACCAATTCCCCATCATTTCGAAAACTGTGGTGTGGCGCGGGTCGCCCACGTCCTCGATGTCCTGCAGCCGCATACAAGGCTGGACATCCGCGATGCGGACGCCTTCGGGATGGTCTTGCCCCAACAGATACGGCATCATGGGCTGCATACCCGAGCCGGTGAAAAGCGTGGTCGGATCATTCTCTAAGACCAGCGGCGCAGGCGGAATGATTTTGTGTCCGTGTTTGATTTGAAAATTGAGGAATTTTTGGCGAATCTCATTTGCGTTCATGGGGTATATTATACCTTATAACTTCAGCATAGTCACGCACTATCGGCGTAAACCCGGGTCACGCGCCGTATTAACCATTAGGACATTTTGCATTATAAGAAGAATCTAGCCAGCGTAAGTAGCTTGTCATTTCGCTAGCCAGACGGTCTAAATTGGCATTGGCTAGATCTTCATAGCCAGGATACATGTAGTAATATACTGTTAGAGTATCGGTATCTGTGACGAAGGAACCGACGCCGTTTATGCCCCTACTGAGACTCTTATCCGCCAAGGCAACTGGATAGCGATTGCCATCTACCCACTCTCCGCCTCGACTCATATTCCAAACAGCTGTCACATCACTTTTCAAGCTCCCATCATTAAAGCTAGACACCCCTACTGCGACGCTAGGTTGTAGCTTGCCTCTCCACAAATCTGTGGGAGACTGGCTTGGACACGTCCCCATATAGTCTCGCTCCAAGTCCCAGAGTAAGTTATAAACCTTTTTATTCGAGGGTTGTTCAGTGGATGAGGAACTAGTCGAGCCTTTTGATGGTTTATTTGACGAGCCTCCAGTTCTAGAGGTGGACACCTCCGGCATATCTTTAGGCTCTTCAATCCTATCGATAATCTCATAAGCTATTGTAGGCGCAATCGTCTCTGTCGTGTCTGGCTCTTCCGTCTCCTGCACAACAGGAGCAATTGAAGCGTTAGTATTGTACATCCCACCAGCACAGAGACTTACTATAAGCAAAGCTTTTAAGGCGTAATCTTTGGGGATTATATGTAATAGTTTCTGCATTACTCCTCCTAGCCATTCGGGCAGCGTGCTTTATAAGTATTATCCAGCCAGCGCAGATAGTTAGTTGCCTTAGCCGCAACGCCATCGAGCTCGGCTAGGCGCTCTGGGGATTTATTATCACGGATTTGACCTACGGATTCCATTCCCGGCACATCTACCCAACGAATAGTTCTGGTTGACCAAGTTAGCTCTAGCCCAATGTCGTTATTTGCGCAGCTATTAACAAACTCACGTAGATTGCCTAAGTGAATAAAAATATAGACATCTCCTAGGTATGCCCCATCATCTAAAAAGTGATCCCACATTTGCTCAATATACGAATTGAGGGCATTGCCCGGAGTAGTCCAAACCCCAACTGAGATCATAGGATGATTCTTCCCATCATTCCATTTAGGACGTTGGCTAGGGCAGACGCCCATATAATCTTGAGCATAATACCAGAGCGTATCGTAATGGCGACCGTTGGGCGTATCTTGGACTGGTGGCTGAGGCTCTGAAAGATATTTATCTGTTGGGCGTTTTTGTGCAGGCTGCTTGGATGCAGTGGGCTGTTTAGTAGCTTGAGTTTTGGTATTATTTGGCGTAGCACTAGAGGGTGTAATAGATGACCCTTCTGCTTTCTGTTCTGAAGCTTCAGTTGCCTCTTCAGCCGGAGCGTCCTCTGGTTGTTCTTCTTGCTCTTGTTCCTCAGCCTGCTGAGCAAGCGGCTGCTCTATGTCTTCTGATAGAAGACTCTCGAGCATTACGTCATCTGAATTGCCTAATTTATTGGAACTGAACATTATTTGAGTTGCTTGTGCAATATAGATAAGCACGAAAGCCAATGATATGCTTTTTAGGAATAGGTCTATTGTATCTTTAGTAATCATCATTGAAATTATCCCTGTCGCAATATAATCAGCATCATTTACGCTTACGATCCTTTTCTTTAGACATAGCCCTATCATACATTTCATCCATAAGGTCAGGCGATGCTTTTAGCGCCATCTTCGCTTCAATAATAGCCCTTGCTGCTTCATTGTATTGTGCAACGTTTTTCAAAACTGCTTTCCGCGATTGCAATAATCTTTTTGCGACTTTAGGATAGATTTTTAATTTAGTAATATCTTCCATAATTTCTCCGTGCTGATCGGCAAGCTCACGTAAATTATGCTTACAACGTCGCCTAATATACCAATATTCTCGTAGATTACTATCCGTCAAAATCTTAACGCTATCTCGCGTCATAAAACCGGTACCTATATAAAGAACGAATTGGACGATAGCAATAACCAAATTAGATATAAACTCTTCGGTGCCGAGCACCTCACCAAGTGCTTTCCTTCCTTCAAGTACTTCTTGTAAACCACCGCCCATTAGCCCCGCGAGAAACTTAGCGGCAACGAGTGCGAGGCCTGCAGCACCCCAGAAGATATATGAAATAACCTCGCCAGTCTTACTGTAATATTTTTTATTGCTTTGAGTAAACCCGACGAAGGCCATCGATAGAAAACACCCCGCACCAACTATATAAGAAATAATTGCGGCAACAGTAGGACTAAGCTCACCGCTCAATGTTTCTAAAGTCGCATTCATAAACATCGCATCAACTATTTCGCTAGCCAGACCCATAGTGACAAAGATTATCGCGATCCATGGAAAACGAATGCCGAGTTGAGGCAAATCATCTTCTTTTCTTGGTTCTTCGCGAATTTTAGAGTTCATTTTTTGATCAGCTGAACTTCGGTGCTTTATTCTTAGCAATCTTTGAGGTACTTTAATCTTTTTCATTTAACTTCTCCTCGATTTGCTGCCAGCTAATTTCTGGGGGCAAATCGTTAATTCGCTGTTCTAGGGTTTGATAGCTATGCATAGTATCCTTTTGGGGTTCAATTGGGATATTTGGGGTCAGATTATGAGCAACATAGTTCATCCTCGACATATCATCCTTAATCTCTTGAATCAGTTCTTTATAGTCAGCAAATTCAGCCAATAATTCCCCTATACCCTCCGCATATTTTCTGTCAATCTCGTTTTGAGCATTCAGAAAATATGTATCAACATCAAAATCCGTTTTATTAAACTTAGCGTCTATGTATTTATGACAATAGAATACTGCTTGAGGCTCGACAGCTAACTGCTTGTTTATCTCTTCTAATACTTCGCTTTGTAAAGAATCTAGCTTTCGCTTTGATATCACCTCTCTAGGTAATGCCTTTAGATTTCGCCAGTCATCCGACTCACCCAATTCAGCTAGTTTAGATATTATTCTAGATATTATTGGTACTTCCATAGCTATTCCATCCCTTCTAAGATTTTCTGAGGTATTTTACCTAAATCTTCCATATCGTATTTAAGCCCGTTTACTCTTCGAATCGGCTCAAGCGCCTCATTGCTGTATTTGCGCCACCTTGCATCATACATTTCCTGAATACTACTAATTACGTCACAGTATGTATCTATAAGACACGTACGCCAAATTTTGGCTTTTTCCAACTTAATATTGACGTCGTTAATTTGATGATTGCATGCAGAAAGATGATTCCGTTCCCTCAAGATATTTCGTTGTTGCACATAGGTCTCCGCTGCCGCCTTTGCCTGTCGCAGATGTGTGCTACTTATATCAAGCTGACATTGAGCGAGTTGTAAATCCTCTTTTGCATTTTTGATCAGACGCTGTGCCTCCACTATGGTTTGTTCATTCTCTGCTAGCCTCAATAATAATTCTTGGTGAACCTGAGTCATCAAGAAGTCACGCTGCTGAGTCATGTTCTGAGTGTATTCGGTTTTAATATGAAAGTTCCATCGTTTATCAGCCTTAATCTTCCCGCTATTCAAATATCGAAGCTTCACGCCATATTGTCGTCTGAACTGATCCTTGATCTGCTTTTGGTCTGATCGTGCTATACTGTGGTCACGCATAATGATAAAAAAAGCGAAATGAAAGTTCGATTGACAGCAAGCAATGTAAGTTGCAATAGGCATCATTAAGAACACAGGAATTAAAATCCAGGCCGTTGAATTGTTTAGTGTGTCACTAGCTATAGACAGTGTGAAAAGCCCTAAGGATAATATGCAACTAATTACGGTAATGCAGAAAGTATTAAGGCCATTATTCCTAAGTTTAAACTTTTCAAACGCCGTAAAATATATTGAATTTCTATTCATCGGACACCACCTCAACTTTTACCGTGCGCCGTTCCATCTCCGGTAAACTGCTATTACACGTATAGTCTTCCCGTGATCCTTTTTCAGGTGGAGATCCACGCATACCTCGAGTTGTAATTTTGGAGGCCGGAATACCAAGTTTAATTAAAATCTTTTGAATTGCCTCTGCTCTAGCCTTTCCCATTTCCCCATTGTCAGCACAGATTGCAGAATAACCTGTAATATTAAGCTTGGTCTTTGAGTTTGGATTAAACCGTGCCGCAAATCCTTCCATTTTCTGAGCCACTGCCTTTTCATCCATCAGCCTGTTTTCGTTCGGATAGAAACGTCCAATATTTTCATTAACGTTAAGAAAATCACCCACCTTAAGCTCATTTACATATACTTGACCAACCGTATATGCTGAATCTACTGAATGGACATCAGCTGTTATCGGAGCATAGTAATTAAGATTGAGCGTATTAGTACCTAGATATTTTAATACGCACTCATAGATTGATCTGGTCTCATTTTTGAATTTATCCATATTGGACTGGGGAGGCGCTACTGACCCAAGGTTATACCAAACAACTTCAATATTTGATAGCATATCTTGTCGCATACTGCGTTCATTTTTAAAAATACTATTGATGAAATATTGTTCCCCTTTGCGATATGTAGCAAAAATATCATTATGTGCAAAATCTAGAACTCCCTTATCATTGTAGCCAGATCCAAGCACTAAAATCAGCGGTTTCTTACTTTCTGGGTCAATAATCTCGGTTGCCTTAGCTATACCTGCAAGATAGTCCGCACCGGCGCCGTCGGCGGGTACAGCTACATCCTCAGCTAGTTCTTTTTTAAGTTTCTTAAGATTATTGTTTGAAGAATTTATATTTTTCGCTGGTTTTAGCTTGTGTCGGTTTGAATCAATTGAGTAATTGTCTCCGGATGCAGAAATGATTTGAATATTGGGCACTTGATTAGGTTTGCTGCTATAAAAGACTCCTGCAACTATTTCTTCGATATTTTGATCTTCGAAAATAGTTGCAGGAGAAGGAGAATTTTGGGTATTGCCAACTACTATAATAACTTGATCATAATCATCAGCGTTCGGCAAACAGTATCCAGCGCGTTCAGGATCAGCTAACCTACTGCCGCAAATATTAGAGTTATCAATGCCCCCAAGATGAATATTATTTAATAATAGAAAACCTAGTAAGACCCCCCCCCATTATGTACGGAACAATGTTGTTCTTTTTTCTGCGCCTTGACATTATTATATAATTTAATTCATGTTAATTATATTAGTGTGATTATACCGTATTGTACGCTTTTTGTAAACAGTAATTTTCCCTCCTCAACCCCCAAGTGCAACATAACCTCTATAAAAATGAGGCAGAT
>CAZGXB010000009.1:0-26295 GCA_964529615.1 uncultured Candidatus Saccharibacteria bacterium
TACAAATGACTATAATCCTATTTCCATGCGAGTCAATCGGAAATTAGGTTAGGGGGAGAGCTAAAAGACGAAGGAGAGATGAGACTAGAGCGATGGGGAAGCTTCCGGCTCCACCTGCCCCACAATCACCAACACATCAGCCGTCCCCGTATTGATTCCTGCCGGCACCATATCCGCCCCCATCACTTCGACTTGGTAGCGCGCGGCCAAGGCCTCCCGCGTTCCTGGCATGGCATCATTGAGCATATAGACGCAATATTTCTCCATACAACTCCCTAGCGCCGCATCCCCGACGAACACCACATTATATCCTTCCGCCTTCAGATTATCACCTTCCGCGCCAGCCACACCGCTTGCTTCCGTCCCATTCAAGACCATGATCTCCGCCCCTTCGCGCACCGCCGGATTACTACTGAGCATCCGATCGACGTATTCCTGAATCTGCGTATAGCGACCTTCACCTTCTTGCGGAATCACATAGGAAATCCCGCCAATTGTCGCCGTTTTGACATAATATATATTATTCTCGTAATCCACCAGCGGCACTTGTCGCAAATTATTCATATCAAATCCCGAGATGAGGTTCATCGCATAGCGAATATTTTCCAGCGTGAAATTCGTCCGCAGATTATCGCCCAAGATATTAATCAAGTTAAACGCCTCAGTCACCCCAATTCCATCATCCACCACTTTTTGCACAATCCCTTGCACGATTTTTTGCTGGTTATTTCCGCGCGAGAAGTCTCCTCCCGTCGTCCCGTGCCGCGCTCTTGACAAAGCCACTGCTTGCAGACCCGTCAGATGAGTCGGCTCACCCGCCTTCACGATCATCCCGGTATAATTCCGGTCGTTTACATCCTCGTCCAGCGTCACCGTGATGCCGCCCAACGTATCAATAATCTCCACCAGCGATTCCCAGTTCACGTGCACTCGATATTGGAAATCTATCCCAAATATCTCTCCCACCTGTTCCATCAGCGCTTGGGCTCCCGCCTCTTCATTCATCCCGTCTTGATTATTGCACCAAAACACCTCGTTCACCTTACCCGCCGAGCACGCCGCCCGCACTTTCAAATCTCGCGGCAAACTAATCATCGCGATATCCTTCGTCTCTTGGTCAAAGCTCACGATCATAATCGAGTCGGTCAATTGCGCTCCGTCGTGCGTTCCGTTTCCGCTCGTGCCTTGCATATCATAACCTTCGGTGCCAAAAATCAAGACATTTGTCCGGCCGTTTTCGTCGGTCATAAACGGCTCACCTTCCGAGACCAGGGAAGCAAACGCATCGAAAATCCCCGATCGTCCATCTGTCAGCTTCGCGATAATCCACTCTCCCCAGACTAAAAACACGATAATAGCAATCAAAACCAGTACACCCAGAATCTTCCCAGCGAGCAGTAATTTCGGGTGTTTGCGCTTCGCTTTTTTCGCCTGCTTTTTGGCTTTCTTTGCTGCCTTTTTCTCAGCCTTGCGCGTCTTGCGGTCTGGGCGCTCATCCTCTATCTCGGCGTTGTCCTCTTCATCCTCCATCCCCAGAGCGTCATCGGAACCTTCCAGCCCCACTTCCTCAATTTCCTCAATCTCTTCCATTTCGCCAGTTTCGGGATTGATCTCGCCCAAAAGCTCCGACCAATCGTCGCTGGTCTGCGTGAAGCTCGACCCCGCTATCCCTAACCCATCTAAAGTCGGCAAGTCATCCTGCGGCGCCACTTTCTTCGCTGCTCGTTTTCGCGGTCGCGCCACATCCATCACTTTCCCCCCAGCACTAGACCGCGCCGTCCGCGTCGCACCACCACTCACCCGCCGATTCGACGTACGCACAGCTAACCCATCAATCGTTGTTTTCTTTTGCATCTTTGACTTAACTCACCTCGTAAACTATAATCAATTATAGCATATGAAGAATAAATTAACCAAAAAACAATCCCTCATCATTGATTTCATCAATGAATTCACCGATCGCCAGGGTGTTTCGCCTTCTTACCGCGAAATTGCCACTGCGCTCGGCCTCAGCTCTGTTTCCGCCGTCGCTGAGCATATTGATAACCTTGTGAAAAAAGGCGCTCTGAAAAAGGTTTCCGGCGCTGCCCGCTCTCTCGAAGTAGTCGATACCTCTTATCCCGAGACCACCGCTCTCTTTAAATTTCATCTCGCTGATGCTAGCGACGCAGACGCCGCCATCCTCCGCCAAGCCGCCGAAATTATTGGCCTCGACCTTGAATAAATGTGCATAATTATGCTATAATACACCTTAATGAAACCGTTATTATCCATTGTTGTACCGTGTTATAACGAAGAGGCAGCCCTGCCTAAGTTCTACGCTGAGGTTGACAAAGTTAGTCAGAAATTAGACAAAGTCAATTTCGAGTTCATTTTTGTCGATGATGGCAGCTCTGACCATACCATGCGCGAATTCAAGAAGCTTGCCCAGCATGATCCGCGCGTCAATTACCTCGTCTTCTCGCGCAATTTTGGCAAGGAAGCCGCCCTCCTAGCCGGACTCGAAGCCGCGGAAGGCGATTACGTCGCCGTCATGGATGCTGATTTGCAAGATCCTCCCGAGCTTCTCCCCGAGATGTATCAATATCTCGAGAGCGGGGAATATGACATCGTCGCTACTCGCCGCGTTTCGCGCGAAGGCGAACCCGCTATTCGCAGCTTTTTTGCTCGGCTCTTTTATAAACTTATCAATCGCATTTCTAAAGTCGAGATGGTGGATGGCGCCCGCGATTATCGCCTCATGACGCGCCAAGTCGTCAATGCCATCCTTTCCATGCGTGAGTATAATCGCTATTCGAAAGGTCTCTTTAGCTTCGTCGGCTTCCGCACTAAATGGCTCGAATATAAAAACATCCAGCGTGCTGCCGGTGAGACTTCCTGGTCTTTCTGGGGTCTATTCGTCTATGCTCTCGATGGCATCTGCGCCTTTTCCACCGTACCCTTGATTCTTGCCGCCATTCTCGGACTCCTTTTTTGCTTCATCGCCTTTGTCATGGTAATAGTTATCATCGCGAAAACTCTCATGTTTGGCGATCCAGTCAGCGGCTGGCCCAGCACGATCTGTGTCATCCTTTTCGTCGGCGGTATCCAACTCTTCGCCCTCGGTATTATCGGCGAATATCTGGCGAAAACTTACCTCGAGACCAAGCAGCGTCCGATCTACATCGTCCGCGAATCCTCCAAATCTCCTAAATCTCCCGCGCCTGAAAATAAACATAAGAATATTAGTTAACAATTACCTCAAAATAGCAAAAAAATCTCTTGAATAGCATTTCTGCGTGTGCTATTCTAGATACAGAAAGGTAAATTATGAACACAAACAAATCCAAAAAAGCTCACCGCACTCCCATCTACCGACGTCCTGCTGTTATTTTTACTTTTCTGGGGTTGCTTATTTTAGTCGCAGTTATTATCTTCTTCCTCATCAAAGGCTTGCAGCCTGGCGAGTCTTCCTCTAGTGAATCTGACTCGTCTATCTCAGAAGATGAGTCTTCCTGGAGTGAAGAAACACCTTCCGTCCCCCAAAACTACGAGGATATCCCCGAGACCGATACCTGGGAGCCGAAAGTCAAGCAGTACGAAGGCGAGAATGCTAACCAGTCGCACGAGCTCACCGGCTCCATCAGTTATCAAGATATTGATCAGAATAAAAACGTCACTATCTATACCTCCATTGATCAAATCATCTCTAGCGGTTCTTGCTCCCTTTCGCTGAAACGTAATAATAATTCTGTCTATTCTACCACCGTTTCCGCTCATGCGGATATCACCACCTCTATCTGTGAGCCGATCTCATTTTCGGCGGCTCAGCTTCCTTCCGGCACCTACCAAGTCGAAATTAATATTTCGGGTGACAACAAAACAGGAATAATAAACAGCGAGGTAAATCTATGAAAATCCACCAACACATCCCTGGCCGTACCGTTTTGACTATGGCCTTTGCTCTTTGTATGTCCATCTTTTGCGGCTTTCTTGCTATGCAAAACATGCAGACCAGTTTTGCCGCATCTACCGCCGGTTTCAATGCTGGAGATATTATCAGTGACGCCGTCATGGGGAATTATAATTCCATGTCGATCGCCGATATCCAACGCTTCTTGACTGAGAAAAACCCTTGCAATAACCGTGACTATAATCTCTATAAATCGTATAAAGCCGCCCGACCCCACTTAGACTGGCATTGGCAAGATGGCCATTTTGTCTGTCTCTCCGAAGAGCGTTTCGGCGATAGTGCAAATGAAATCGGCTATGGCCAAACCGCCGCCGAAATCATCTATTATGCTGCCCAAGATTACAAAATCAATCCCCAAGTCCTCATCGTCTTGCTTCAAAAGGAAACCAGCCTCATTACGGACAAAGTTCCCAATAATAACGATTATCGCAAAGCTACTGGCTACGGCTGCCCTGATACCGCCGCCTGTGACTCGAAATATTACGGCTTTAAGAACCAAGTCCGCAATGCCGCCAAGATGTACCGCGCCGTCTTAGATGGTGGCTGGTCCAATTACCCTGCTGGCAAGACCGTCTATGTCCAATACAATCCCAACAAAGCCTGCGGCGGGTCTAATGTTTACATTGCGAATAAGGCCACCTCCGCCCTCTACCGCTACACCCCCTATCAACCCAACTGGTCCGCTCTGAACGCTGGCTACGGCGCTGGCGATAGCTGCGGGGCTTATGGCAATCGCAACTTCTATCTCTACTTTACCGATTGGTTTGGTAGCACCCACGCTTATATCGACGGTTCCGAAGTTGTCATTCCGGACGGTACTTACGGTCTCAACGCCAAAGTCAATGATAACCAAGTCATAGAAGTTTCCGGTCGCGGTGTTGCCAACGGTTCCAATATCCAAATTTGGGATAGGACGACTTCATCTTCCCAAAAAATGACCTTCAAGCGTGATGCCAGTGGCTATTACACTATCACTGACGCTAACTCTGGAAAGGTGTTAGATCTCACTAATGGTAGCACGGCGAACGGTACTAATATCCAGCTCTTTCAATCGAACGGCACCTGCGCTCAGAAATGGCGAGTTTACCGCACCTCGGATAATTATCTGACGTTTGAGTCGGCTTGCGCACCCGGTATGGTTCTCGACATCCAAGGTGGGAACAAGACCAATGGTACTAACGTCCAGCTCTTCCTCACTAACAATAGCGATGCGCAGAAATGGTCGCTTTATAACGGCCAAGTTATCGAAGATGGCGTCTATGAATTCCATTCGAGCCTGGATGCGAAAAACAATCTAGTGATGGACTTGTCGAACGCCGCCGTTCATAATGGTGCCAATATCCAAACTTGGAGCCTCGATAAACGCACCTTCGCGCAAAAGTGGAAGATCGCTTATGACAAAGTTGGCGATTTCTATACCATCACTAATCCGAAGTCCGGTAAAGCAATAGATATCACGGAAGGGCAATACTATAATAAAACCAATATTCAATTATTCTATTCGAATCATAGCTGCGCCCAACGCTGGAAGATAGTTCGCTATGACAAAGATTCCTATACTCTGACCTCCGCTTGTATGCTTGGTTTGGCCATGGACGTTTCTGGTGGTAGTGCTAATAACGGCGCAAACTTGCAGCTCTGGGGCGTAAATAATAGCAACGCGCAGCACTGGAAATTGACTCCCACGCAACTCGTCCCCGATCATACTTTCACTATTGTTTCTGCCTTGTCTGATTACAAAGCGATTGACGTTTACGGTGGATACACTCAAGAAAAGACTAATATCCAGCTTTGGAATAAAAATAATACCGCGGCTCAGAAGTGGAAAGTATCCTACGACGCTAAACAGAAGAAATATACCATCACGAATCCTCAGTCTGGTAAGCCCCTGTATCTCGCCGATAAGTCCGGTCGCGCTGGTACCAATGTCCAACTTGGTAAGAACGATGCCAGCTGTAATCAATATTGGGACATTCGCGAAGATCACGAGCCCGGTTGGTTCGCCTTTATCTCCAGTTGTAATGAGAAGACGGCTCTCGATATTTCTGGTGGTTTCATGGCAAATGGTACCAATATTCAAAACTGGACCCGCAATAGTAGCCTAGCCCAGAAATGGAAATTTGAGTAGTTAATCCGGGGCTCGTTGTCCCGAGGAGACCTAATAAAACCTCCCAAAACCCACCGAACCTCCCAGACGACACAAAATATCCCGCAGTTTACTGCGGGATATCGACTTCTATGCGTCTAGTCCTAAATACCGTCGCCAATAGTCTATCGAAGTAATCTCTTGCCTTGATTGCCGGAAATTCTCTTTAATCTGTTGTCCGTGTTCCTTATATTCTTGCATTGCTCTCTGATAGCGCGTATCTATCTCCGCAAAGCGCGCCTTATCCTTCTTATATATCGCACCAGTTTTGTTGACTGGATCGATCAATAATACCCGATCGCACCGCATCACCGATTTCGGCGCAAACGGATATCCGAAAAGATTTTTCCCCAGTCCACGATTACAAAATCGCTCCGGTACTAGCTTCTGACCGTTCATCGTATATTTCATAAACAATCGCTCGATGATAGAAAGCGGAGTATTATCAATCACCTCATTTTCTAGATATGCCTCACCGCCCTCGAGCTGCTCTAGTGGCACGAACTTCTGAGCGGCTGCCGAATATTTCTGCATCAACCCTGCATTATCCACTTCCGCCAAATATCCTGGCCCCTTGAGATAATCTTCGAACGCCTGCACGACGATATCGGCTAGCAGGTAATCAAAACGCAAAATAGCCGTTCGGTAGGTATCTCGCACCAGTTGCATCATGCTTGCCTCGGACGCCACCCCAGTCGTAGCGTGCATAATTAGACAATTCCGCACCCCGAAATACCGCAAAGCCGGGTTCGTCTTGTTCGTGAAACCCATATGCCAAATACACAAACCATTCATGGTTAGGAACCTCGAACCAGTCCGGATGCCGTATTCCGTATCGTCTCCGCGCACGAAAATCGGTAGGGAAAGACCATTTTCCTCGATTACCGTTGCCGGAATGCAGCTAAACCACCACGCCGAGTATGAGCCCGGTTTTTGGCGCTGCTGCTGTTCGTTCAATACGACGTTTTCTATCAACGTCAGGTCATATTCTGGCTTCGACGGCTGATAATTATTCGCCGCATCGACGTTCCCCACGTCTTCGTGCATCCGGCTCGGGATTTCGTAATATAGCATCGCCCCCGCAATAATGTCATCCTTGAATTCCGGCTTCAAAAGCCTCAGTAAGTTATAAGTCCGCCTAATGCTTTCTGGCAAAACTAAGACATCATCATCCATCAATAAGACATGCGTCGCTTTCGGCTCTTGCGCCAGCGACTCTATCATCCCGCGCGAAAATCCCCCAGATCCTCCCGTGTTTTCCGCTGGGTGCAAAAAGATACGATCTGTACAAAAATCATCTTCTAGTGTCCGGCCATTATCCACGATATGACAATAAAAGTTCTCTGCCATCTCATCATTTTTGGCAAATATCTCGCGCTTGATTAGCTCGACCGTCTTCTTAATGAATTCTTCTTTGCGGTAAGTTGTCGAAGCAAGGCTCAGTGTGACGTCGTTCAATGTTTCTTCGGCTGTCTCGACTTCAAATCCTCCCCCGTAAATCGTTAATTCTTGTGCTAGAGCCGTTATTTCGAATCCAATAACCCAATCATCACTTTCCGGACAAGCCAAAGTTATTTTCTCGCGCCCCTTAGTCTGAAAATCCTTCTTGGCTAGCAGAGTTTGCGTGAGAATCCCTTTGTCCATCGCATATCCCACCAGCTGCACCCGCAAGGCTCCTTCGACCTCTAGAGTCAGCTGCAAATCTTTTGCGCTGGTATAAGTTCGCCATTTTTTCCAAGAACAGGCATTGAGATAAGTCGAGAAATCGCAACGTTGAGCAAATCCTAGTTTCAAGCTATGGTTATTGGCATCTAAGATCCCACCATCACTTTTATAAAACAGCTCTTGGCATGCAAAATGTTTTTTCTGCGTAGGGAAGACGATTGATTGGATTAAATATTTCACGACACTTTATCCTGTTTTAGCTTATTCAGTTCTTTTAGTAGCTTGTCGTTGCGTTCCGATAGCGCTCGTAGTCGCTCAATATTATCGATTTGCATCCGGTAAGTCGGCAATAATTTCAGAATTCCACGTTTAATTCTCGAACTATCAATAAATGTCAGCCCCGGATTCAACCCAATCAAAGTATTGCGGATCGCGGGCTTCGCTTGATAAAAATCCGCTTTGTGTTCAACGATAAAATCTGTCGCCATTTTCTTCGCCAGTTTTTTGCGCTCCTTACTTTTCCCCATATCAATCGCGAAACGTTCGCAAAACACAAACCGGTCCCAGAATAATTCTGCATTTTTCTCAAACAAACCATACTCTTTCAGGAAATGATAAAACTCTATCCCCACATAGAGATGGTCGATCGCCCGATCAACAGATTTTTCCTGCGACCAAGTATTAAACATAGTACTATCCGGCCGACGCACGTAATTATACAGCCGCTCATTGAGGAAATACAGCGTTTCTCCCGCCGTGAAGTAAGCATAACAAAAATACGCGTCTTCATAGGAGCGCCCTTCAGGGAAGCGAATATTATACTTATCAATAATCTCCTTGCGGAAAATTTTGTTCGTCGGCGCCACATCGGTTTTTTGCAGTACTTCAGTATTCAGTTTCTGCATGCCGTGGTATTTGAGATTATAATAATCTTGATCCCACATTTTCTGCTGTTGATAAACTTGATAGACGGTGTTGATTTCGCAAATCACCACGCTCGCCTTGGTCTTTTCCAGTGTGGTGAGCATCTTTTCGCACGTCTCCGGTTCATAGTAATCGTCCGCATCACAGAACATGATATATTTCGACTTTGCGTTATCTAAGCCACAGTTTCTGGCTGCCGAAGTCCCCTTCGAAGTGTTCTGGACGACTCTAATCCGCTTATCTTTCGCCGCATGTGCTTTCGCCACTTCCAAAGTCTTATCCTGCGAAGCGTCATCCACGCAGATAATCTCGATTTCCCCGTATGTCTGCCCCGATAACGATTCCAAGCATTTCGGCAAATACTCCTCCACATTATACATCGGCACAATTATGCTAATGTTCGGCTCCGTCTTATTACTCATGCGTCCTCCCTGTTTCAATTTGCATACGTTTGATCTGCTGCTCTAAATACTCATTTTGTGAATCGAGGTTATTGATCGCCTTCTCGATCTCGAGTTGTTTGGCAAACATTGGACGCAACGTCTTGCGTATTTTCTGCCGGCGTTCATAGCGGTTCGTCAGCTTATGCTCTCGCTTCAGAATCTTCATCGCCCGCTCCACGTCTCCCTCAGACATCGAGCGCACGAATTCTCGGATTGGCCCCAAGAAAAGATCAGGGAAGACTAAGCCCTCTTCATTTGCCGTCACGTACTCATCAGCCACGCGGGCTAAGAACTGGCGCCGCAACTCCGGTTTCAACCGAAAAGCATTCCAGAAATACCCATATCCTATCGCATTCCACATCATGATCCCTAACTCCCCGAAAATATCTTCGTTTTTCAGAAATTCCTCGATCGAATGATATTCATCGACGATGCAAAAAGTTTTCCCTGGATTATTGACCGACGACGAGTCATTATCAACTCGATAATGAATGTATGCGTTCGTCGTCAAGACCACTCGCTTCGCGACCGACATCACCTTAAAGTTAAATCCAGTATCTTGATACGAAGCGCCCGGCGTCGGCAAAAACCGAATTTTATATTTATCCAGGAACTCCCGCCGATAAATCGCCGACCAAATCGCTGGCGCTTGCAAAAAAAGCCAAGTGTGCTCGCGCGGACAAATCGCCTGCATCGTCTCGTGAATCGGAATATAACGCCACTTTTCGTCCCGCCCCTCCTTATTTTGATAATAATTCGCTCTCGCGACGTCCGCCTTGTATTCCTTGGCCAGACTGTACAGTTCCTCGAAACCATCCAGCTCGATCCAGTCATCCGGTTCGACAATTCCAATATATTCACCGCTCGCCAAATCGAGTCCTTGGTTCATGCTGTCGCCGTAGCCCGAGTTGGCCTTATCGATCAACTTAATGCGTTTATCGGCTTTCTGATAGCGCTTAATAATATTCAGTGAATCATCTGTCGAACCATCATTAATACATATTATTTCAATATCGTCCAAAGTTTGTTGACAAACGCTGTCTAGGCACTGAGGCAAGTATTTTTCCACGTTATAAATCGGAATCAAAACAGAAACTTTCGGGTGTCCGTGCGCCCCTTTGCTCATACGTACTCCTTTAACTCATTCAACTTATATCTCTAGCAATTATAGCACGCAGCAGGGAAATATTAAACTCTATCAGCCTCGTCTAGCCCTTTTGTGGCACATCAATTAGACGATAAAGATGATAAATTCCGTCTTTATCAATCTCTTCGTAATATTCGTCTAAAACATCATTAATATTATATTCATTTTCCAGACTTTGTTCATCCAGGAGCAAATATTCCGCCCGATTATCCACATAATCTTGATGCACTTCCTTTGCCAAATCTTCATTCATGCTCGCGTGCCAAGATTGAATGATGAAAAAACGATTATTCGGTGTCAAATCATAACGCAAATAAATACTCTTCAGTTCATTATGCGCAAAGGCCGAGAACGTCCCAGCGCGAATTTCATCCTCGTGTTTTGCCAATAGCTTTTCGTAGCCAATCCCATTTTTGTCTGCCGCTCGAATCGCATTGTAAGTATCCACCACGCCTCCAATCTGCGCCCTCCCCAAATCATAAGTACAAATCAGAAACAGCGTAATCATCGTAGTTTGCAGAATTCTCCACGCCTCGTCGTCCCGCCGCAAAAGATACACTTCATTCAGGAATAAGGCCAGTTGCGGTAGCAGTGGCAGCGCATATTGATTCCACGCCTGCGTCGAAAATAGCATATACGCTTCGAGACCTCCGACTAAGAGCAGCATGACGGCATACGCGTATTTCTTACGCACCATAGCTAGTCCCGCCGTGAAGAATATCGTGATAAACGGCAAGTAGATCATCAAGAAATTCGTCACGAGCTCGCCCGTCGCGCCTCTTAGCCAGCTACCCACGCCCGCCGTATAGGATATATTATAAATGAAGGTATAATAGAAGAATTCGCCGAGTACTCCCGTAGCGATGAAATATATCACGAACGGCAACATTATTCCGCCCAGTCCGATCGCGCCGTACAACAAATTCTTGCCCAAATTCGCCCACGCGCCTTGCTTCACCAGCACGCAAAGAATCACCAGAACTCCAGCGCAGAGGAAAATCGCATTTGTCACCTGCGCCAAAAAGCACGCCCCAATCGCTACTCCATAAATCAAGGCATACTTTGGGTCGTGCGATTCCTGAGCTTTCTTATCTTGATAAAAATATTTTACCATGTAGTATGTCGCCATCGCGATAAAGGGCAAATTCCATTCCTGCACACTGTTGCCAGCGACATAACTCACTGCAAGATACACTAGCGATGCTAAGAGCACCATACCGCCCCAAAGTATATTCTTCGATACTAATTGCGCCGTACGCAGTATATAGAAAAAAGCCACCGTCAACGCAATTATCTGTAGTATCATCACGCCAAAGCGACTGCCACCCCCAAGCCAGAAGCCCAGCATATCGCAGAAAAACACCAGCGGACCTTTATGGTCGAAGAATCCCGCATACGGCACCTTGCCCGCAAGCCACAATTTCCCCATGGTCAAAAATTGCAGGGAATCACCTCCATCCGTCATTCCACCATAGGCGTAGTACCCCGGATATAGCGGCGAAGTGCTATAAGACCTCAGTAAGACGAACAAAATCGCTACGCACAAACATCCCCCCAGCATCATCAAAGTTTGCCGATTTGGCGCGAGATTACGAATTATTTTTCTCAAATCCAGTCTATCCTTCTTGCGGTTTTTCTGCACACTCTCCTTCATGGAAACATCATACCCTAATCCTTTTTCCTTTGCAAGCCACCCGCACCGTCGGCGTTATACGATATCCCTTAGCAACGGTATTTTCCCTAAAACATAGACTATCCCCGCGCAAATCCCATAAACCACGATCGTCCCCCAAAATGTATAGAAAACGCTATTCACGTTCACCCATCCGCTCATGGCAATCATCTGCAAGACAAACCATTGCACCAGATAAATCCCATAGGCTAAGGGCGCCAACGGTTTCGCTACTCGACCTAACTTGTTTAATACTTTTTCGTCCTTTAAGTTTTTAAACCATAAGAATATCGCCGCCGAATACACCACGCAGGGAAGACCCAAATAATCCTTAAACAACCCCACAATTTCTCCTGCCTGATAGGATAAAATCCAAGTTCCTAAAAAGTGCACGAGCAGACCCAGCAATCCGCACATATAAATACCTTTACGCCATCGTAAAGGTATTGGATAGTTGTCTATCCAATACCCCAATAATATATAGATCGCATATCCGCCTAGGGGGAACATGAAATCCGCATTGTGTTGCAATCCCAAAAGTTTCAGTACGAACGGCAAAATTATATTCACGATCAAACATCCCCCGATTGCATATTTGAAAGCTTCTTTGCGCTTGTCTTCCGGTATGAACGAGACAAAAGGTATTAATAAATAGACCGCAAAAAGCGCCGGGAAGAACCAATAAATCGAAACGTATCGGCAGGTAAACACTCCACTTATCGCGTCTCTCACTCCCGTCCATGCTCCGCCCCTTGCTTGGTAAAAAATTATCCCGATTATCGACCAAATCAAGAACGGAACTACCGTCCGTTTGATGCGCTTTTTCAGAAATTCTTTCGTCGTATAGCGTTTACGATAATCAATTAACGTTGCTCCCGTAATCATGAAAAACACCGGTACCGCAAAATAAAACAAAGATTCAACGAAATCTGTCACCACCCAGCCCCAACTCTTCCGAAAAGTCCAAAAACTATTCACGTGTAGCGCCACTACGGCGAATCCCGCCAGTACGCTCAAAACTGTAATATACGTTTTCTTTTGCCGCTTACTTACTGTTTTTGCCTCCATCCCATCTGCCTCCACAATGCCTAGCGCCGTACCAACCTTTTGACACGGTTCGCCAAACTTATGCGTAAATTCATCATACCGAACACTACCCGTAGCAATAAGTATGGCCTCCGCATGATTAAATTAAAATACATTCTGTCCATCGGGCGGAAGTGTTTGAAGGTGAAGCTGGCGTCATCCGCGATTGGCGCGAATACTTCGCGCAACTTCCTATAATATTCCCGGCGATACTTACCTTGAATTCTCCGGAAAAACCCAATATTCGCCCACATAATTTGCGCATAAAACGCCTCGCGCAGTTGCGGCATTTTCCCAGATTGCTCGACAATATCCGCTGCCAACTTGCTATTTTGTACCATTAGTAATAACTTTGGCCCCTTTGCGCTTGTCGAGTTTTCCTGATCCGGATCATTGCGCCAATGCACAAACGGCTCCTTCACCACTGAAATTCGCTTTGCCCGACAATACACATCCATTGCGAAAGGCAGATCTTGGTACGAAGCTCCCGCTGTCTCTGGAATCTTAATCTTCTTGATGAAATTTGCTCGATAAATCGCCGACCAAATCGACGCATGAAACCCAGTTAATTGTGGCCATTCCGTAGCCTCAAAGGCTCCATCCGGCGCCAGATCCAAATCAATCCCCATATCATTGCGAAATACCTCATCGCGCGTTCCCATCGGACGCGTCGAATCGTAGCGCGTAAACATGCCTTTCGTCACATCGGTTTCGTTTTTCTTTGCATCTCGATATAGCTTTTCGTACATAGTCGCCTCAATCCAGTCATCCGACTCGATAATCCCTATGTATTCACCTTTCGCCAAGCTAATTCCGCGATTCACAGCCGCGCTGTATCCTGCGTTTTCCTGATGTATTGCCACCACCCGTTTATCTCGCCGCGCATACTCATCGATGATTTCCGGACAACCATCCGGCGATCCATCATCGACTAAAATCACTTCAATCTCCTTCAAGCTTTGCGCCAAAATACTATCCACGCATTCCCGCAAATAATCCTCGACCTTATAAATCGGCACGACAATTGAAACTTTCGGTGTTGTCATAACCCTGATTATATCACGCCTCCTAATTCAACAGAAAAAATCAATATACGGTATAATTAAGCCATGGCTTCTCCCAAAATTTCTATCCTTGTCCCCGTCTATAACGTCGAATCTTATCTTCCGCAATGTCTCGACAGTCTCATTTCCCAAACCCTGCACGATCTCGAAATCATCTGCATCAACGACGGCTCTACCGACCACTCACTCGCAATTTTGCAGCAATACGCCGCTCGCGATCGTCGTATCCGCATCATCGACAAGCCCAATTCTGGCTACGGCGACAGCATGAACCAAGGCCTGAAAAAAGCCCAGGGCGAGTATATCGGCATCCTCGAGCCTGACGATTGGATCGAGTCGGATGCGTTCGCTCGCCTTTATCAGCTCACTCAGCCCGACCGTCCTGACGTCGTCAAGGCCAACTTTTTCGAGGAAAAGGGCAATCAAAGCCGCAAAGTTTCCGAAATCCTCCCCGCGGACGCCGACCAGCTAATCCATCCCGCCAACTATCCTCGCGTCTTCCGCCTCGCTCCCGCCATCTGGGCCGGCATCTACCGCCGCAAATTCCTCCGCGAGAACGACATCGCCTTTCTACCTTCGCCCGGCGCCTCGTATCAAGATACCAGTTTCAGCTTCAAGGTCTGGGCTTGTGCTAAGAGTGCCATTCTCACCACCGACGCCTTCGTCCATTACCGCCTCGATAATCAAGCTTCTTCCATCCACCACCCGGACAAAGCCAACTGTGTCGTCGCCGAGTATCAAGAAATCGAGACTTTTCTTGCCGAACGCGGGCTGTTTGAACAATTTGGTAGCCTCATGAACACCACCAAGCTGCGCAACTATCACTGGAATCTCCAGCGCCTTTCTCCCGAGCTCGCCCCCAAGTTTTATGACATCCTTCGCGCCGAGCTCCAGTCCGCCGCCGAAGAGGGAATCTTGCGCCGCGAGTATTTCAGCTCTTCCGAATGGGCCGCGCTCCAGATGATTTTGAAGCATCCGTACCTCGCTTACCGTATTTTGCGCCTCCGTAGCTGGATTAGACAGCATTTCTAAGCTGTGCTATACTACGAAACATATGGGAGTTCCAAATGTTTTATGTCGCAAGAACCGTATTTTGCTCGGCGAGCTAGTCAAAACTGACTTTCGCCTTCGCTACCAAGATTCCGTCCTCGGTTATCTTTGGGCTGTCTTGCGTCCGCTACTCATGTTCGCCATTCTCTATATCGTCTTCGCCAAGCTTCTCCGCTTCGGCGATGGCATTCCGCATTATCCGGTCTATCTTCTGACTGGCACCGTCCTCTGGAGTTTCTTCACCGAGTGTACTAGCCAAGGTATTCAGTCTATTGTCCAGCGTGGCGACCTCTTGCGCAAGATCAGCTTCCCGAAATACATCGTCGTCGTCTCCGCCACCGCCACTGCTCTCATTAATCTCGCGATTAACCTCTGCGTCATCATTATCTTCGCTCTCATCAATGGCGTCACCCCTAACCTTTCCTGGTTATTGGTTATTCCGCTCATCTTCGAGCTTTACCTTTTTTCACTCGGCCTCTCCTTCCTCCTCGGGGCGCTCAACGTCCGCTATCGCGACGTCACCTCTATCTGGGATGTCATTATCCAAGCTCTCTTCTATGCTATCCCCATTATCTACCCTATCAGCATGGTCTTAGACTCCGGTAGCTACGGTCCCGTCGCCGCCCAGATCATCCTCATCGACCCCATTGCCCAAGTCATCCAAGACGTCCGTTATAACCTTATCACCGACACCACCATCACCACTTGGGAAGTCGTCCCCGGCGCGCTCAAGTTCCTGCCCTTCGTCATCGTCATTGCTTTGCTGATTTTGGCCGCTCTCTTTTTCCGTCGTCGCTCACGTTATTTCGCCGAGGAGGTTTAAATGTCCCAAAAAAGTTCCCCGAATCCACCCCGCACCGTAATTAAAGTCGAAAACCTCACTAAGAGCTTCCGCTTGCCCACCGAGCGCCCTTCGGGTCTGAAACAGGCCATTCTCAACTGGCTCAAAGGCGTCAAAGGTTATACCGATCAACAAGTCCTTCGCGGCATCAGCTTCGAGATTAAAAAAGGCGAATTCGTCGGTATCGTCGGCCGAAACGGCTCCGGCAAATCCACCTTGCTCAAGCTCCTCGCCCAGATCTATGTCCCCGAACAGGGCGAAATCTCGATCAAGGGCAACCTCGTTCCTTTCATCGAACTCGGTGTCGGCTTCAATCCCGAGCTCACCGGCCGCGAAAACGTCTATCTCAACGGCGCTCTGCTCGGCTTCTCCAACAAAGAAATGGATCGCATGTATGACGACATCGTTAATTTTGCTGAGCTCGAACCTTTCATGGACGCCAAGCTGAAGAATTATTCCTCCGGTATGCAGGTTCGCCTCGCCTTTTCCATCGCCATCCGCGCCAAAGGCGACATCCTCATCCTCGACGAAGTTCTCGCCGTCGGCGACGCCGCCTTCCAAGAGAAATGTAATGATTATTTCGCCAGTCTCCACGGCAATCAAACCGTCATTCTCGTCACGCATTCCATGGACAACGTCCGCAAATTCTGTGATCGCGCCATCCTCATCGAAGATGGCAAGATCAAGACTGAAGGTGACCCCGAGACCGTCGCCACCGCCTATGAAGGCCTCTGGAGCGAATGAGGACTAAGCTTAAGAAAGGAGTAATATGAAACCAGATGTATTGATTGTCGGAGCCGGACTTTTCGGACTTACCATGGCCGAGCGCTTGGTTAATGTTGCCGGCAAAAAAGTCCTCGTGATTGACAAGCGCCCGCATCTCGGCGGAAATTGCTATTCCGAATTCGATCCCGAGACCGGTATCGAGTGTCATAAATACGGCGCCCATCTTTTCCACACTTCAGACGAAACCGTCTGGCAATATGTCAATCAGTTCACCACTTTCACCGGCTATGTCCACAAGGTCTATACTACACACAGCGGCGAAGTTTATCCACTCCCCATCAATCTCGGCACCATCAACCAATTCTTCCGCGCCGCCTACACTCCCGACGAAGCCAAGCTCAAAGTCGCCGAACAAGCCGCCGGCGCCCCCGCCGAGCCTAAGAACCTCGCCGAGCAGGGAATTTCACTCATCGGTCAGCCCCTTTTCGACGCCTTCATTAAGAATTACACCGCGAAACAGTGGCAAACTCCCGCCGAAGAGCTCTCTCCCGAGATTATCAAGCGCCTCCCCGTGCGCTATAATTACGACAATCGCTATTTTAATAATACCTACGAAGGCCTGCCGACCGACGGCTACGAAGCTTGGTTTAAGAACATCGTCGCGGCTTGCGGCGACAATCTCGAAGTCCGCCTCAAGACTGATTATTTCGACGACCCCGAGATTCAAACTCTGCGCGACGCCAATATCTTGACTATCTATACTGGCCCGATCGACCGTTTCTACGACTTCCAATTTGGTGAGTTGAAGTGGCGCAGTCTCGACCTCGAGAAAGAAGTCGTCGATGTCACCGATTTCCAGGGCTGCCCCGTCATGAATTACGCCGACCTCGAGCCGAAATACACCCGTATCCACGAGTTCAAGCATTTCCACCCCGAGCGAGCCTCTGATGCCGCTTATGCCGACACGGCCTATGCTCCCGATTCTGGCAAAACCGTCATCGTCCGCGAATATAGCAAGACCTGGCACCAAGGTGAGGAACCCTACTATCCCGTCAATACCGCCGAAGACCGTGATATTTTGGCCAAGTACCAAGCCCTCGCCGCTGCCGACGAGCACGTCATCTTCGGTGGCCGCCTCGGCGAATATGCTTATTACGACATGGATAAAACCATCGCCTCCGCCCTCGACTGTTTCGACAAGCTAAAATCCCGCTGGGCTTAACTCCGACATGGGTGAGGGAATCAGTGCCGGCTCGCTTCACCAGAAGCAACGCGCCAAAGACCACCATCTGCCGCTCATCACAGTGATTGTTCCGGTCTATAATGTCGCCAAGGTTCTCGAGCGCTGCGTCCATTCCGTCCTCGACCAAACCTATCCCCATCTCGAGATTATTCTAGTTGACGACGGCTCCACCGACATGAGCGGCAAGTTTTGCGACGTGCTGGCTAAGCAACATTCCCAAATTAAGGTCATCCACCAGCCCAACGCCGGCCTCTCCGCTGCGCGCAATGCCGCCCTCGAAATCGCTACCGGCGAATATGTCACTTTCGTCGATTCCGACGACAAGATTCACCCCGAGCTCGTGCGTTCGCTCTATGACCTCGCCCAGTCCACCTCAACCGCAATCGCCATCGGCTCCTTCCGCGAGGTCTATCCTGACGGCCGCGCCCAGGATTTCGCCACCGCTTCCGCCTCTGTCTCTTCTCCCGCCTCCACCTCCGCCTCGAATTCCTCTTCCGCTTCTGCTCCTGTCTCGGATACCATCGTCTATTCCACGATCGACTGCCTGATTGCCATGTTGCTCGAGGCCGGCTTCACCATGTCCGCCTGCGCCAAACTCTATCGCCGCCAACTTTTCGACAATGTGCGCTTTCCCGTAGGCAAACTTTACGAAGACGTTGGCACGACCTATCGCCTCATCCTCCAGTGCCCGGAAATCGCCTATACCAAATCCGCCTATTACGATTATTATCAAAACGCTTCGTCTATCATCCATCAGACCTTCCGCCGCCAAAAACTCGACCTCATTACCCTGACTGACGAAATGTGCGACCAAATTTGGCAACACTTCGACCAGCTTTCCTCTACATCTGCCAGTCCATCCTCTGCGCTCTCGTCTCATTCCGCCTCATCTCTCCCGACCTCACCGCTCCCGCCATCGTCGCCAGCCGCTCCTTCGCCTTCCCAGCGCCAGCAGCTCCGTCTCGTCCTCGCCAAACGCCGCATGCACGCCCGTTTCAGCGTTTTACGTCAAATGGTTATAGTTTCTCCCGCCGCCAACTCTCCCGAGTCCACCGGTTTCACTCCCGCCCAGTTTAAGCGTACCCGCCGCACTATTGCCCGCTATCTCCGCCGCCACCGCGCCGATATTCTTCATAATCCTTACAGTTCCCGCCGCGACCGCCTCGCGATGCGCGCGCTCCTCCTGGGACTGCCCGCTTTTCGCTTTGCCTGGAAGTATTATGCCAAGCGCCACAAATAGCCCACTTCGCCCCAACTTGTAAAGCCTTTACAAGTTCAACTTGATTTTCTCTCTGTTAAATCTTCAATTTTGGAGCTTTATTAAAGAATCTTGAACAAATTTTGGAACCTAATTAACCATTTTTCATCATAAAAAACCAAGTTTCACATTACATTGCCGGACGGGAAAAGCACGATACCGACCGTCATGATTCGAAGGCTCGGCACTCGAACTATTAAAGTAAAGATAATACGCCTCCATCATCCCAGACGGCACAGTCCGCGACCACGCCACACCGTTCACTCCCATATACCACACGGTTCCATAGAGCACACTAAGCACCCCGATCCGCACATAGTATAGTGAGGAAGAGGTTATGTTTGTATATTAGTCGTGTCGGCTGAGTTGCAGTATCGGTACGGTTGCACTTTGGGACATTGAAGAAAGAGAGATGATAATGACTGTCTCTGATGAGATTACTATTTCTCCTTCTGTGAGAGAGACTAAAAGCGAGGTGAAGCTCGCCGAGCAGAACGAACCGCCCGTAAAGACGGGACGGTTCGTGGGTCTCTCAAGCAGAAGGGAGGAATAGTAATACGCTCAGACATAGCCAACATCATTCATTATCTCTACTTCACTATACTATGTGCGGAGCGGACATGTGTATGTCAGTAATGACGTTTTGAGAGGCCCGGGCGCTCTTGGCAACTATTGGTCAATGCTCTCTCAGTCCCAGCCTGGTCGCGCTTATGACTTCAATTTCAGTGGTTCAGCCGTCCATCCCTTAGACGATTATGTTCGCTGGTTTGCTTTACCCGTCCGCGACACCGGAAATGACTGTATTTTTTTAAATAGACAAAATTTAGTCTTTGGCCGCCTCGGAAATTACCATGTTGTATAAAAAACACTGCCTTTTATCCTACTATAACTATGTGCGGAGCGGGTATATCTTTCTAGGCCATAGTACTTTGAATGACGCTGGCTCCTTTAGTTATGGCTGGTCGCGTCAGTCACACCCTGAGGTAGCCTACGCCTACGGCCTTTCCGTCTATAACGCGGACGTCAATCCCTCGCACGTCAGCAATCGTCACACTGCTTTCCGTGTCCTCACCTTAAACCCCAATCCACTTCCCCCGCAGCCTCGGTACAGTTGCACTCTAGGACTTTTGCTGCACTTCACGCTGATACGGAAACCAGATTTCCTTTGGCTTTGATTCCTAGCATATAACTTTATTGTAAAAATACGGTATCTAATTAACTATAACCTACTGTATTACTATTTCTCCTTCTGCGAGAGAGACTAAAAGAGCCTTCAAGCTGAAGGCGAAGAACGAGACACCCGTAAAGACGGGCTGTCGAGTGGGTCTCTCGAACAGAATGGAGAAATAGTAATACAGGGAAAATAGCTAACTAGACACTACATATTATTACAAGAAAAAGCCACAAGCTAGGGAATTAAACCCAACGAAACCCGGCCTACTTCAACGTCTTACAACTCTGCTTGCTATCCTCTTCCTCTTCCGTCGCATTGCTCTTGAGGAACCTCAGCGTATCCTCCATCATCTCGTCGATCGTCAGCTCCGTCTTCCACCCCAGTTCTTCGCCCGCTTTACTCGGATCCGCACACAGTTCCGCCAGGTCTCCCGGCCGCCGCGCCACCACTTTGTGCGGCAGCGGCTTTCCGCTCGCCTTGGCAAACGCCTTCACCATCTCCAGCACCGACGTCCCTTTTCCCGACCCCAAGTTATAAATCTGTACCCCATTTTCCATCTTCGCTAGTGCCGCGATATGCCCCTTCGCCAGATCCACCACATGAATATAATCCCTCAAGCACGTCCCGTCCGGCGTATCATAATCGTCCCCGTAGATCGCCAGCTCCGGGATCTCTCCCGTCGCCACCTTCATGATAATCGGCATCAAGTTATTCGGCCGCCCGTTAGGATTCTCCCCCAGCAAACCCGACGGATGCGCCCCCACCGGGTTGAAATATCGCAGCAATGTGGCCGAAAACTCCGTATCGCTCGTCGCCACATCCTTCAGGATTTCCTCGATCATATACTTCGTCCGGCCGTAGGGATTGGTCAAATTCTCCCCAGTTTTCATAGTCTCGACGCAGTGCCCGCTGTCTTTACCCTGGTCGCCATACACCGTCGCCGAAGACGAGAAAATGATCTTTTTCACGCCATGTTCGCGCATACATTTCAAGAGGTTAATCGTCCCCGCGACATTATTTTCGTAATATTCCAGCGGCTTTTCCACCGATTCGCCCACCGCCTTTAGCCCCGCGAAATGCATCACCGCGTCGAAATCACCCTTTTCGAAGACTTTTTCCATCTTCGCCTCTTCCAAAAGGTCAATATCGTGGAATTTCGGGCTCACCCCCGTCAGCTCCGCAATCTTCGTCAAGACCCCGATCTTGCTATTATAGAGGTTATCCAGGATCTCCACCTCATATCCAGCCTTAATTAACTCCACCACCGTGTGTGACCCAATAAATCCTGTCCCGCCCGTCACTAAAATCTTGCCTTTTGCCATGCTTACTCCCGTATTTTTCCCCAGCATAGCACACAAAATCACTTTTTACCAGCAAAATTATTGACATTTTCGACGAACTGTGCTATAATGGAAGTATAGGGTGGTTTTAACCTTGACTTCTTGCTATAATAGGGAATATGAAACGCGAAACTGGACTAATTTTCCACATTTTTCTGATTTTGGGTGACGCTTTTGCGATTTTGCTCTCTTTTCTCGTGGCCTATCTCGCCCGCACCCATCTCGACCAGCGCCCCTTCTATTTCGAAGCCGCTCCGATCGATTTCATGCTCTCGATCGTCTTTCTCCTCCCGATTTATATCATTATCATGGCCGCACTCGGACTTTATAAGAAGTCCATTTTTTTGCGCCGCAGCCGCTGGCCTGAATTTGGCCGCCTGCTCCTCGCCTCTATCATCGGCGTCATGGCCATCATCACCTACGATTTCTTCTTTAATATCGACCTCTTTCCCGTGCGCATCATGGCGCTCTATGCTGTCTTCTCGTGCTTCGTCTTCCTCTGTCTTTTTCGTGGCGCCATCCGTTCCATCCGCTCGCACGCCCTGAAACATCGCCGCGTCGCCCTCCGCGCCATCATCATTGGCAATAGCAAAAACACCGAATATCTCTCCGATTACATCGCCGCTTTTCCCGAATCCGGCTTCACCCTCGCCGGCGTCGTTTCAAACGCCCGCTACATCCCGAAAGATCTCCGCAAGAAGCAATATTCCTCGCTCAAGGAAGCCCTCCGCCGCAGCCGCCCCGACGTCATTTTCCAGACCGACGAACGTCGCACCGAATACGTCTATCGCCAGGCTATCAATCGCCACCTCCTCTATTATTTCGTCCCTTCGAGCGCCATGCTCTCCTCCCAAATGGGTGATCTCGAGCTCATCGGCGACACTCCCGCCATCCTCGTCCGCGTCACGCCCCTCATCGGCGCCGCGAAGGTCGCGAAGCGTCTCTGCGACATCGTCATCAGCCTCCTCGCTCTGCTCCTCACCGCCCTTCCCATGCTCATCATCTGCCTCCTCCAGAAGCTCACCGAGCCCAAAGCTCCCGTTTTCTATTCCACAGTCCGCCTCTCGCGCTATGACCAAAAGGTCAAAATCTATAAATTCCGCTCCATGAAACCGGAATATTCCGGCCTCTCTCCAGAAGCCGCCTTTATCAAGATGGGCAAGCCCGAACTTATCAAAAAATATCGCAACGGCGGCGACCAAATCCCGGGCGACCCCCGCATCACGAAATTCGGCAAATTCCTCCGCCGCACCTCGCTCGACGAGCTACCTCAGCTCTTCAATGTTCTGAAAGGCGACATTTCCATGGTTGGGCCGCGCGCTCTCGTCCCTGGAGAATTGCATCATTATGGCGACCGCTCGCTCCTCCTCTCGGTCAAATCCGGCCTCACCGGGCTTGCCCAAGTCTCCGGCCGCCGCGACATTTCCTTCGAAGAGCGCCGCGCTCTCGACATTTACTACATCCATAATTGGTCTCTCCGCCTCGATTTCCGCATCCTTTGCCAGACCATCGTCGCCGTTCTCCTCGGGAAAGGTGCTGAATAATCATGCCCGCCCTATCTTCCGCCTCAACGTCTCCCCGTGTCGCCCTGGTCTGCGATTGGCTCACCACGCCCGGCGGCGCCGAGAAAGTCCTCCTCGAGCTCCATCGCCTCTATCCCGACGCCACAATTTATACTTCCCAATATCGCCCGAAGGGAATCAACTGGTTTTCCGATGCTACCGTTCGCACCGGCTGGCTGCAATTTTTTCCAGCCAAATTGCGCAAAATCCTCGGCCCGCTCCGCCAGCTCTATTTCTCCCATCTCGATCTTTCCGCTTACGATTTAGTTATCTCCGTGACCGGCGCCGAAGCTAAATCCGTCCGCACGAAATCCGCCACTCATTCCGCTAAACACCTCTGCTATTGTCATGTCCCCACCCAATATTATTGGCAAATGTATCATCAATATCTCGCGAATCCCGGTTTTGGTTTTCTCAATCCTCTGGTGCGCTTTTTCTTCAAACTTTTCGTCCGCCCGCTGCGTCGCGCTGACCTCGTCGCAGCCCAGCGCCCCGACCAATTTGTCACCATTTCCCAGTACGCCGCCACCCAGATCCAGATCGCCTATCATCGCGACGCTGTGATTATCCATCCTCCAGTCGATGTCCCTGCCTTTTCCGCTCATTCAAAACCCCAAAAATCTTCAAAGAAGCACGAACTTTTAAAGTCCATCAAACCCTCAAAGAATGATAAACTTTCAAAGCTCATCAAAACCTCAAAGAAATCAGCACTCTCAAAGCATCCAGAATCTTCAAAGCCCTTCAGCAATGCGCCCGAATCCAGTCCGGAACTCTCCCAATATTATATTATTGCTTGTCGCCAGGTAAATTGGAAGCGGGTGAACTTAGCGATTTCCGCCTGTCTCGCCACGCACCAGCCCCTCTGGGTGGTCGGCGACGGCCCCGAACATCGCCGTCTCGTCCGTCTCGCCGGCGGTTCACCCCTGATCCACTTCGTCCCTTGGACCGAATCCGCCGAGCTCGCCCGTTATCTCGCGAACGCTACCGCCTACCTTTTCCCCAGCCGCGAACCTTTCGGCGTCGCCGCCGTCGAGGCCTTAGCCGCCGGTTGTCCGGTCATCGCTTACGACGAAGGCGGCAGCCGCGATATCGTCTCGCCAGGGAAGAACGGCCTCCTCTTCTCCCAACAAACTTCCGCCTCTCTCGCCCGCGCCCTGCGCGAATTCCCTGAGCATGATTTCGACCCCGACGTCGTCCGTCAATCCGCCCAACGCTTCGATCGCACGCATTTTGACCGCGCCCTTTCCGCCCTCGCCGACCAACTCCTCGCGCCAGACAGGGAATCACATGCCTAAATTCTCCCGTGCCGCATCTTCGGCTCTCGTCGTCTCGCGTTTTACCCCAGTTTTGTCGCGGCTCTTTTTCTTCGCTCTCTACCTCCTCCCTGCCGCTCTCTTCTTCTCGTACCACCCCGTTATTTCGCTCGGTGCCAGCTCTTCCATGAACTTCGAGCTCTCGCTGGCTCTCATCTGGCTGATTCTGTTCGATCTCATCTCCTTCTTCACGCTCCTCTCGCTCGCGCAAACTCCGCGTTTTCCTGGTATTACCGATCGCAAATTCTTCATCCTCTCCCTCCTGCCGTTTTATCTCACCCTCTCCATTTTCTGGTCAGCCAATCCTCTGCGCGGCCTCCTCACCGCCGGCATCGTTTGGTTACTCTTCTTCGCCCTTTTTACCATCATCAGTCTCCCGCCGCTCCTCTCCTCCCAGTACCCCCGCTACCGCTCCTTCCGCTCCACCTTGACTTCCTCCATTATTCTCTCCGCCGCCCTCATCTGCTGCGTCTGTTGGCTCCAGAGCCTCTTCGATGTCTTCGGCGCCACTCGCGACCACACCCTCCTCTGCGCCGGCTGCAGCTATACCACCTTCGGTTTTCCACACCCTTCCGGTTTCGCTATCGAGCCGCAGTTTATGGGTAATCTTCTCCTCGCCCCGGCGCTGTTCGCGCTCTATCTCCTCATTTTCCGCCGCTCTTCCTATACCAAGCCCCAATTCCGCGTTCTTCTCGCCCTCGCTGGTCTCATTTCCACCACCCTTTTCATCACTTTCTCTCGCGGCGCCATTTATGCTTACGCACTCGCGCTTTTCGTCATGCTTTGTCTCGCTCTACGTTCTCGCCTTTCTTTCCGCTCGCTTCGGATCCTCATTCTCTTGCCTGTTCTCACTTTTCTCCTCTCGCTCCTCGCGCAGGGAACTTTCTCCGCCCTTTCCCCCACCAGCGACACTTTCCTCTCCGGTATCACGAAATCCCTACACCAGCTCTCCCTCGGCCTCGTCGATCTCCGCCCTCTCGCCGAAGTCCCTGCCGCATCCTCCTCATCTTCCTCCTCCGCTCCCGATTCCACTTCCGCGCCCTCCTCGGCGCCTGAATCCTCAGCCTTCTCCGGCTATGTCGCCGAATCCACCAATGTCCGCCTCGACCTCAATCGCTCTGCTCTTTCGACCTGGTCAGCTTCGCCCCGCACCGTCTTCTTCGGCGTTGGCTTAGGCGGTGCTGGCGTCGCCATGCACGCCCACGACCCCACTGCCGTCCCCTCACCCAAAGAAATCGTCCAAAATCAATATTTCAGCCTCCTCCTCGAGGGCGGCCTTCTCGGCATACTAGTCATCCTCTTCGTCGCCTTTTATCTCCTCGCTCCGTACCTCAGTCGCCTCCGCTCTCGTGCTCAACCTTCCTCCGCCTCTGCTCCCGCTTCACGCTCGACCTCGCCCTTCATTCTCCTCTTGCCCCTCTGCGTGGCCTATCTCGCCTCCCTCGGATTTTTCTCCGGCCTCCCCAACGCCCTCCAGATCTACCTTATGCCACCCCTATTATACATTGTATTAAAATCCCCCTCACCCCTAGAAATCCTGCCTTCTCGCCCCAAACATCAAAAATCCGCAAAAAAGTCCTTGTAATTATTAAATTGTCGTGCTATAATCAAAAGGTATCGCGGGATAGAGCAGCTTGGTAGCTCGTTTGGCTCATAACCAAAAGGTCGTTGGTTCAAATCCAACTCCCG